>NZ_JBFUHZ010000023.1:0-122956 GCF_056402135.1 Rhodococcus sp. P4_C10 | reverse complement strand
TTCTCCCGAGATACGTGGTGCGGGCATTACGGTGAGACACGAGAACCTCCGGTGGGAAGTGGGCCTTCGACAAGCCACACCTCAACCGGAGGTTCTCTTCACATCAAGCCGACACGCCTGTTACCAACGTCCTGGCCGGGTACAGCTAGGGCATGTCTCCCGATCCCCGTTTCGTGGGATCGGGAGTCACACCCTGGGCTGTCGGTGGGCGGGCGCACACTGCGTGGGTGCGTGCGCTGCTGGACCTGGTCCTGCCCCGTGAGTGCGGCGGCTGTGGGGCCGTCGGGACGCTCTGGTGTGAGCGGTGCCGGGTCGCGTTGGCTGCCGGGCCGGTACCGCTGTCCCCGAGGGTCGACCCGGGGGTGCCCGCCTGGGCGGTCGGCAGCTACGTCGGGGCCCGCCGGGCGGCGGTGATCGCGGCGAAGGAGCGTGGCCGACGTGACCTCGCGGTCCCGCTGGGGCAGGCTTTGGCGACGGCGGTGCGTCGGCTGCGCGAACTCGGCGAGATCGACCCCGCGGAGTTGGCCGCACTGACCCTGGTACCCGCGCCCAGCCGGCCGCGGGCGGCCCGTGCGCGCGGTGGGGATCCGGTCGCGGCCGCGGTCGGCGCGGCGGCGTCGGCGCTGCGGCCGGAACCGGTCCGAGTGGCGGAGTTTCTGAAATATGCACGGGGAGTTCGCGATTCGGTGGGGCTGTCGGCTCGGGCGCGGGTGGAGAACCTGTCGGGACGAATCCTGGTGGCGCCGGCGCCGCGGACCGGGCGGGGGGACTGCGTGGTGTTGGTCGACGACGTGCTGACCACCGGCGCGACGGCCGCGGAGTCCGTCCGGGCCCTCGCGACGCGGCGGGTTCGGGTGGCCGCGGTGCTGGTGATTGCGGCCGCTTGAGTGAAACGCGACGTTAATGCTGGCACTCCCGCCGAACTCGTACTAGCGTCGCCAACACAACCGACGAACTGGTGGAGGTGATACCGCAAATCCTGGCGTCGGGCGGTTCCCCTCCCGGCGTAGCTCATCCGCCGACAGTCATCATCTGTGGCTCGGCCGTATCTTGGAGGTACGCGTGACGACCCCTTCAACAGCCTCTGTGTTCATCGAAGACGCTGCAGAGACCACCGGGCAACCCGAGGGCCCGCTAGCCGAAATCGTCGTGAAGGGCCGCAACGTCGAGGTCCCCGACCATTTCCGCGTCTACGTCTCGGAGAAGCTGGCACGACTCGAACGCTTCGACCCGACGATCTACCACTTCGACGTCGAACTCCAACACGAACGGAACCGCAGGCAGGCCAAGAACTGCCAGC
The DNA here is from genome assembly GCF_056402135.1 of Rhodococcus sp. P4_C10. NCBI lineage: Bacteria > Bacillati > Actinomycetota > Actinomycetes > Mycobacteriales > Nocardiaceae > Rhodococcus > Rhodococcus sp. P4_C10. The sequence continues at coordinate 121,656 of NZ_JBFUHZ010000023.1, read as the reverse complement.
GAGTGGAGATCACCGCCCGGGGCAAGGGCCCGGTCGCCCGGGCCGAGGCCTCCGCGGACAGTTTCTACGCCGCATTCGAGAGCGTCACCGCCAAGCTCGAGAGCAGGCTTCGCCGGACCAAGGACCGCCGCCGCGTCCACTACGGCGACAAGACGCCCGTCTCGGTCGCGGAGGCGACCGCGGAGCTCGCCGCCGACGACTCGCTGGCCATCTCGCCCGACATCTCCCTCGAGTCGGAGGAGTATCCGCCGGGCCCGGGGCAGATCGTGCGGACCAAGATCCACTCGGCGGCCCCGATGTCCGTCGACGACGCGCTCTACGAGATGGAACTGGTCGGACATGACTTCTTCCTGTTCCACGACAAGGAAACCGACCGTCCGTCCGTCGTGTACCGCAGGCACGCGTTCGACTACGGGCTGATCCGGCTCGCCTGACACACCCTGCTTGACGCACGCTTACACGGTCGTTCTGCTCCACGGATCGTGAGAGCGCCTACCATGGGATCCGGTCGGGGGATAACTCCCTCGGCCGGATCCTCTCTGTGACCGGAACTACTGTGTAGTCAGTTGCTCCGTTTGCGGAGTCGAGACCTGCCCGCCGAGATTGAGGACGTTCAAGCCCGTGCCGTCGCTGTCACTGTCGAAGCTGCTCCGTGTTGGTGAAGGTCGCATGGTCAAGCGGCTCAAGCACATCGCTGAGCACGTAACCAGCCTCTCGCCCGAAGTCGAGGCGATGACCGACCTCGAGCTCCGCGCCAAGACCGCGGAGTTCAAGGAGCGGTACGCGTCGGGTGAGTCCCTCGACGACCTGCTGCCCGAGGCCTTCGCGGTGGCCCGTGAGGCGTCCTGGCGGGTGCTCTCGCAGCGGCACTTCGACGTCCAGGTGATGGGCGGCGCCGCCCTGCACCTCGGGAACGTCGCCGAGATGAAGACCGGTGAGGGCAAGACCCTGACCTGTGTGCTGCCGGCCTACCTGAACGCGATCTCCGGCGACGGCGTGCACGTGGTCACGGTCAACGACTACCTGGCCAAGCGTGACTCCGAGTGGATGGGCCGCGTGCACCGGTTCCTCGGTCTCGAGACCAGCGTGATCCTGTCCGGGATGACGCCGGCCGAGCGCCGCGTCGCCTACGCGTGCGACATCACCTACGGCACGAACAACGAGTTCGGCTTCGACTACCTGCGCGACAACATGACGCACTCGCTCGACGACCTGGTGCAGCGCGGCCACAACTTTGCCATCGTCGACGAGGTCGACTCGATCCTCATCGACGAGGCGCGTACCCCGCTGATCATCTCGGGACCGGCCGACGCGTCCAGCAAGTGGTACGGCGAGTTCGCCCGGATCGCGCCGCTGCTCAAGCGTGACGTCCACTACGAGGTCGACATCAAGAAGCGCACCGTCGGCGTGCACGAGGCGGGCGTCGAACTGGTCGAGGACCAGCTCGGCATCGACAACCTGTACGAGGCCGCGAACTCGCCCTTGGTCAGCTACCTGAACAACGCGATCAAGGCGAAGGAGCTCTACGCCAAGGACAAGGACTACATCGTCCGCGACGGCGAGGTCATCATCGTCGACGAGTTCACCGGCCGCATCCTGGTCGGCCGCCGCTACAACGAGGGCATGCACCAGGCGATCGAGGCCAAGGAGAAGGTCGAGATCAAGGCCGAGAACCAGACCCTCGCCACGATCACCCTGCAGAACTACTTCCGCCTCTACGACAAGCTCTCGGGCATGACCGGTACCGCCGAGACCGAGGCCGCCGAGCTGCACCAGACCTACGGACTGGGCGTCATCCCGATCCCGACGAACCGTCCGATGGTCCGCGTCGACCAGGGCGACCTGATCTACAAGACCGAGGAGGCGAAGTTCGCGGCGGTCGTCGACGACGTCGTCGAGCGCCACGGCAAGGGCCAGCCCGTCCTGATCGGCACCACCAGCGTCGAGCGCTCGGAGTACCTGTCCAAGCAGTTCACCAAGCGCGGCGTCGTGCACAGCGTGCTCAACGCCAAGTTCCACGAGCAGGAGGCCACCATCGTGGCCGAGGCCGGCCGCACCGGCGCGGTCACCGTGGCCACCAACATGGCCGGTCGTGGTACCGACGTCGTGCTCGGCGGCAACCCCGACATCCTCGCCGACCTGCACCTGCGCAAGCAGGGGCTGGACCCGGTCGAGACCCCGGACGAGTACGAGGCAGCCTGGGAGCCGGCCCTCGACGAGGTGCAGCGGCAGGTCAAGGCGGACGCGGAGACCGTGCGCTCCGCGGGTGGGCTGTACGTGCTCGGCACCGAGCGGCACGAGTCCCGGCGCATCGACAACCAGCTGCGCGGCCGCTCCGGCCGTCAGGGCGACCCGGGCGAGTCCCGCTTCTACCTCTCGCTCGGCGACGAGTTGATGCGCCGCTTCAACGGCGCCGCGCTGGAGTCGATCATGACCCGGCTCAACCTGCCCGACGACGTGCCGATCGAGGCCAAGATGGTCTCGAAGGCCATCAAGAGCGCGCAGACCCAGGTCGAGCAGCAGAACTTCGAGATCCGCAAGAACGTCCTCAAGTACGACGAGGTGATGAACAAGCAGCGCACCGTCATCTACGAGGAGCGTCGCCAGATCCTCGAGGGCAAGAACATGGAGGGCCAGGTCGAGAGCATGATCACCGACGTGGTGACTGCCTACGTCGACGGCGCCACCGCCGAGGGCTACGTGGAGGACTGGGACCTCGACCAGCTGTGGACGGCGCTCAAGACGCTGTACCCGGTCGGCATCGACTACAAGGACCTCGCCGGCGAGACCGAGATCGGGGAGCGGGGCGACCTGACCCGCGACGAGCTGCGCGAGGCGCTGCTCGCCGACGTGCGGTCCGCGTACGCCGACCGTGAGCAGCAGATCGACGCGATCGCCGGCGAGAACGGCATGCGTGAGCTCGAGCGCCGGGTGCTGCTCTCCGTGCTGGACCGCAAGTGGCGCGAGCACCTCTACGAGATGGACTACCTCAAGGAGGGCATCGGCCTGCGCGCGATGGCACAGCGGGACCCGCTGGTCGAGTACCAGCGCGAGGGCTTCGACATGTTCTCGGCGATGCTCGAGGGCCTCAAGGAGGAGTCGGTCGGCTTCCTGTTCAACCTGCAGGTCGAGGCGGCCCCGGCGCCCGAGCAGTCGGGTTGGACCAACGCCGCCGCCGCGGCCCGCAACGAGAGCGCGCCGGCCCCGCTGCCCACCCAGGTGGACGCGCAGGAGTCGGCCCGGTCGGCAGCACCCGCGGCCCTGCGTGCCAAGGGCCTCGACGCAGCCGAGGAGACCCGGCTGACGTTCTCCGGACCCGACGAGGGCGGCAAGGCGGAGGTCCGCAACGCCGCTCCCGAGGCCGACGGCAGCCGCCGCGAGCGTCGTCAGGCCAAGCGCCGCAAGTAGCTCAACCGACCTGTAGCGACGTCACACACCAGCCGCCCCGCGCCTGCGGGGCGGCTGGTGTGCGTTCGACGCGGCCGGCGATTGCGAAGACCCGGTCGCCGCGGGCGTAGGTGCCGAACACCTCGGCGACGTCCGGGCCGTTCGGGCGCAGGTGCACCCGCTGCAACTGCGCGCCACCGAGCCGGTTCGCCGGCGGCGTGGCGTGGGTCAATGCGGCCACCAGGTCCACCACCGCCGGGGACAGCACGGCGCGAAGCTGGGGCGGCTGGCGGCGTCGGTCGAGGACCTCGAGCACCAGCCGCAGGGCCGTCTCGGCGAACCGGTGCGCTGCCGGGTCTGCGCCGGGCGGTGGTGTTCGCCGGGCCGGCGAACGTCCGCTGTGGGAGGCGGTGTGCGCCGCGGCCGACGGCGCGGCAGGCGCGGGCCCCATCGCCCGGGGGTGCGGCGCCGGCTCGCACTGCGGGGCCCTGGCCAGGAAGCTGCGTGGCGGCTCGTGCCGGCGTGGATGGCTCGTGTCGGGGTGCGTCATGGGGTCCTCTCCCGGTGGGTGCGTCGACAGGTTGTTGCGTCGAGTCCGGGGAGAGGCCGGGCTGTGAGCAGGATTACACGGATTTCGATCGTCCGCACGCGAATGGCCGACGGCGCGGACGGCGTCGCGGCCCTAGGGTGATCGCATGGACGGGTTGGTGCTGGACTGCGGGGGCGTGTTGGTCGGTCCCGGGTCCGACGGGGAGGGGCTGGGCGCGATCATCACCGAGGTGCGCCGCCTCGGGGTGCGCACGGCCGTGCTGAGCAACGATCCGGGCGGACCCGGCGCGGACTGGCTGCGCGGTCTCGGTGGCGGGCGTCTGGTCGACGAGGTGCTGCTCTCCGGTGACGTCGGGCTCGAGAAGCCGGACCCCCGGATCTACCGGCTGGCGGCCCGGCGGTTGGGGCTCGCCGAGTCGGACTGCGTGTTCGTCGACGACCTGGCGGTCAACGTCCGCGGCGCGGTGGCCGCGGGCATGGTGGCCGTCCACCACGTGGACCCCGCCCGCACCGCGGAGGAACTGCGGATCCTGTTCGATCTGGCACCAGGGGACGGAAACTGACATGGCCACGAGGCTGACCACACAAGACGCGTCGTTCTACTTTCTCGAGGCGAGCAGCACGCCGATGCACCTCGGGTCGCTGGCGATCCTGGAGGTCCCCGAGGCCGGCGTCGACTACGAGGAGTTGCTCACCCACGTCGAGCGGCGACTGCCGCTGGTGCCGCGGTACCGGCAGCGGGTGCGTGAGGTGGCCCTGGGGCTCGCGCGGCCGGTGTGGGTGGACGACCGTGAGTTCGACATCACGTACCACGTGCGGCGCTCCGCGCTGCCTCGTCCCGGTTCCGACGCTCAACTGCACGACCTGGTGGCACGGCTGACGTCGCGGCCGTTGGACCGGACCCGGCCGTTGTGGGAGATGTACCTCGTCGAGGGCCTGTCCGACAACCGGGTCGCGATCTTCACCAAGTCCCACTCGGCGCTGGTCGGAGACGAGGGTTCGCTCGAGATCAGCCAGGTGCTGCTGGACCCGAGCAGCACGCCGCGGCCGACGGAGGAAGAGTTGTGGATGCCCACCCGCGAGCCGCGCGAGGCAGAGTTGGTGCTCGATGCGGTCGCGGAGATGATCGCCAGGCCACGCGAGGGGGCGGCGACGCTGAAGATGGCGCTCGGCGACCTGGTGGGCAGCGCGGTCGAGGTCGCCGGGAACGTCGCGGCCGTGGTGCGAACGGCCACCGCCTCGGCACCGACCAGCCCACTGAACGCGGCCATCTCGCGCAACCGCCGGTTCGCCACGGTCCACACCGAACTCGAGGACTACCGGCGCGTGCGCCGACGCTTCGGGTGCACCGTCAACGACGCGATCCTCGCGGTGCTGACGGGAGCGCTGCGGAACTGGCTGCTCTCGCGCGGTGAGCCGGTGACCGCGTACTCGACGGTGCGGGCGCTGGTGCCGATGGCCGTCTACATCTCCGGCGACGGCTCGGAGGAGGAGGTCGACCTGGAGGCCGACCCGGTCGAGCGTGAACACGTCCCGGAGAACGCCGAGCGCAAGGTCTCCTCCTTCCTGGTGGATCTGCCGGTCGGCGAGCCCAATGCGGTGGTGCGTCTCTCGCACATCGCGCACGCCACCGAGGCGCACACCCGGGCCAGCAGCACGGTGACCGCGCAGACCCTGGTGCGGATGTCGGGCACCGCGCCCGCGACGCTGCACGCGATGGGGCTGCGGGTGGCGAGCAGCCTCTCGCAGCGGATGTTCAACGTGATGATCTCCAACGTGCCCGGTCCGCAGTCGCCGCTGTACCTCAACGGCGCCAGGATGCTCGAGATGTACCCGGTGTCGCCGCTGCTCAAGAATCAGGCGCTCAGCATCGGGTTGACGTCCTACGACGGTCACGTCTACTACGGTTTGAATGCCGACCGCGACGCCATGTCCGACGTCGAGGTGGTGACGGCACTGTTGTACGAGTCGCTCGAGGAGCTGTTGGATGCCTGTGGGTAAGGGGTGCAGTCGATGAGGGTCTACATTCCCGCGACGATCGCGATGTTGCAGAAGTTGGTGGCGGAGCAGGAGCTGGATCCGGTGAGCCGCACCGCTTTTGCCGTGACGCCTGCGCTGCGCGAGGCGTACGCCTCCGGTGACGACGACGAACTGGCGGAGGTGGCGATGACGGAGGCCGCGCGGGCGTCGCTGCGCCTGTTGGCGTCCGAGACGCCGGAGGGGGAGCCGTCGGAGGGTGCGGCCGGGGACGCGTCGACCGCCGTCCCGCACCGCCGGGCGGTGATCGCGGCGGACGTCGAGGACGCGAAGCTGCGGCCCGACCTGGACGACGCCGTGGTGCGCCTGGCGGGCCCGGTGACGATGGCGATGGTGGCGTCGGTGCACGTCGACCTGTCCGAGGCGGAGGCCGCGATCGAGCGGGCCGTCGCGGTGGTGGACGCCGCGGATCTGGGCGACGCGGACGCCGAGTTCGTGCTCGGTGACGCCGAGGATCACGAGCTCGCCTGGTACGCCACGCAGGAACTGCCCTTCCTTCTGGACCTGCTCTGACGATCCGCGTGACAGTTCGCCTTTTCAGCGGGTAACCTACGGCTGCGTAACCTAGGCGAGTGGACGGAAGTTTGATGGGTCTGAGGAAGTGGCTCGAGGGGCCGGCAGCGGAAGTATCCGCGCCGCGCCGGCCTGCGTTGAACATGTTGCGCGGGGCGGTGACTCGGGTGACGACGCCGTTGCTGCCCGACGATTTCCTGCACCTGGCCAACCCGCTCTGGTCGGCGCGGGAACTGCGCGGCCGAGTGGTGGAGGTCCGCAAGGAGACCTCGGATTCGGCGACCCTGGTGATCAAGCCGGGCTGGGGATTCGACTTCGACTACCAGCCGGGCCAGTACATCGGGATCGGCCTGCTGGTCGACGGCCGGTTCCACTGGCGGTCGTACTCGTTGACCTCCCCGCCGAACTGGGAGAACAAACGCATCACCATCGCCGTCAAGGCGATGCCGGAGGGTCAGCTCTCGAGCCACCTGATCAACGGCGTCCCGTCGGGCACCGTCGTCCGGCTGGCGGCCCCGCAGGGCAACTTCGCGCTGCCCGAGCCGCCGCCGGCGAAGATCCTGTTCATCACCGCGGGCAGCGGCATCACCCCGGTGATGGCGATGCTGCGCGCGATGGTCCGTCGCGGCGCCCTGCCGGACGTGGTGCACGTGCATTCCGCGCCGACCGCCGAGGACGTCATGTTCGGCGACGAGATGGCGGAGCTGCACGAGGCGCATCCGAGTTTCGTCTCACACGTCCAGTGCACCCGCACGGGCGGCCGCTTCCAGCTGTCCGACCTGGACGCGCTGTACCCGGACTGGCGTGAGCGTCAGACGTGGGCGTGCGGCCCGACCCAGATGCTCGACGACGTCGAGCGGGTGTGGACCGAGGCGGGCATCGCGGACCGGCTGCACACCGAGCGGTTCACCATCCCGCGTGCGGACACCGCAGGCCAGGGTGGCACCGTCACCTTCGCCAAGTCGGGGCGTTCGGTGGAGATCGACGGCGCGACCACGGTGCTCGAGGCCGGTGAGCAGCTCGGCGTGCAGATGCCGTTCGGTTGCCGGATGGGCATCTGCCAGACCTGTGTGGTGCCGCTGGTCTCGGGTCACATCCGGGACCTGCGGTCCGGCCGTGAGCACAGCGAGGGCGAGCGGGTCCAGACGTGCATCTCCTCGGCCGCCGGCGACTGCACGTTTGATCTCTGAACTGGGCCGGGGCGTCGGTGTCCGATTCGTCTATCGTTGTAACCATGAGCCCGCGGTGACCCCGCCGGTGATCTGATCTAGCTCTACGGAGGGTCCTGGCGATGGCCATCTCGGACATCAAAGAATTTTCACATCTCACCGAGGCGGACGTCGAGGCTCTCGGTCACGAGCTCGACGCCATCCGCCGTGACGTGGAGGACTCACGCGGTGAGCGGGACGCCAGGTACATCCGCGGTGTGATCCGGCTGCAGCGGTTCCTCGAGTTCGGCGGTCGGTTGACGCTCCTCGGCGGCCGTCGGCGTCCGGTCTGGGCGGTCGGCACCACGATGCTGACGCTGGCCAAGATCATCGAGAACATGGAGCTCGGCCACAACGTCGTGCACGGCCAGTGGGACTGGATGAACGACCCGGAGATCCACTCCACCACCTGGGAGTGGGACATGACCGCGTCGTCCTCGCAGTGGAAGCGCGCGCACAACTACTCGCACCACACGTACACCAACGTCGTCGGCATGGACAACGACGTGCAGTTCGGGATCATCCGGATGACCCGGGACGTGCCGTGGCGCCCGATCAACCTGCTCCAGCCCGTCGCGAACGTGGTGCTCGCGAGCGCCTTCGAGTGGGGCATCGCCATGCACGACTGGTCGATCGCGCTGGAGGAGGACCGTAAGCGGGGCGGCGCCAACGTCGACGACATCAACCGCGAGTTCTGGGGGAAGGCCGCCAAGCAGGTGGTCAAGGACTACGTGCTCTTCCCCGTGCTGACGGGACCGGCGTGGAAGCACACGCTGGCCGCCAATGCGACCGCGAACTTCGCCCGGAACCTGTGGGCCTATGCGGTGATCTTCTGCGGGCACTTCCCGGACGGCGCCGAGAAGTTCACCGTCGAGCAGTACCGCCACGAGACCAAGGCCGAGTGGTACCTGCGGCAGATGCTCGGCAGCGCGAACTTCAAGTCGGGCCGGGTGATGGCCTTCATGAGCGGGAACCTGAGCTACCAGATCGAGCACCACCTGTTCCCGGACCTGCCCAGCAACCGGCTGCGCGAGGTCTCGCTGCGGGTGCAGGCGCTGTGCGACAAGTACGACCTGCCGTACACGACGGGATCGTTTGCCAAGCAGTACCTGTTGGCGCTGCGGACCATCCACAAGCTGGCGCTGCCGGACCGGTTCCTCAAGGCCACCTCCGACAACGCCCCGGAGACGTCGTCCGAGCGCAAGTTCGACGACGCCAGGGCGGCGCTCGACCGGCTCCGGACCGAGGTCACGGGTCGTCGGGTGGGGCTGCGGACCGCCCTGCGTCAACTGCGCGAGCGTCGGCGGTAGGCGCCCCGAGCGGGGCCCGCGCCCGGAGCGGTGTTAGCCACGTCACACTCTCGGCGACCGTAACCTACGGCGCCGTAACTTACGGTACGGTAAGTGGCGTTAACTACAACGTCTATCGGCCGGGAGAACAGCGATGGCTATTGCGGACATCAAGGAGTACGCGCACCTCACCGAGGCGGACGTGGAAGCCCTTGGCCGGGAGTTGGACGCGATCCGCCGCGACATCGAGGCCTCGCGCGGCGAGCGGGACGCCAAGTACCTCCGCAACACGATCCGGCTGCAGCGTGGTCTCGAGGTCGGCGCCCGTGCGCTGCTGATCGGCAGCCGCAAGCGTCCGTTGTGGTTGGCGGGCGCCGGCATGCTCGGCGTCGCCAAGATCATCGAGAACATGGAACTCGGCCACAACGTCATGCACGGGCAGTGGGACTGGATGAACGACCCCGAGGTGCACTCGAGCACCTGGGAGTGGGACGTCAACGGCCCGTCCGCGCACTGGAAGCAGACCCACAACTACATCCACCACAAGTACACCAACGTCCTCGGCATGGACGACGACGTGGGATACGGCCTGCTGCGGGTGACGCGCGACCAGCGCTGGAAGCCGTTCAACATGGCGAACGTGCCGTTGAACGCGCTGCTCGCGCTGTTCTTCGAGTGGGGCATCGCCGCGCAGCACCTCGAACTCGGCAAGGTCGCCAAGGGCCGGGTGGACATGGTCGAGTTCAAGCAGAAGCGCGACGAGGTGCTCGAGAAGATCGGCAAGCAGGCGCTCAAGGACTACGTGGTGTTCCCGGCGCTGACCGGCAAGGCGTGGAAGAGCACGCTCACCGCGAACTTCACCGCGAACGTCATTCGAAACGTCTGGACCAACGCGGTGATCTTCTGCGGGCACTTCCCGGACGGCGCGGAGAAGTTCACCAAGGCGGACATCGACAACGAGACGCACGAGCAGTGGTACCTGCGGCAGATGCTGGGCAGCGCGAACATCAGCGGCGGCCGCGTCATGGACTTCATGACCGGCAACCTGAGCTACCAGATCGAGCACCACATCTTCCCCGACCTGCCCTCGAACCGGTACCGCGAGATCGCGGTGAAGGTGCGGGAACTGTGCGACAAGTACGACCTGCCGTACACCACCGGTCCGCTGCTGGTGCAGTACGGGAAGTCGTGGCGGACCATCGCGAAGCTCTCGCTGCCGAACAAGTACCTGGTCGGTACCACGGACGACGCGCCGGAGACGGCGTCGGAGCGCAAGTGGGAGGGCAAGGAGACGGTGCTGACCGTGGATCCGGAGACCGGTCGCAGCCGCGGGTTGCGGACCGCGATCCGCGAGGCCAAGAAGCGTCGCGGCCTGCGGGGCGCACTCCGGCGCAAGCAGTTGGTGTAGCCACCAGTCGGTGTGACGAACGTCGGTCACGAAAGCGCCCCGTCCCCAGTGGAGACGGGGCGCTTTCGTTGCTTGGGATCGTCAGTGTCAGGAGCCGATGACCGACGATCCGAAGTCGAAGAGTGTGCCGAGGATGCTCTTGATGTCGCCGAGGATGGACGATCCGGCGTCGGAACCGTTCTGAATGATGTCTGAACTCATCTGAACTCCTTGTGTCTTGACGGTGAGATGGTGATCTCGAGATGTCTTGACCTGTGAGCTGATTCGAATCAGATTTTGCGCTCGTACAGTGTAAGCACAGGGTCGCGAACGGATGTCGGCGTTCAGCCGGACGTGGCCGGACCGTGATCTTGCGGCCCGGCTACCACGCCTCGTTGGTGCTGAGGGCCACCAACAGCAGGCGCACAGCGCCGACCCGGCGTGCGGCCTCGCCGCCGAGCCGGTCCAGCGCGCACTCGGGGTCGGCCGGCGGGCCGAGGTGCGTGCACCCACGGGGGCAGTCCTCGATGGCCGCGGCCAGGTCCGTGAACGCGCCCATCACGTCGTCCGGCGAGATGTGCGCGAGGCCGAACGACCGGATGCCGGGGGTGTCGACGACCCAGCCGCGGTTGCCCTGCTCCCCGTCGGGAGCAGGCAGCGGCAGCGCCACGGACTGGGTGGAGGTGTGCCGGCCCTTGCCCACCCCGGAGACCACGCCGGTGGCCCGAAATGCGTCTGGGACAAGGCGATTGACCAGTGTGGACTTGCCGACCCCGGAGTGGCCGATCAGAGCGGTGAGCTGGCCGTCCAGCACCTCACGGACGGGCTCGAGCGGGTCGTCCTGGCCCGCGAGCACCACCGGTACGTCCAGGTCCGCGAAGGCCGCGGCGAACTCGGCGTGGTCGGCGAGGTCGCCCTTGGTCAGGCAGAGGATGGGGGACAGTCCGCCGACGTAGGCCGCGACCAGTGCGCGTTCGACGAATCCGGTGCGCGGCGGCGGGTCCGCCAGTGCGACGACGATCAGCAGCTGGGCGGCGTTCGCGACGACGACCCGCTCGTAGGGGTCGGTGTCGTCGGCGGTGCGCCGCAGCACGGTGGCCCGCTCCTCGACGCGCACGATCCGCGCGAGGGTGTCGGTGCGGCCCGAAGTGTCGCCGACGATGCCGACCCGGTCCCCGACGACGATCGGGGTCCGGCCGAGTTCGCGTGCCCGCATTGCCACCACCGGGCGGGTCGGGTCACCGTCGAGCACGCACCCCCACCTGCCGCGGTCGACCGCGACCACCATCGCGCTCTCCGCCGACTTGTGCTCGGGCCGGGTCTTGGTGCGGGGACGGGTCCCCTTGCCCGGGCGCACCCGGACATCGGACTCGTCGTACCGTCGGGTGCTCAGGACGGTGCCCCGATCGGCGTCAGCATCGTCGCCCACAGGTTCTCGAACCCGGGCAGGGTCTTCGCGGTGGTGCCCACGTCCTCGACGTCGACGCCCGGCACCACCAGTCCCAGGATCGCGCCGGCGGTGGCCATCCGGTGGTCGGCGTAGGAACGCCAGGTGCCGGAGCGCAGCGCCCGCGGCTCGATCCGGAGGCCGTCGGCGGTCTCGGTGACGGTGCCACCGAGTCCGTTGATTTCGGCGGAAAGCGCTGCAAGACGGTCGGTTTCATGGCCGCGGAGGTGTGCGATGCCACGCAGGGTGGAGGGGCCGTCGGCCAGCGCGGCCAGCGCGGCCACCGTCGGCGTCAGCTCGCCGACGTCGTGCAGGTCCACGTCGAGGCCGCGCAGGCGCCGCGGTCCGCGGACGGTGAGAGTGCCCTCGCGGAGGGACACCTCGGCGCCCATCGCGGTGAGGATGTCGCGGATGGCGTCACCCGGCTGGGTGGTGGTGGCGGGCCACAGCGGCACGCTCACCGCGCCGCCCGTGACGGCGGCCGCGGCGAGGAACGGGGTGGCATTGGACAGGTCGGGCTCGACGACCCAGTCCACGGCCGTGACGGGGCCGGGCGCGACCCGCCAGGTGTTCGCCTCGCCGTCGGCGGGGGTCTGCACCCGCACGCCGGCCTGCCGGAGCATCTCCACGGTCATGTCGATGTGCGGCATCGAGGGGACCGACTCGCCGTCGTGGTGCACGGTGACGCCCTGCTCGAACCGCGCCGCGCCGAGCAGCAGGCCGGAGACGAACTGCGAGGAGCCGGACGCGTCGATGGTGACCGCGCCGCCGGCCACCGCGCCGCGGCCGCGGACCGTGAACGGGAGTGCGTCGCCGTCGATCTCGACGCCCAGGCCGCGCAGGCCGTCGAGGATGGTGCTCAACGGCCGGCTGCGCGCCTGCTCGTCGCCGTCGAAGGCCACCACGCCGTCGGCCAGCGCCGCGACCGGGGGCAGGAACCGCATCACCGTGCCCGCGAGCCCGCAGTCGACGGTGGCCGCACCCATCGGTCCGGGCGTCACCCGCAGCGTGGTGGCGTCGCCGGACTCCTCGATGCCCACGCCGAGGGCGCGCAGCGCGTCGATCATCAGGTCGGTGTCACGGCTGCGCAGCGCGCCGGTGACGGTGGACGGGCCGTCGGCGAGCGCGGCCAGGATCAGCGCGCGGTTGGTGATCGACTTCGAGCCCGGCAGCGTCACGGACGCGTGCACGGGCGATTCGGCGACGGGTGCTCTCCACAGGCTCACGCGCTCCATCTTCCCGCATCGCCGCCCGGGACGTGTCGGTGGTGCGGCACCTGTCGGTGGTCGGGCACACAATGGGGTGGGAACAGTCGCGGGCGAGGGAGCGTGGGCATGTGCGGTAGGTATGCAACGACGGTGGACCCGGCCCTGCTGGCGGTCGAGTTGGATGCGATCGACGAGACCGTGAGCGGGGGCCGTGAGCCCACCGAGACCTACAACGCGGCGAACTACAACGTGGCGCCGACGGACCCCGTCCTCGCGGTGGTGAGCAGGCACTCGCACGAGCACCCGCACGACGCCCCGACCCGGCGGATCCGGCGGATGCGCTGGGGGCTGGTGCCGCCGTGGACCAAGGCCGAGGAGCCGGGCACCGGCGGTGCCCCGGGGCGGCGCCCGGCGCGGTCGGCGCCGCTGATCAACGCCCGCGCGGACACCGCGGCGAGCAAGCCGGCGTTCCGGGCCGCGCTGCGGAGCACACGCTGCCTGGTGCCGATGGACGGCTGGTACGAGTGGATCACCGAGCCGGCTGGAGCCGGGCCGTCGGGTCCTGGGCGGTCGGGGAAGGTCACGAAGGTCCCGTACTTCATGACCCCGGTCGACGGGTCCCGGCTGCTCGCGGCCGGGCTGTGGTCCGTCTGGCATCCCCCCGGACCCGGCGGCGGGGACGAACCTCCGCTGCTCAGCTGCACGATCCTGACCACCGATTCGGTGGGGGAGTTGCAGCGCGTGCACGACCGGATGCCGCTGGTGCTCGGCGCCGGGCAGTGGGACCGCTGGCTCGACCCGGACTCGGAGCCGGACGCGGAGCTGCTCGCGGGGCCGTCCGCCGCCGAGGTGGCCGGCATCGAGATCCGGCGCGTCTCGCAGCGGGTGAACAGCGTCGCCAACGACGGACCGGACCTGATCGCCCCCGCAGGACCGGTGGGACCGGCGGTGGGCGAGCAGATCAGCCTGCTGTGACCTCGGAGCAGATCAGCCCGCTGTGACCTTGGCGGCGGTGAGCCCGCTGACCTCGGCCAGCAGCTCCAGGGAGCGCAACCAGGCGTCGCGGTCGGGCGCCGAGGACACCACCATCAGTTCGTCGGCGTCGGCCGTCTCGGTGAACCGGTCGAGGTAGTCCCGAACCTGGTCGGGTGTCCCGACCGCGGAGTACCGGGCCATCTGAAGCACCTGCTGACCGGCGGGCGCCTCCAGGATCATGTCGGCCTCCTCCGGGGTGAACCGGCGGCCGCGGCCCAGCAGCAGGCTCACGCGCTTGCGCTTGGCGTCGAGGAACAGCGACTGGGCCTGCTCCTCGTCGTCGGCTGCGATCACGTTGACCCCGGCGATCACGTGCGGCTCGGCCAGTTGCGCCGACGGCTGGAACTCGCGCCGGTAGATCGCCACCGCGTCGCGCAGGGCATTGGGCGCGAAGTGTGAGGCAAACGCGTACGGCAGGCCCAGCGCCGCGGCCAGCTTGGCCCCGAACAGTGACGACCCGAGGATGTACAGCGGCACGTTCGTGCCCTTGCCCGGCGTCGCCTCGATGCCCGGGATCCGGGACGGTCCGGTGAGGTAGCCCTGCAGTTCGAGCACGTCCTGCGGGAACGACTCGGCGGAGCTGGGGTCGCGGCGCAGCGCCCGCATGGTCTGCTGGTCGCTGCCCGGGGCGCGTCCGAGGCCCAGGTCGATCCGTCCGGGGTGCAGCGACTCGAGCGTGCCGAACTGCTCGGCGATGGTCAGCGGGGCGTGGTTGGGCAGCATGATGCCGCCGGCGCCCAGCCGGATCCGTTCGGTGTTCGCGGCGACGTGCGCGATCAGCACGCTGGTCGCCGAGGAGGCGATGGACCGCATGTTGTGGTGCTCGGCGTACCAGATCCGGTTGTAGCCCCAGCGCTCCGCGTGCTGCGCCAGCTGCACGCTGTGGCGGAAGCTCTCGCCTGCGGTCTCGCCCTCGTCGATGTGCGCCAGATCGAGGATGGAGAGGGGGACACTCACGTGGGTACCGACTTTCGTTGTGGAGATGTTCGTTGCGGTGCTGTTCGTTGAGTAGTGCAACGGTGGCGGGCGCGGCGGGTATTCCGGCTCAGCCCGCGGTGATCGGTGCCAGCACCGCCCCGGTGAGGCGGACCAGGTCGGCCGGGTCCAGGTCGATCTCGAGTCCGCGCCGGCCGGCGCTGCAGAGCACCCGGTCCCAGTCGGCGGCCGAGGAGTCGACGACCGTCGCCAGCCGCTTGCGCTGACCGAGCGGGGAGATGCCGCCGAGCACGTAGCCGGTGGACCGCTGCGCGTCCGCGTGGTCGGCCATGACCGCCTTGCCGGCGCCCAGCGCGGCCGCGGCGGCCTTGAGCGAGAGCTTCGCGGGGACCGGCAGCACCGCGACGGCCAGCGCGCCGTCGGAGGTCTTCACCACCAGCGTCTTGAAGATCTGGCCGGGCTGCAGGCCGAGCTGGCCGGCCAGCGCGTCCACCGCCTCGGTGCCGTACGAGGCGCCGGACGGGTCGTGCTGGTAGCTGTGCACCCGGAAGTCGACCTTCGCCTTCGTCAGTGCCTGCGTTGCGGGGGTTGAGGAGCCTGCCATGGCGCCAGCTTAGGTTCGCCGGGAACACGGGATGCGGGGGAGGCGTTGCACCCGGCAAGTGGCGTCACCGAGCTGGCGAGGTCACCACGACGGGATGTCACCGAACGAAGGAGTGCACGTGCCGGTGTTGTGCGAGGAGCGGCCCACGGACCTACGGGTCGCCGCGGTAGCCTTGATCTCTACCTCGATGGAAGGGATCAGCGTGCCTGACGACCGGCCAGAACCAGTTCTCGACGCCAGTCCGGAGGACGAGTCGAGTGAGCAGCTGACCGCGCGCTTCGAGCGCGACGCGCTGCCGCTGCTGGACCAGCTCTACGGTGCGGCGCTCCGGATGACGCGTAACCCGGCGGACGCCGAGGACCTGGTCCAGGAGACCTTCATCAAGGCCTACTCCGCGTTCCGCTCGTTCAAGGCGGGCACGAACCTCAAGGCCTGGCTGTACCGCATCCTCACCAACACCTACATCAACTCCTACCGCAAGAAGCAGCGGCAGCCGGCGCAGTACCCGACCGACGAGATCACCGACTGGCAGCTCGCCGCGACGGCCGAGCACACCTCGACCGGGCTGCGGTCCGCGGAGGTGGAGGCGCTCGACCTGCTGCCCGACGACGACATCAAGGCCGCGTTGCAGGAGCTGCCGGAGGAGTTCCGGATGGCGGTGTACTACGCCGACGTCGAGGGCTTCCCGTACAAGGAGATCGCCGAGATCATGGGCACGCCGATCGGCACCGTGATGTCGCGCCTGCATCGGGGGCGCAAGCAACTGCGCGGACTGCTCGCCGACGTGGCGCGCGAACGTGGATTCAACCGGAGCGGCGCCGCGGCGTCGGCCACAGACCAGGAGCAGGAGGCGTCCCGGTGAGCGAGCAGGACGAATTCGAGCAGTTGGACTGCTCCGCGGTGATCGCGGACGTGTGGCTGATGCTCGACAACGAGTGTGACCACGCCACCCGCGCCCGGCTGCAACGGCACATCGAGGACTGCGGGTCCTGCCTGGCCGCCTACGGCATCGAGGAGAAGGTGAAGTCGCTGGTCAACCGCAAGTGCGGCGGCGACCACGCCCCGGACGGGCTGCGCCCCCCCCCCCCCCCCCCCCCCCCCCCCCCCCCGGGGTGGGTGGGCTCAGCTCCCGAAGAACAGTTCGGCGGAGCCCGCGGGGCTACCGGGGAGCTGGCAGGCGAGTGCGCAGGTCACGGTGACGCCCGTCGGGGACCATTTGAGGGGCTCGAGGCCGTCGGCTTGGACCCACAGCGAGGCCTTGATGTTCGACGGGGATGCGTTACCAGCCCAGTCGCAGCCCACGGCGAATCCTCCGCTTGCGTTCCTGAATTCACGGACGGTGTCGTACATGACGGTTGTTCCTGCTGCAGGGTCGACGGTCCATGACCCGGCCGCCGGGTACTCGCCGTCGTCATATGGCATTGACTCGGTCACCCGCTCACCCGAATCGTTCGTGTACGTCACGGTTCCGGACTTGGCCGTCGTCCACGTGTTGTAGCAGCCCTTCAGATCCCAGATGGATTCGTCGATCCCGGTAACCTGGCGTGCCGGGCCGTCGGTTGCGGAGACTGTGGTGCGGTAGTGGACCTGATCGCCGATGAATCCGACGTCGCTGCCGATGATTTCGTGGGTGACGGTGAGATTGTCGTGGGTTGTGGTCGCGCGCATGGTGTCCGCGGCCGACCCTGCGTCGGCCGATTGGGCGGCGGCGATGCCGGTGACGCCGGCGGCGAGCAGTGCGGTGGCCGCGGCGGTGACGGCGAGGCGGGCGACGGTGCGTCGGCGGGTGTGGGGCACTGGTTCTCCTGGGTGAGTGGTTGTCCGTGGACTGTCGGGAGCTGGGTGCCGGGGACACAGAAACATACCGATTGGTCTCCCGGCTCCGGCGTGGAACGCTAGCCCGTTTGCGATGGTCGGGCGGGCGAATTGACGGATTCGCCGTGGCCCAGGTGAGGGGGTCGAGGCTGTCTCGCGGAGGTGTGGCTGATGCTCGACAACGAGTGTGACCACGCCACCCGTGCCCGGCTGCGGATCCAGCTGCGTCAGACCACGATCRTCACCMGSATCGACCCCGGACGGCTGGGCGTCACCCGTCGGTCGGGTGTCACCGGCGAGACGAGGCGCCCGGACGAATCCGGGCGCCTCGCCTCGTCTGGCAGCGGGGGTCAGCTCTGCGAGGTGAGCGCTTCGAAGGGGACGAGGATCGGGGCGAGCGGCCAGAGGCCCGAGCAGTCGAGGATGCAGGCGGCCTGTACCCCGGTCGGGTTCCAGTCGAGGGTGCCCAGGCCGGTGGCGTCGACGGTCACCGAGCTGTTCACGGCCTCCAGGTCGACGCACGGGCCGGGGCAGGGCGTCGTGGGACCGAGGCCCACGGTCGGGTTGGTCCACGTGTAGGTGGTCTCGTGGACGACGGTGGCGCCCGTGCCGGCGTCGACCGGCCACGACCCGGTGACGGTGCCGATGCCGGACGGAGCCAGGGCGTCGGTGACCCGTGCACCCGTCGCGTCGGTGTAGGTGAGCTTTCCCGAGACCTCGGTGAGAAGCGTGCCGGTGTGCGGCTTCTCGATGAGCTCCTTGATGCGCGTGACGGTGCGCGCGGGGCCGTCGACAGCGGAGACCGTGGTGCGGAAGGTGAGGGTCTCGCCGGCGTGCCCGGTGTTCTTGCCGACGATCTCGCGGGTAACCGAGAGGTTGCCGTGCGCCTTGGTGGCGGTCGTGGTGAGGTCGGGGTTGTTCACCGTGGAGCCGAGGCCGTTGAGCAGGTCTGCCGATCCGGCGGCACCGGCGACGCCGGTGCCGGTGAGAAGCAGGACGGTGGCCGTCGCCGCGGCGGCGGCGAGGCGGGTGAGGGTGACGAGGGGCATGCAGCGTTCTCCGATTCGGGTTGAGTGCCGTGGTCGAGCGCGGGCGGCCAGTACTTCCCTACGGAGCACGATGTCTGAGGCGAATCGTTCCGGCTGGTCCGCGACTGTGCGCGGATCAGCGTATGGGAGCGGCGACCGATCGGTGACGAAACGTGGAAATTGTTCTGTTAAACGGTTATTCGCCGTGCGTAGTGCCGCGGCGCCAAGTGGTCGGTGTGATGCGGCTACGCCCGGACGGACTGCGCGGGCGCTCGCGGATCCAGCTGTGCACCACCACGATCATCACCAGGATCGACCCCGACCAGTAGGGGAACGCATGACGAGGGCCGCCCGGGAAGTTGTCTCGGGCGGCCCTCGGTTCGTCATTCGGCTATGAGCCCACACTTTCGAGTAGGTCGAGGATGTACATCAAGGCCGGGGCCAGTGGGGTCACAACGGCTTTGAGGGCTTCCGTTTCGTCTGCCGTGGATCCGGACGGCGGGCACAGATCACCACCGCATACGTCCGTGACGGGCAGGCTGGCTGCGGCGGTGCCGGTTCCTGCGACGATGCCGCCGGTGAGCAGTGCGGTGGCCGCGAGGACCGACGCGAGACGTCGGACCGCGGGGCGGGTCGGTGAGGACATGGGTCTCCGTTCTCAGGCGAATTCGGGATGCGGGCCGGGGCGGGGAGGGTGATCGCCCACGTTGTGGCCATCGTATGGATGGCCGGCCTGCCCTGTCGGTAAATGTGAAAACTGTTGTGTCTAGTGATATTTCGCCTATCAAGAGCCGGATGCAGGGCGGGGCGTCGACTGAGAACCATGACTATCATCGTCATGGTTGCGACCGATCCGGGCGCCTTGCTCCGCATCGACGGCGAGGGCCGCCCGGGAAGCTGTCTCGGGCGGCCCTCGTTCGTCATTCGGCTAGCGAGCCTGTGTTGTTGAAAATGGATTTGTAGGCAGACAGCAACGGCACCAGCACTGGGTTGAGAATGGCTGCAGTGGCCTCCCGCAATGCAATTTCCGCGGATCCTTGTGGGCCGTGGCAGGGGTAGTACTGACCCTCGCAATCGTCGGTGACGGGCAGGCTGGCTGCGGCGGTGCCGGCTCCTGCGACGATGCCGCCGGTGAGCAGTGCGGTGGCCGCGAGGACCGACGCGAGACGTCGGACCGCGGGGCGGGTCGGTGAGGACATGGGTCTCCGTTCTAGGGTGAGCTCGGGACGCGGGGCAGGGCGGGGAGATTGATCCCCCGCCCACGTTGTGGCCATCGTATGGATGGCTGGCCTGCCTCACCGTAGAATATGAAAACTGTTGTTTCTAATGATATTTCACCGATCAAGGGCCGGGTACAGGGCGGGCGGCATGGACCGTGAACCATGACTATCATCGTCATGGTCGCGACCGATCCGGGCGCCTTGCTCCGCATCGACGGCGAGGGCCGCCCGGGAAGCTGTCTCGGGCGGCCCTCGTTCGTCATTCAGCTAGTGAGCCTGTGTTGTTGAAAATGGATTTGTAGGCAGACAGCAACGGCACCAGCACCGGGTTGAGAACGGCTGTAGTGGCCTCCCGCATTGCAATTTCCGCGGATCCGGGCGGCTGTCCGCAGCCGCCGCACACGTCCGTGACGGGCAGGCTGGCTGCGGCGGTGCCGGTTCCTGCGACGATGCCGCCGGTGAGCAGTGCGGTGGCCGCGAGGACCGACGCGAGACGTCGGACCGCGGGGCGGGTCGGTGAGGACATGGGTCTCCGTTCTGGGGTGAGTTCGGGGCGCAAGCCGGGGTGGGAGATTGATCCCCCGGCCATGCTGTGGCCATCGTATGGATGACCGTCCTGCCTGGCCGGAAATTGTGAAAACTGTTGTGTCTAACGGTATTTAGACGACAGAAGCCGGAGCTGGCTGGGTCAGCTCTCGAACGGGCCCCTGTGGAGGCTGCCGAGGGAGGTGGTCATCAGGGGCCAGTCCAGGGTGCCCAGCCCGGTGACGTCGATACCGACGCCGGTGTAGGTCACCCCGTCCCCCATGGAGGGCCTGCCGCTGAAATCCATCCACTGGTAGGTGATCTCGAAGACGACAGTGGCGCCGGAGTCGGCGGAGATCGGCCAGCCGGCGCTCGACACCTCCATTCCCCTTGGGTCGGTTCGCCTGACGCCGTCGTATGTCGCGCCCACATGAATCGGAGTGACCGCCTCGGTGGTCCGGGTGCCGTCCGCGTCGGTGTAGGTGAGCTTCGCCGTGCTCGGGACGTAGAACATGAGTTGCTCGCGTTCGATGATTCTGGTGACCTGCCCTGCCGGGCCGGCCCTGCCGTAGCGGAGATCGTCGTCCTGAAAGTGATCTTGTCGCCCGCGTAGCCCGAGTTGGGGCCGATGACCTCCCGGGTGACCGATACGTTCTCCGCGGTGCGTGTCGCGGTGGGGATCAGCTCGGGATGATTCGGGGCGCCGATGCCGAAGTCCGAGGAGCCGATGGCGCCCGCGGTACCGGCGCCGGCGACCAGGCCGGAGGCGAGCAGACCAGTGGCGGCCAAGGCTGTGACGAGGCGGCGGGCCGTCGGGCGGGTGAGCAGGGACGGGCGGGGCATCGGATCTCCGTTCGGCAGCGGAAGGGCGAGGGGTTCGAGTCGGAATCGCGCGGCCGCACGACCGGGCGGTTGTCTGGTGCGCTCTCGACCGTTGGTCAGGAAACCGCCCGTTCGGCAGACACGACGAGGGCCGGGGCATGCAGCGGTGCCCCGGCCCTCGTGTATCGCATCCTCGGGACACTTCGTCCGCCCGCGGCAAGGCGGTGGAGCAGTTGCGCGAGGCGGTCCGCCCTGGATAAATGAGGTAGTGCCCTGACATTCAATCTCGTTGTGGATCACGGCATTTCGATGCCCAGTGGTTCAGCTGCCGGACCGTTGGCCGATGAACTCGAATGCGTCGAACAGCCTCCACACGCAGTACTGCTCGCAACCGGCGAGGGCGCCCATCGTGGTCCAGCCGACGGTGCCGAGCCCGGTGACGTCGAGGGCGACGCCGGTGTCGAGTCGCGTGGTGGGGAACATCGTGAGGTTGACGACGTTGTTGTCGGTCCACCGGTAGGTGATCTCGTAGACCAGTGTGGCGCCGGACTCGGCGGAGATCGGCCAGCCGGGGCCCGAGGCCGCC
Organism: Rhodococcus sp. P4_C10; assembly: GCF_056402135.1. Taxonomy (NCBI): domain Bacteria; kingdom Bacillati; phylum Actinomycetota; class Actinomycetes; order Mycobacteriales; family Nocardiaceae; genus Rhodococcus; species Rhodococcus sp. P4_C10. The sequence continues at coordinate 100,060 of NZ_JBFUHZ010000023.1, read as the reverse complement.
AGGGAGTCGAAGCCGTCTGCCGAGGTGGTCCTGGCGGGTGTGACGGCCTCGGTCGTCCGGGTGCCGTCGGCGGCGGTGTAGGTGATCTTCGCGCTGCCGGGTACGTAGACCTGGACGTGGCTGGGCAGATCGGCTATCCGGGTGACCAGACGGTCCGGTGCCGCCGTCGCGGCGACGGTGGTGCGGTAGGTCACGGTGTCGCCGGGCAGGCCCGTGTTGTCGCCGATCACTTCCCGGGTGGCGGAGACGTTCTCGACCGTGCGGGTGGCGGCGCGAGGAAGGTCGGGATTGTTGCTCGAGGACCCGGTGGCAGCCACCAGGTCGGTGGATCCGGTCGTCAGGCCGGAGGATCCGGCGGTGAGGTCGGCAGATCCGGTGGCCTCGCCGAGAAGGATCGCCGACCCGGTGGCCCCCGAGGTGCCGGCGCCGGCTGCGAGTCCACCGGCGAGCACCGCGGCGGTGGCCACCGCCGCGGTGAGGCGGCGCAGGCGGGGGCGGACCATAGTTGTTGACGAGAGGGGCACGGGCCTCCAATCGAGGGCAGGTGACGCGACCTTACGGTGCCCCGGCCTTCTGGGTGTTGCTACCTACGACGCGTCAGGCGTTGGGACGCTTGCCGTGGTTGGCCTTGTTGCCCTTACGGCTGCGCTTCTTGCGACCACGCTTACCCATGGTTGTCTCCTTCCCTCAGATCTCGCTCCGGGACATTCTCCCACGTGTGGTTGGCTGTACTTCACTGACGGTCGATACAAGCGAGGTGCTCGATGGCGGAAGATGTGCGTGCGGAGATGGTTTCCACCGTCTACCAGGTCGTTGTCGCCGAAGGCGACGAGGTCAAGGAGGGTGACACCCTCGTGATCCTGGAGTCGATGAAGATGGAGATTCCGGTGCTCGCGGAGGTGCCGGGCACGGTCACCTCGCTCGGCGTGACGGTGGGCGACGTGATCCAGCAGGGCGACCTGATCGCCGTCATCTCCTGACCCGACGCACTCGACGATGTCTACTCTCAGTGACCTGCTGGCCGAGCACACCGACCTGCCCGGCGAGGCGGTGGACCACCTGCAGCGGGTGGTAGGGGAGTGGCAGCTGCTGGCCGACCTGTCCTTTGCCGACGTACTGCTCTGGGTCGCCACCGACCGCGACGACCCGGACGCGCCCGGCGTGGGTGAGGTGGTGTGCGTCGCGCAGTGCCGGCCGACCACCGCGCCGACCGCCTTCGCGGAGGACGCCGTCGGTTCGGTGGTCTCGGACGACGAGCACCCACACGTGCGCCAGGCCTTCGAGGAGTGGCGGATCGTCCGCGTCGACGACGACCCCGCCGCGGAGGGGACCCCGGTTCGCCGCGAGGCCGTGCCGGTCCGCTGCGCCGGCGAGGTCATCGCCGTCCTGAGCCGCGACACCAACCCCACTCAGAAGCGGCAGTCCAGCCCGCTCGAGGTCGCCTACCTCGACTGCGCGGGGGAACTGTGCCAGATGATCAGCGAGGGCACGTTCCCGACGCCCGAGGAGCACAGCGAGATCCTGTCGAGTCCGCGGGCGGGTGACGGGTTCATCCGGCTCGACACCGACGGGACGGTCATCTACGCCAGCCCGAACGCGCTGTCCGCGTACCACCGGATGGGGCTGACCACGACGAGTCTGAAGAGCCGCGACCTGCCGGCGGTGATGAGGACCCTGATCACCGACCCGTTCGACGCCCAGTACATCGCCGACGACATCCGCGGCGCGCTCGAGGGCAAGGCCGGCAAGCGGATGGAGGTGGAGGCGCGGGGCGCCACCGTGTTGCTGCGCACCCTGGTGCTGCGCCCGGGCGGGCAGCCGTCGGGTGCGGTGGTGCTGATCCGCGACGTCACGGAGGTCAAGCGCCGGGACCGGGCGTTGCTGAGCAAGGATGCCACCATCCGGGAGATCCACCACCGGGTGAAGAACAACCTGCAGACGGTGGCGGCGCTGCTGCGGCTGCAGGCCAGGCGCACCAACAACGAAGAGGCCCGTCAGGCACTGAGCGAGTCGGTCCGCAGGGTCAGTTCGATCGCGCTGGTGCACGACACGCTGTCGATGTCGGTCGACGAGGAGGTCAACCTCGACGAGGTCGTCGACCGGCTCACCCCGATCATGGCCGACGTCGCGGTGGTGGGGAGCCCCGTGCAGATCCGACGGGAGGGCAGCTTCGGCGTCTTCCCGGCCGAACGGGCCACCCCGCTGGTGATGGTGCTGACGGAACTGGTCCAGAACGCCATCGAGCACGCCTTCGACCCGGGAGTGCCGGGGACCGTGACGATGATCGTGCGGCGCTCGGCCCGCTGGCTGGACGTGGTCATCCACGACGACGGGAAGGGGCTGCCGCCGGGGTTCAGCCTGGAAGGCTCCGACCGGCTGGGGCTGCAGATCGTCCGCACCCTGGTCTCGGCGGAACTGGGTGGATCGGTGGGCCTGGAGCCGGCCGAGGGCAGCGGCACCGACGCGTCGCTCCGGGTGCCGTTGGGTCGACGCGCCGGCCGGTCATGAGGAGCGGCCCCGGCTGAGGAACGCCGGCGGTTTGAGCCACCAAGACGGCAGGGCCCCGGAGACGACTTAGGCCCGGCACCACCAGGTGCCGGGCCCATTCGTATACTGCTGGTCAGACCGCGCTGCGTGCCCGGGTGCGCGCGTTGCGACGCTTGAGAGCGCGACGCTCGTCCTCGCCCATGCCGCCCCAGACGCCCGCGTCCTGGCCGGACTCGAGGGCCCAGGACAGGCAGTCGGCGGTCACGGGGCAGCGGTTGCACACCAGCTTGGCGTCCGCGATCTGCGCGATGGCCGGGCCACTGTTTCCCACGGGGAAGAACAGTTCCGGGTCCTCGTCGCGACAGATTGCATTGTGGCGCCAGTCCATGGCTCTGCTCCTTTACACGGGTGCGTTCGGCACCGCTTCGTTTCGTATCGCATCGTTCATGCGCTCGGTGGACATTGTTTCCACGCTGTTGCTTGTGAATGCTTTCACGAACACGCTGGAAGTCAATAGAATTTGACCACTCCGTGGGGTAACTCACTCTACGTTTGCCGCAGCTGTGGTGTGCGTTACTTTCTACCCCGCGCGAGGCGGTAATGCACTAGTAGCGTAGAATTTCCTTTGAACTTTGTCCGGTCGGACAGTCCGTCAGGCCCGGCTGGGGGCAATCTCGTCACGCTCGGCTGGGGGCAATGACCGTCAGGGCGTCCGGCACCGAGACGAACTCCACTTCGCTGCGCATCCCGATGTAGTCGCCGTCCATCTGCAGGCCGATCGGCGCGGTCGCGACGATTCGCACCCGGGACACATCGTCGGTCCGAAAAAGCTTGCGGGACTTCGGTTGTGAGCCCGGGGTCAGCATCTGCCGGATCAGTCGCAGGGTGGTCGTGACGCTCGTCGTCCGCATCGCGAAGACGCCGAGGCCGGTCTCGAACGTGGTCTCCGGGTTGACCCGGACCGGCCGCGCATTCAGGTACGTCCACGGGCTCGAATTGGACACGAAGGCGTAGTGCACGCCGTCGACCGGTTCGTGCCCCGGGGTGTGCACCGTCAGCGTCGGCGCGACGCGGCGGTTGCGCAGGAAGGCGCGGAGGGCGGTGCGGACATACCGGCCCGGCGTCGCCGCGTGCCCATTGGCGCGGCTCGCGTCGATGGCCTCGCACACCTGGGCGTCGAATCCCATTCCGGCATTGAAGGTGAACCAGCGGCCGTCACAGTGGCCGAGCCCGACGCGTCGACGCTCCCGCAGTTCGAGCAGTTCGATCAGCTGGTTCGTCGCGACCACCGGGTCGGCGTCGATGCCGAGGGAACGGGCGAACACATTCGCGGACCCGCCAGGCACGACGGCGACCAGCGGCGTCGGCCCGAAGGTCACCGCGCTCATGGTGTCGGGTTCCGGTACGCCGAGAAGGCCGTTGATCACCTCGTTCACGGTCCCGTCGCCGCCGTGCACGATGATCAGCCGGACGCCCTCGAGGGATGCCCGCCGCGCGAGCTCCGCGGCGTGACCGCGATGTGTGGTCGTCACCACCCGGACCTCGACCCGGCTCGACAGCGCATGCGCGAGCAGGTCGCGGGCCGCGGGAGTGGTGGAAGTCGCATTGGGGTTGACGATCAGCAGCGCACGCACGGGTAGCAACCCTAGCCCGGCTAGGCTGGCCGCGTGTCCGAGCAACCGTCGTCCGTCTCACCCGTCCTGCCGAACACCGTCCGTTGGGCGGGTGTGCTGGTGACCCTGGAGGGGGTCGTCGCGCTGGTACTGGCCGCGATCCTGGTCGTGCGCGGCCTGCTGGGACACGACCAGAGCATTGCCAGCAGCTACGGCACCGCCGCCTGGGCGGGCATCCTCGGCGGTGGTGTGCTCGCCGGCGGCATCGCGCTGCTGCGGGGGCGCCGCTGGGGTCGCTCCCTCGCCGTGCTTGCCCAGCTGCTGCTGCTGCCGGTGGTGTGGTCGTTGATGACCGGCTCCGACCAGCCGGTCTACGGCACCTTGTTGGGCCTTGTGGTGGTGCCCGCGCTGCTGCTGTTGTTCAGCGGCCCGACCAGCCGCTGGATGGCCGCGGCGTACGGGGTCGACGAGGAGTTCGGAGAGAAGGACGCCGACTAGCGTCCGCCGAGCGCCGCGAGCGGGGCGCCGGAGAGCCGGTAGGTGGTCCACTCGTCCTGCGGCTGCGCGCCGAGCGAGTCGTAGAACTCGATCGACGGCGTGTTCCACTTCAGCACCGCCCAGCTCATCCGCGAGTAGCCGCGGTCCACGCACTCGCGGGCCAGTGCCGTCAGCAGCGCCTTGCCGTGCCCGGCACCGCGGAACTCGGGCAGCACGAACAGGTCCTCGAGGTAGATCCCGTGCACGCCGTCCCAGGTGGAGAAGTTCAGGAACCACAGGGCCAGCCCGACCACCTTGCCGGAATCCTCGGCGACGTGGCAGAACGCCGCGGGTGCGTCGCCGAACAGAGCCGTGGCGATCTGCTCCTCGGTGACCGTGCACTCGTGCCGGGCCTTCTCGTACTCGGCGAGGTCGTAGATCAGGCCGGTGACGGCCGTGACGTCGTCGGGGGTGGCCCGCCGGATCATGTCTTGCCTGCTTTCTGCTCGGGTGCCGGCTGCTGTTCGGTCGCCGGGTCAGGTGAGGTTGTGGGAGACGACCTGCTGGACGCCGTGTTCGAAACCGAGCACGGAGACCGCGCCGGGGAACATGCCGAACCGGCTGCCGGCCGCGACGGGCAGGCCCGCCCAGCGCGCCAGCAGGGCGCGGGAGAAGTGGCCGTGCCCGACCAGGACCACGTCCCGGTCGTCGAGTCGTGAGAGCGCGATGGCCAGCACCATGTCGGCCCGGGCAGCCACGGTGTCGGCGGGCTCGCCGCCCGGGCACGGGTGGGTCCAGACGGTCCACTGCGGGACCTGCTCGCGGATCTGCGGCGTCGTCAGGCCCTCGTACTGCCCGTAGTCCCACTCGGCCAGCGCGTCCCACTCGCGGGCGTCGAGACCGGCGAGTTCCGCCGTCCGTACGGACCGCTGCCGGGGGCTGGAGAGCACCAGCGGGTCACGCAGGCCGAGCGCGGCCACCCGCGCCCCCGCTCGCCGGGCCTGCTCCTGGCCGGCGGTGGTCATCGGGACGTCGGTGCGGCCGGTGTGGCGGCCGGTGCGCGACCACTCCGTCTCGCCGTGCCGGAGCAGGACGATGCGGGGGTCGGCGACGGTCATGGACTCGATGATGCCAGGGCCGTGAGGTGCCAGCGCTCGCCACCCGGCGTGAATTGCGCAAAGATCACAGCCGTGACAACTGTGCTCGCTGTGGCGAATCAAAAGGGTGGGGTCGCCAAGACGACCACGGTGGCGTCTCTGGGGGCGGCTTTGGCCGCGCTCGGACGCAAGGTGTTGGTGGTCGACCTCGACCCGCAGGGCTGCCTGACCTTCTCGTTGGGGCACAACCCCGACCGGTTGGAGTCGTCGGTGCACGACGTGCTGACCGGCGAGGTGTCCCTGCGTGAGGTGATCCTGCCGACCTCCGAAGGGCTGTCGCTGGCGCCCGCGACCATCGACCTGGCCGGCGCGGAGGCGGTGCTGCTGATGCGCCCGGGGCGTGAGTTCGCGCTCAAGCGCGCCATCGCGACGCTGGACGGCGATTTCGACACCGTGCTGATCGACTGCCCGCCGTCCCTCGGCGTGCTCACCCTCAACGGCCTGACCGCGGCGGACGCCGTGCTGGTGCCGTTGCAGTGCGAGACGCTGGCGCACCGCGGCGTCGGACAGCTGCTGCGGACGGTCAGCGAGGTCCAGCAGATCACCAACCCGAACCTGCAGCTGCTCGGTGCCCTGCCGACCCTGTACGACGCGCGCACCACCCACAGCCGGGACGTGCTCTCCGACGTCGCGGACCGCTACGATCTGCCGGTCCTGGCGCCGCCGATCCCACGGACCGTGAAGTTCGCGGAGGCGACGGCCTCCGGAGCGACGGTACTGGCCGGCCGAAAGTCCAAGGGAGCGCAGGCTTATCGCGAGTTGGCCCGGCAGTTGACGGCGCACTGGGACACGGGCGCGGCGCTCGAGACGTTCAACCCGGCGGGCTAGCCGGCGCTCGCGGCTCGGCTCGGGCTTGGCTCGGGCTTGGCTCGGGCTTGGCTCGGCTCAGTGCAGCGCGACGACCTCGTCGCCGCGCTGCTCGAGGAGCAGCGACCCGAGCGCGGCGGACCTGATCGGTTCGCCCGCGCCGGTCGGTGCGGGCGAGCGGTCCACCGGGATGCGGTGGATCTGGGCGCCGGTGGCGGAGTCGAGCACGGCGACGGCGTCGGCAACCGGCACCAGGATCTGGCCGGCCATCGCGGTGCCGGGGCCGAGCGCTCCGTCGAACGTCCAGGTCGGCGTCAAATCTGTTGTGCGCAAAGCAATCACGCGTGAACCGGTCCACCATGTGAAGGTGGATCCGACCTTGACGGCCACAGCGGTGGGGGACACCTCGCCGGCAACCGGGAACTGGTCCACGATCGCGCCGGTGCCGTCGTAGACCCCGATCCGTCCGCCGCTGCCGGGAGCCGAGGCCGGCCCCGGGGGCAGGTACAGCGCGGTGCGGTCGCCGGAGACCGCGATCACCCGGACGCCCTCGCCGGCGTCGTCGAGCAGGGTGGTGCCGTACTCCTCGGGCTCGGTGTTGTCCTTGGGGGCCGGGTTCTGCACGCTCAGCCGGGCCGCCGCCTCGTCCGGGCACCGCTCGACCACCGCGAGGCGGCCGCTGCTCGAGCCGGAGGAGAGGAGTTCGCACCCGGTGCGCGGCTGCGCCTTCGGGTTCACCGGCGCGGCCACCCGCCCGTACTCGAGGGTGCGGACCAGGTCGGAACGCCACACCTCCAGCCGGGTGGAGCCGCGGGCCGTTGCGTAGGTGCCGTCCTCGGAGAGCGTCACCACGTCGTCGGCTTCGCTGTTGCGCTGGGCCTCACGGGTTCCGGTCGAGCCGTCGAGCTGGGTGACCTGGCCGCAGCCGGACCGGTCCCGGTACACCGCGACGGCGGTGTTCCAGGCCCCGATCGCGCCGCACAGCGGCATGTCCCGCCGGTAGTGCCAGATCTCGTCGCCGGTCGCGCGGTCGCGCCCGGTGACGGTGCCGTCGTCGGCGGTGACGACGGCACCGCCCGCGACGATCGGGGCGGTGGTGGCGCCGCTGGCGGCGCGCCAGGCCTCGGTCAGGGACTCGGGCACGGACAGTGCCGAGTCGGCCGGGGTGGCCGGCGTCCGCGCGGTGACCGAGGTGGTACCCCGGGCATCGCTACGGAGCCAGATCACCCCGGCCGCGAGCAGCACAACGAGCGCGATCGCGCCGGCGGCCAACAGGTCGACGCGGGTGCGCCGCTCGGGTGCGAGCATCGGCAGTCGGTTACTCCGAGGCTGCGACTGCGGTGGCCGCGCCCGCCGCCGCGGCGGGCTTGCGGCGACGACGCCGACGCCGAGCGGGGGCGGTGCCGTCGCCGGACGGCGCGGTGGTGTCCGTGGCCGGAGCGTCGGAAACCGCTGCGGCAGCGTTGGTCTCGTCGGTGCTGCGTCCGCCGCGGGTGCGCTTGCGGGGGTGGGCGCGACGCGGCCGCTCCGACTTCTCGGCCGTCTCGGCGGAACGCGTCGCGGTCGAGCTGGTCTCGTCGGTGGACTCGGACTCGGCGCGCTCGGCCTTCTGCCGGCGGACCGTGCCCTTCGCGCCTGCCGGGATGGCCAGGTCCGTGTACAGGTGCTCGGAGCTGGAGTACGTCTCGACGGGGTCCGGCATGCCCAGGTTGAGGGCCTTGTCGATCAGCTGCCAGCGGGGGATGTCGTCCCAGTCGACCAGGGTGACCGCGATGCCGGTGCGGCCCGCGCGGCCGGTGCGGCCGATCCGGTGCACGTAGGTCTTCTCGTCCTCGGGGCACTGATAGTTGATGACGTGCGTGACGTCGTCGATGTCGATGCCGCGGGCGGCCACGTCGGTGGCGACCAGGACGTCGACCTTGCCGGTCCGGAAGCCTTTGAGCGCCTTCTCGCGGGCGACCTGGCCGAGGTCGCCGTGCACGGCGCCGACCGAGAAGCCGCGCTCCGCGAGGTCGTCGGCGACCTTCTGCGCGGTCCGCTTGGTGCGGGTGAAGATCATGGTGGCGCCGCGGCCCTCGGCCTGCAGCACGCGGGCGACCATCTCGGCCTTGTCCAGCGCGTGCGCGCGGTAGACGTGCTGGGTGGTGCGGTCGTGCACGGCGGAGGACTCGGGCTCCTCGGCGCGGATGTGCGTCGGCTGCGTCAGGAAGGTGCGCGCGAGGGTGATGATCGGGCCCGGCATGGTGGCCGAGAACAGCATCGTCTGACGCTTGGTGGGGACCATGCCGAGGATCCGCTCGATGTCCGGCAGGAAGCCGAGGTCGAGCATCTCGTCGGCCTCGTCGAGCACCAGGACGCCGACCTTGCCCAGGATCAGGTGGCCCTGCTTGGCCAGGTCGAGCAGGCGGCCCGGGGTGCCGACGACGACGTCGACGCCCTTCTGGAGTGCGGCGATCTGGGTCTCGTACGGGCGTCCGCCGTAGATCGAGAGCACCTCGAGCTTGCGGTCACCGGCCGCGAGGTACTTGCTCGCGTTGACCAGGTCCTCGGTGACCTGGACGCACAGCTCGCGGGTCGGCACGATGATCAGCGCGCGGGGGGTGCCGTCGAGCGTCGCGGTCCCGGTGTCGCCGGTCGCGATGCGGTGCAGCAGCGGCACGCCGAAGCCGAAGGTCTTGCCCATGCCGGTGCGGGCCTGGCCGATCAGGTCGTCGCCGGCCAGCGCGAGCGGCAGCGTCAGTTCCTGGATGGCGAAGGTGCGGTCGATGCCGATCTCGGCGAGGGCCCGGACGATCTCGTCGCGGACGCCGAGTTCGGCGAAGGTGGGGGCAATGTGCGTCTCGTCGAGCTGGGCGGACAACGTTGTTTCGGTCGCGTCGTCTTCGTGGTCGATAGTGATCTTGCTCAGGGGTCTGGCCTTCCTCGTTGGCACGCGCGCACGAGCTTGGGGGCCAGGCCGGGTGTCGGCCGATGTCGGTGCCCTCGTCCGTGAGTCGCGCTTCCTGCTGCCAGCGGGGAGATCACGGGGATCTCGGCGCGGCGCGGGAAGGGACCTCGAGATCAGGTGCGCGCACATTATCTGTGGGCCGCCGGTGAGAACTCGTCGGCCCTGTTGTGGCGGGCAACGGGCGGCTGCCCGCGTCCATGGTAACTTGCGCCACTGCCGGATCGGGTGCATGCATGGCGAATGTCACCCGCGCGTCGGGTGGCCGCGCCGCGGAATCGGCGGGCAACCGTACGTCTAGGCTGTCCGCATGGGAGCCAATTCCTCGGATTCGTTGACGCCAGCCATAGCCGCCGATCACCCGGGAGTGGGCGAACTGTTCGCCGTTCTCGCGTACGGCGAGATCTCCGCCTTCTACCGCCTCGCGGAGGACGCGCGGATGTCCCCGACGCTGCAGGGCCGGGTCGCGCTCGCCCGGATGGCGGGCGCGGAGATGCGGCACTTCGTGACACTCGAGACGACGATCACCGCCCGCGGCCACGACGTGTACGAGGCGATGGCGCCGTTCGTCACGCCGCTCGACGACTTCCACGCCGCCACCCACCCGTCGACCTGGCTCGAAGCCCTGGTCAAGGCGCATGTCGGTGACGGGATCGCCGCCGACTTCTACCGCGAGATCGCGGACTCGCTGGACCCGTCGGTGGCCGACGTGGTGCGGGAGGTGCTGGCCGAGACCGGGCACTCGGAGTTCGTGGTGCAGGAGGTGAGCGCGGCCGTCGCGTCGAGCACCCAGGACAAGGACCGGCTGATGCTCTGGGGCCGGCGCCTGCTCGGCGAGGCGATCACCCAGGCACAGTACGTGATGGCGCAGCGCGAGGCGTTGACGGAACTGGTGATCACCGCCAGCGGCGACCTCAACGGCATCGCGGCGCTGTTCGACCGCATGCAGGAACGGCACGCCGAACGGATGGCGGTCCTCGGACTGGTCTGACCCGCACGGCCGCGCGCTGTTCGCTCTCGGCACAGCGTGGACGCCGCGTCGGGCCCGGTCGCTGCACTAGCCTGGGCAGCGGTAGTGATGGCACGAGATTTCGGAGGTTGGCCGTGGAGGTCAAGATCGGCGTTTCTGACAGCCCGCGTGAGCTCAACGTGAACAGCAGCCAGACCTCGGAAGAGGTCGAGGCGCTGGTGGCCGCCGCGTTCAGTGGCGACTCGGCCGGGATGCTCGCGCTCACCGACGACAAGGGACGCAAGTTCCTGGTCCAGGCCAGCAAGGTGGCATACGTGGAGATCGGCCCGTCCGACATCCGCAAGGTCGGGTTCGCCTCGACCAGCTAGTCGCACCGGAACGAGAAGGATCCGGACACGAAGACGGGGCGCGGACAATTCCGGGCCCCGTCTTCGTGTCCTTCGGTGTCTCGAGTGCCTAGGAGTGCTCGGGTGCCTAGGAGTGCAGGGGCACGTGGGACAGGCCGCCCCAGGCGAGCACGACGGTGGTGTCCACCGCCTCCTCCTTGGGGATGGGCCGGTTGGCCTGCAGCCAGTACCGGGCGGTGAACTGGCTGGTGCCGACGAGGCCGACGGCCAGGATCCGGGCCCGGTAGGGGTCCAGCCCCGAGTCGTGGCTGACCAGGTCGAAGACGGCGTCCACGCAGGCCTCGGTGGCCTGGTCGACGCGGGCGAGCACCTGCGGGTCGCCCATCAGGTCGGACTCGAACACCAGTCGGTAGCCCTGGCTGTCGTTGTCGACGAAGTCGAAGAAGGCCTGCACCGCCGCGCGCACGCGCTGCCGGTTGTCGGTGGTCGAGCGCAGGGCCTGTCGCACGCCGGAGATCAGGCTGTCGACGTAGCTCTGCAGCACCGCGAGGTAGAGCTCGAGCTTGCCGGGGAAGTGCTGGTACAGGACCGGCTTGCTGACGCCCGCACACTCGGCGATCTCGTCCATGCCTGCCGAGTGGTAGCCGCGGGCCACGAACACCTCGCTGGCCGCCTGCAGCAGCTGCAGTCGGCGGGCGTCACGCGGCAGCCGGGTGCTGCGCTTGGCAGGGGCGGCAGGCGCGGTGGAGCGATCGGACGTGGCCCGATCGGCGAGTTCTGTCATGGTGGTTCCCATCTTGCTTTGTCACCGTCGCAGCTGGTGCCGTGGTGAACTTGCTCCCTGCACCGGGTGCACAAAGTTATCGAAGACTACCCGGACGGTCTCCGGGACAACGGCGCAATGGCGCATGCTGTACGGATGAGTATTCCAGGTCCCGGACTCGGCGACCTCGACCAGTGCTCGCCGCCCTGGCCGGCCACCGAGATCGAGCTCGGTGGGAACCGGGTGAACGTGCGCCGCACTCCCGGCGGCGCGGGTGCCGAGCCGGGCCTGTACCTGCACGGTCTCGGCGGATCCTCGCTCGCCTGGACCGACCTCGCGGCGTTGTTGAGTCCGCTCGTCGACGGGCACGCGCTCGACTTTCCGGGGCACGGCTACTCCGGGCCGGCCGCCGACGACGACTACTCGGTGGACCGGCTGGTGCTGCTGACGATCGAGTACCTCGAACGGATCGGCCCGGCGCACCTGGTGGGGAACTCGTTGGGCGGGGCGGTCGCGGTCCGGGTCGCCGGTCGTCGGCCGGATCTCGTACGCACGCTGACACTGATCTCGCCCGCCTTCCCGGACCTGCGGCCGCAGCCGCGACGGCTGGCCTACCTGCCGCTGTCGCTGCCCGCCGTTCCGGTCCTCGGCGGCTGGGCTGCGGGGCTGATGGCGCGCGTGCCGGCGGAACAGCAGGTGCGGGCCGAGATCGCCGCGGTGTGGGGCGGCGACCCGTCCGGCATCGACCCGGTGCGGCTCGGTCAGGACGTGACGTTGGCCGAGGACCGGGCCGCCATGTCGTGGTCGGCGGTGGCGGTCGCCCGCACCTTCACCTCGTTGCTGCACAGCTGGACGGCAGGTCGTGGCCGCCACTGGGGCGCGGCCCGGGCGGTGCTCGCACCGACCCTGGTGATCTGGGGCGAGGCCGATCGACTGGTCGGGGTGGGGCTCGCGCGCCGGGTCGCCGAGGCGATCCCCGGCGGCCGATTGCGGGTGCTGGAGGGGGTCGGGCACATGGCTCAACGGGAGGCGCCGGTCGAGTCCGCGGCTGCCATTGCGGACCTGCTCCGCGGTGCCGCGGAGCGGGCCGGATCCGGCGCGCCGGATGGCGCCGGCGGCGGTCTGTGAGATTCTGGCTGGGTGACTGATCGAGGTGGACCGCGGCTGCGGGGCAGCATCCCGCTTGGTCCAGGCGACGGTGGCGACCCGGACGAGGACCGCGACGAGGGCTGGAATCCGGACGACGCCGACGCCCGGCGGGTGGGCTCGCACCAGCCGTTGCGGGCCAAGTGGGACCCCACCAGCCGCGACGTCGGACGGCCCCGGACCCCCCGTCCGGAACGCCAGGCACGCAAGCAGAGCAAGCTCGGGAAGTTCGTCGCCGTGTACGGGTGGCGTGCCTACGCGATCCCGATCCTGCTGGTGGTCACGGTGCTGGTGCTCGTCGACGCCGTCCGCGGCGGCGTCGTCACCGACCAGACCGCGGCCGTCGACCCCGGCTTCGGCGCGCGCAGCACCAGCACCGACGGCACCGACGTGATCGGGGTGCCGCCGAAGGCCGACGGCAACTTCGCGGAGTCGATCCCGTCCGGTTCGCTGCCCGAGGGCGGCCCGTTCACGGTGACCGGCGCGGGCACCTGGCACGTGGTGCCGGGCACCCGAGACCAGGTCGGCCACGGTGCGGAAGAGGTCTTCACCTACACGGTCGAGGTCGAGGACGGCGTCGACACCGCCGGTTTCGGTGGTGACGAGTCCTTCGGACGGATGGTCGACGAGACCCTTTCCAACCCGAAGAGCTGGACCCACGACCAGCGGTTCGCCTTCCGTCGCATCGACAGCGGGGAACCCACCTTCCGGATCTCGCTGACCTCGCAGATGTCGATCCGGGAGGCCTGTGGGTACGACATCCAGCTCGAGGTGTCCTGCTACAACCCGGGCATCAACCGGGTGGTGCTCAACGAGCCGCGCTGGGTGCGTGGCGCCGTGGGCTTCCAGGGCGACATCGGCTCGTACCGCCAGTACCAGATCAACCACGAGGTCGGGCACGCCGTCGGCTACCAGCAGCACCAGCCGTGCGAGGCGGACGGGGGCCTCGCGCCGGTGATGATGCAGCAGACCTTCGGCACCTCCAACAACGACATCGCGAAGCTGGACCCGGAGGGCGTCGTCCCGATGGACGGCAAGACCTGCCGCTTCAACCCCTGGCCGTATCCGAGGGGCTAGCGGTCAGCTGCCGGCCTCGTGCACCCACGGTGCCAGCTGCTCGCGCTCCTCGGCGGTGAGCCGGCGCAGGCTCTGGGTGTGCGGGTCGCCCAGCGCGAGCTGGGTGGTGGCCAGGACCGCGGGCCGCGAGTCGGCGGCCGCGCCGGCCGCACGCACCTCGTACCGGATGGTCAGGTCCACGGTGCGCACCCGTTCGAGCCACATCGTCACCGACAGCGGGCTGTCGTGGTGGGTCAGCGGGGTGCGGTAGCGCACGTCGAGGTGCGCGACGACGGAGTTCTGCAGCATCGCCGCGACCTCCGGGTCCACGCCGCGCAGCCAGTCGATTCGCGACTCCTCGAGCAGGGTCACCATGCGGGCGTGGTTGACGTGCTGGAAGACGTCCATGTCGGACCACCGCACCGGGACCTCGGCGGTGTAGCTGGTCGGGGTGTGGCCGGCGGTCATCGTGCTCCTCATGGTTTGTACGGGGGCGGACTTCGGGTGCGGCTAGACGGTAGCCGCGGACGCCGCGTTCCGTGGAAGAGTGGGATCGTGCGAGGCGTTGCACCTGCAGGGGTGCACGCCGACCTCAGTCAGTGCCGCCGCCGAATGCGCTCCGCCGGAGAGCGCGCAGTACCGAGGAGCCGAAAGTGTCGTCCACCCCGTCCCCCAAGTCGCAGCCCACGCGTCGGCCGCTGCCGCCGCTGGTCGAGCCGGCCGCCGAGCTGAGCCGGGAGGAGGTCGCCCGCTACAGCCGTCACCTGATCATCCCCGACGTCGGGATGGTCGGGCAGAAACGGCTCAAGAACGCGCGCGTGCTGGTGATCGGCGCGGGCGGGCTCGGTTCGCCGGCCCTGCTGTACCTGGCGGCGGCCGGCGTGGGCACGATCGGCATCGTCGAGTTCGACGAGGTGGACGAGTCGAATCTGCAGCGCCAGGTCATCCACGGGCAGTCCGACGTCGGTCGGCCCAAGGCCGAGAGCGCGCGCGAGTCGATCCTGGGGATCAACTCGAACGTCGAGGTGCGGCTGCACCAGTTCCGGCTCGAACCCGACAACGCCGTCGCGCTGTTCTCCCAGTACGACCTGATCCTCGACGGCACCGACAACTTCGCGACCCGGTACCTGGTCAACGACGCGGCCGTGCTCGCGGGCCGGCCGTACGTGTGGGGCTCGATCTACCGGTTCGAGGGGCAGGCGTCGGTGTTCTGGGATGCCGCTCCGGACGGGCGCGGGCTGAACTATCGCGACCTCTACCCGGAGGCGCCGCCGCCGGGGATGGTGCCGTCGTGCGCCGAGGGCGGCGTACTCGGCGTGCTGTGCGCGTCCGTCGGTTCCATCATGGCGACCGAGGCGATCAAGCTGATCACCGGCATCGGCGAGTCGCTGCTCGGCCGGCTGATGATCTACGACGCGCTCGAGATGAGCTACCGAACCGTGCGGCTGCGCCGCGACCCGGCGCGTGAGCCGATCACCGAACTCATCGACTACGACGCCTTCTGCGGGGTCGTCTCCGAGGACGCGGCCGCCGCCGCGACCGGGTCGACGGTCACCGCGCCGGAACTGGCGGCGATGCTGGCGGCCGGCCGCGAGATCGAGCTGATCGACGTGCGCGAGCCGGTCGAGTGGGACATCGTGCACCTGCCGGGTGCGACGTTGATCCCCAAGGACCGGATCCTGTCGGGGGAGGCGCTCGCCGAGCTGCCGCAGGACCGTCCCATCGTGCTGCACTGCAAGACCGGAATTCGGTCGGCCGAGGCGTTGGCCGCGCTGAAGAAGGCAGGTTTCGCCGACGCGACCCACCTGCAGGGCGGCGTGATGGCCTGGGTGAGTCAGGTGGACAGTTCGCTGCCGGTGTACTGACCCGGCCCCGGGAACGGTCCCGGCAGGGCGCGTCTACTCGGTGGCGCGGGCTGGCAACGGTAGCGTGGTCCCCGTGAGCTCCGTCGAACCCCCCGCGCACGTCCGATCCACGTTCGGGCTTCGAGAAGTGGACCCGATTCCGCTGGGCAGTGACTGGGACGGCGGCTGGCTCTGCGACGACGTGGTGCTCTCGGCGGTGGCCGATCACGCCCGCGCCGCCTGGTCGGCGAAGGTGCGGGAGACGCTCGAGGCGGACGGGGTCCGGCTGGCGCGTCCGGTACGGGCCACCGACGGCAGGTACGTCGTGTCGGGTTGGCGCGCAGACACATTCATTCCAGGGTCGCCGGAGCCGCGGCACGACGAGGTGGTCTCGCTGTCGGTGCGCCTGCATGCGGCGACCGCGGCGCTGGAGCGACCGCGGTTCCTGGTGCAGCCCCCGGTGGCGCCGTGGGAGGACGTCGACGTCTTCGTCGCGGCCGACCGGGCGGCCTGGGAGCAGGTGCCGCTGCGTGGGGTCAAGGGCCAGTTCGAGCCGTCGTCAGCGGACGGACGCACCAGCATCGAGCTGATCAGCCAGCTTGCGACACTACGCAAGCCGGTGCGCAGCCCGGACCAGTTGGTGCACGGCGACCTGTTCGGCACGGTGCTGTTCTCGGGTGCGGATGCGCCGGGCATCACCGACATCACCCCGTACTGGCGGCCCGCGGCCTGGGCCGCGGGCGTGGTCGTGGTCGATGCGCTGTCCTGGGGCGGGGCCGACGAGGAACTGATCGGCCGCTGGGAAGACCTCCCGGAGTGGCCGCAGATGCTGTTGCGTGCCTTGATCTTCCGGCTTGCCGTGCATGCCCTGCACCCGCGGTCGACGTCGGAGGCGTTCCCCGGACTGCTGCGCACCGGCGACCTGATCCGGCTGATGCTCTAGTCCGTCCGTCGATCCGTCCGACAGGGTTCCCGGCCGACGCGGCGGGGTCCTACTCGGGCAGGTTCTCCGCGGCCCAGGTGGTGAGCGCGCTGAGTGCGGGCAGCAGCGCGTGCCCGGCGGGCGTGAGCCGGTAGTCGACCGCGACCGGGGGACCCGGCTCGACCGTGCGCTGGACCAGGCCGGCGCCGGTGAGTTCGGTGAGGCGCTCGGAGAGCATCGAGTCACTGATGCCCGTAACCGCCCGCTTGAGTTCGGAGAACCCGGCCGGGCCGTTGATCAGGGTGCCCAGCAGCACGCCGTTCCAGCGCTTGCCGAGGAAGGTGAACGCCCGCGCCAGGGCCGCGTCACAGACCCGGGGCTCGTGTGTTGTCGCTGCCTCGCTCGCCATGCCGCCATCCTAGTCGAGTGCTACCGTCTGTGTAGTGACTAGTTTTTTCATAGCGACCACGGAGAAAGAAGCATCATGTCCGAGCTGATCGACGACCTCACCCCGTACGCCACCGCGCCGCTCGACGAGGCCGGCCGGGAACTGCTCTTCACGCAGGCGCGCACCGCCAACACCTTCTCCGCCGAACCGGTCACGGACGCGGAACTCGCCGGCATCTGGGAACTGGCCAAGTGGGCCCCCACGGCCGCCAACACTCAGCCGCTGCGGGTGGTGTTCGTGCGCACCGAGGAGGGCAAGGCCCGGCTGGTCCCGAACCTGGCCGAGGGCAACCGCGCCAAGGCGCAGTCGGCACCGGTCGTCGCGGTGCTGGCGATGGACACCGAGTTCCACGAGCACATCCCGGCCTTGCTGCCGTTCCGGCCGGAACTCAAGGACGTCTACGCCGCCAACGACGGCGCCCGGACCTCCGCCGCCGAGTTCAACGCGGCCCTGCAGTCCGCGTACTTCACCCTTGCCGTTCGCGCGCAGGGCCTGGCGGCGGGCCCGATGGGCGGTTTCGACAAGGCCGGCGTCGACGCGGAGTTCTTCCCGGACAGCCGTTTCAAGTCCGTGCTGGTGGTGAACATCGGCCACCCCGGTGTCGACCCCTGGTTCGACCGGCTTCCGCGGCTGGCCAACGACGACGTCCTGGCCTGGGCGTAGCCGCGATCATCGGTGTTGCGGCGTCGTCGGTGTTGCGGCGTCGTCAGGGGCGGCGGGGGGAGTGGCCTTGGCGATCAACTCGGTGAGGAACCGCCGCGCCGCGGTCGCGGCCCCCTCGACGTCCCCGTCGACCACGGCCCGCACCAGCTCGTCGTGTTCGGCCTCGTAGGAGTGTGACGCCGCCACCGGACCGAGGTTGATGGTGTGCTCGATGGCGGGCAGCAGCGAGTCGTAGAACTCGAGGTAGACCTCGTTGTGGCTGGCGGCCACGATCGCCCGGTGCAGGGCCAGGTCGGCCGCGACCGCGTCGCGGCCGGCGTCGCCGGTGGCCGCCTCGGGATTGCGCCACAACTCGTTTCGGGTCGCCAGCAGCTCGCGCAGGTTCGCGACGTCGGCGTCGTCGCGGCGCCGGGCGGCCAGCGCGGCCGCCGTCACGTCGAGGGCCTGGCGCAGCTCGAGTACGTCCCGTTCGTGCGCCGACGCGAAGTACTTCGCCAGCGTGCCGCCGAGGTCGCTGGTGCCGATGACGTAGGTTCCCGAGCCCTGCCGGCGCTCGAGCATCCCCGCGTGCACCAGTGCCTGGACGGCCTCGCGGACGGTGTTGCGCCCGGTCCCGGTCAGCTCGGCCAGTTCCGGTTCGGTCGGGATCCGGGACCCGACCGGCCAGGCGCCGGCGGTGATCTCGTCGCGCAACTGGTCGGTGACCTGAGCGATGAGGCTGGTTCGGCGAACGGGTTGCACGGTTCCCTCTCCGTCGGGTGGTGGTGGCCGCATCTTAACCCGGTTGCACGGCATCATCGGGTCATCCTATGATTTTGGACGACGTCCGAGACAGAGAAGAGTGGGTGTGTGATGACGGTGGCGACCGAGCAGCGGCGGACGATTCCGAAGCGGGCGCTGGTCGCCGGACGGCTGACCGTCCTCGTCGCCATCGTGCTCTCCGCGCTCACCCTGCGCACCGCGGTCACCTCGCTCACCCCGCTGCTCGACCAGATCAGCGCCGAGATCGGATTCGGCTCCACCGTCGTCGGCGTCTTCGGCATGCTGCCCACCGCGCTGTTCGCGGTCGCGGGCCTGTGCACGCCCCGGCTGGCGCTGCGATTCGGGCTCGAGCGGGTGGCCCTGGCATCGGTGGTGATGACCGGCGTGGGAATCGCCACCAGGTCCGCGATGTCCGACACGTGGTCGCTGCTGGCTCTCTCGGCGTTGGCGCTCGGCGGCATGGGCATCGGCAACGTGGTGATCCCGCCGCTGGTCAAGCGGTACTTCTCCGACCGGGTCGCGATGATGAGCACCATCTACATCACCTGCGTGCAGGTCGGGACCGTGCTGCCCGCGCTGGTCGCGGTGCCGGTCGCCGAAGCGCAGGGCTGGCGGTTCTCGCTCGGCATGTGGTCGCTGATCGCCTTCGCGGCCGTCGTCCCCTGGATCTCGATCGTCCTCTCGCGCCGCGGCCACGACCGCCTCGACACCAGCTCCGAGTACGTCGCGAACCCGGCCGAGCCGCACGGGCAGGCCTGGCGTTCGCCGGTGGCCTGGGGGATGGCCGGCATGTTCGGCATGACCTCGCTGATCACGTACTCCCTGTTCACCTGGGTGCCGAAGATCCTCACCGAGGCCGGGGCGAGCGCCGGTTTCGGCGGCACCATGGTCGGACTGTTCGCCGCGGTCGGGTTCATCTCCGCAATCGGTGCGCCCGCGCTGTGCGCGCGGATCGCGAACCCGTACCCCGTCGTGGTGGGCTGCGCGGTGTTCTACCTGATCGGCTTCGCCGGGCTGCTCTTCGCCCCGATGGGGGCGCCGGTGCTGTGGATCCTCTTGGTCGGCCTGGGGCCGAGCACCTTCCCGATGTCGCTGACCCTGATCAACCTGCGCACCCGTACCGGCGCCGGCTCCGCCGCGCTGTCCGGTTTCACCCAAGGCCTCGGTTATGCCGTCGCCTGCCTGGGGCCGCTGCTGTTCGGAGTGCTGCACGACGTCACCGGTGGCTGGGCGTGGCCGTTCGGCCTGTTGCTCGGTGCCGTCGCGGTGATCCTGGTGTCGGGGTATGTGGCGTGCAAGCCGCGCTACCTGGAGGATTCCTGGGGTCCGGCCACGGCCCGGTAACACCGGTTCACATCCGGTAACACCCCGTTTACCTGCGGGTTTGTTCTCACCGCAGGCGTCGGAGCCGGGTGAGCGCAAGTTCACTGCCGAGTCACGGTCGGCAGCACCGGGGCAACATCTCGCTCGTAGTGTCGGGTCTCCCACGCCATCGAGGAGGCCCTGTGACCGCCGAGAACCTGCTCTCCCGCAACCACTACATCCCGCACTGGGACGCCGAGGACACCGAAGCCTGGGAGTCCGGCGGGAAGGAGATCGCCCGCCGCAACCTGATCTGGTCGGTGATCGCCGAGCACGTCGGTTTCTCGGTCTGGTCCATCTGGTCGGTGATGGTGCTCTTCATGCCCGCCGACGTGTACGGCATCGACCCCGCCGGGAAATTCTTCCTGGTGGCCGTCCCGACCCTGGTCGGTTCGCTGATGCGGATCCCGTACACCGTCGCGACGGCTCGGTTCGGTGGTCGCAACTGGACGGTCTTCAGTGCGCTGGTGCTCCTCGTCCCGCTGCTCGCCACCCTCTACCTGATGCTCAACCCGGGCTACTCATACACCGTGTTCCTGCTGGTCGCGGCGCTGGCGGGGGTCGGCGGCGGTAACTTCGCCTCCTCGATGACCAACATCAACGCCTTCTACCCGCAGCGGCTCAAGGGCTGGGCACTCGGGCTCAACGCGGGCGGCGGCAACATCGGGGTGCCGGTGATCCAGCTGATCGGTCTGCTCGTCATCGCGACCGTCGGCAACACCGCCCCGTGGATCGTGTGCGCCATCTACCTGGTGTTCTGCGGTGTCGCGGCCGTCGGTGCCGCGCTGTACATGGACAACCTCGGCGGTCAGACAGCGGACCTGCGGGCCATGGGACGGGCCCTGAAGTTCCGGGACTCGTGGATCATCTCGTTCCTCTACATCGGCACGTTCGGGTCGTTCATCGGGTTCTCCTTCGCCTTCGGCCAGGTGCTGCAGATCAACTTCCTCGCCGGCGGGGACACCCCGGCGCAGGCCGCCCTGCACGCCGCGCAGATCGCGTTCATCGGCCCGCTGCTCGGTTCGATCGCCCGGCCCCTCGGCGGCGCCCTCGCCGACCGCATCGGCGGAGGCAAGATCACCCTCTACACCTTCGGTGCGATGGCACTGGCGGCCTCGGTACTGGTCGCGGCGGGCACCGTCGACGACGCGACCGCCGGTGCAGCCAGCGGGCCGGTGATGGTGACGCTGGTGCTCGGTTTCATCGCCCTGTTCCTGCTGTCGGGGCTGGGCAACGGCTCGGTGTACAAGATGATCCCCTCGATCTTCGAGGCCAAGGCGCAGTCGCGCGGCGACCTCGACAAGGCGGGCCGGGCGGCCTGGTCGCGCACCATGTCCGGCGCGCTGATCGGCTTCGCCGGCGCGATCGGCGGACTCGGCGGCGTCGGCATCAACCTGGTGCTGCGGGCGTCCTACAACAGCCCGGCGAAGTCCGCGACCATGGCGTTCTGGGTGTTCCTCGGCTTCTACGTGGTGTGCCTGGCCGTCACCTGGGCGGTGTTCCTGCGCCGCCAGAGTCGGGCCGCGGACGCCGCCGAGGACGACCGCGCCGCGGTCCTGGTCTGAGCAGGAGCGGCCGTGACCATGGCAGACCCGGCGGGCACCGGGCACACAGCACAGCATTCGATCGACCGGGAGGACGCGGCATGAACAGCAAGTCGGTAGTGGTGGTCGGGCACGGAATGGTGGGGCACCGGTTCGTCGAGGCGCTCCGTGCTCGGGACGACGCGGGGCAGTGGCGGGTGACCGTCCTGTGCGAGGAGCGCCTGCCCGCCTACGACCGGGTGGGGCTCTCGTCCTACGTCGGGTCCTGGGACGCAAAGGAACTCGCGCTCGCCGGCAACGACTACCCGGGCGACGCCCTGGTCGACCTGCGGGTCGGCGAGTCCGCGGCATCGATCGACAGGGCCGCGCGCACGGTCACCACCACGGCGGGCGAGGTGCTCGCCTACGACTCGCTGGTGATGGCCACCGGCTCCTACCCCTTCGTGCCGCCGGTCCCCGGACACGATCTGGACGGCTGCTTCGTCTACCGCACCCTGGACGACCTCGACGGCATCCGGGAGCGGGCCGAGCAGGGCGGCCCGGGCGCGGTGGGAGTCGTGGTCGGCGGTGGCCTGCTGGGGCTGGAGGCCGCCAATGCGCTCAAGCTGATGGGGATGACCCCGCACGTGGTCGAGTACAACCCGCGACTGATGCCGGCCCAGGTGGACGAGGGCGGCGGCGCGCTGCTCGAACGGCTGGTCACCGCCCTCGGCCTGGTCGTGCACACCGGCGTGTCGACCTCGTCGATCACCGAAGGGCCCGAGGGGATCTCGGTCGAACTGTCCGACGGCTCGGTACTCGAGGCGGCCGTGCTGGTGTTCTCGGCGGGGGTCCGCCCCCGCGACCAGCTGGCCCGCGAGGCCGGACTGGACGTCGCCGAACGCGGCGGCATCCTCGCCGACCTCGGCTGCCGCACCTCCGACCCGGACGTGTACGCGATCGGTGAGTGCGCCGCTGTCGAGGGACGCTGCTACGGGCTGGTGGCGCCGGGCTACACCACCGCCGAGATCGTCGCCGACCGCCTGCTCGGCGGCGCGGCCGAGTTCCCGGGGGCGGACCTGTCCACCAAGCTCAAGCTGATGGGCGTCGACGTCGCCAGCTTCGGTGATGCGCACGGGCAGACGCCCGGCGCGCTCGCGGTGGTGCTCAGCGACGCGGCCAAGGGGACCTACGCCAAGCTGGTGGTCTCCGACGACGCCAAGACACTGCTCGGCGGCATCCTGGTCGGCGACGCGTCCGCGTACTCGTCGCTGCGGCCACTGGTCGGCCGGGAACTGCCCGGCGATCCGGCCGCCCTGATCTCGCCGGCCGGCGAGAAGCCCGGTGCCGGAGCGCTTCCCGACGACGCCGAGGTGTGCTCGTGCAACGGCGTCGCGAAGGGCACGATCTGCGGTGCGATCGCCGACGGCGCCTGCGACATCGCGGCGGTGAAGGCCTGCACCAACGCCGGCACCACCTGCGGCGGCTGCCTGCCGACGGTGAAGGCACTGCTGGCGTCGTCCGGGGTGGTGATGTCGAAGGCACTCTGCGAGCACTTCGAGCAGTCCCGGGCCGAGCTGTTCCAGATCGTCCAGGCCACCGGAACCCGCACCTTCTCCGCGTTGATCGCCAAGTACGGCAAGGGGTCCGGCTGCGACATCTGCAAGCCGGTGGTGGCGTCGATCCTTGCCTCCACCGACTCCGACCACATCCTGCACCGTAGTCAGGCGTCGTTGCAGGACACCAACGACCACTTCCTGGCCAACATCCAGCGCAACGGCACCTACTCGGTGGTGCCGCGGATGCCGGGCGGCGAGTGCACGCCGGAGCAGCTGATCGTGATCGGCGAGGTGGCCCGTGACTTCGGGCTGTACACCAAGGTCACCGGCGGCCAGCGGATCGACCTGTTCGGCGCCCGCGTCGAGCAGCTGCCGGCGATCTGGAAGCGCTTGGTGGACGCCGGCATGGAGTCCGGTCAGGCGTACGGCAAGTCGCTGCGCACCGTGAAGAGCTGCGTCGGGTCCACCTGGTGCCGGTACGGCGTGCAGGACTCGGTCGGGATGGCGGTGAACCTGGAGAACCGCTACCGCGGTCTGCGGTCGCCGCACAAGCTGAAGTTCGGGGTGTCGGGCTGTGCCCGCGAGTGCGCTGAGGCGCGGGGCAAGGACGTCGGCGTCATCGCCACCGAGAACGGCTGGAACCTCTACGTCGGCGGCAACGGCGGCCAGTCCCCGAAGCACGCCCAGTTGCTCGCCGGCGGGCTCGACGACGAGACCCTGGTCCGCTACATCGACCGGTACCTCATGTTCTACATCCGAACCGCCGACCGGCTCCAGCGCACCGCGCCGTGGGTCGAGGCCCTCGACGGCGGCCTCGACCACCTCAAGGCCGTCGTGTGCGAGGACAGCCTCGGGATCGCCGCGGAGCTCGAGGCGGCCATGGCCAAGCACGTCGACGGCTACCGGGACGAGTGGGCGGGGGTGCTCGACGACCCGGAGAAGCTCTCCCGGTTCGTGTCCTTCGTCAACGCGCCGGACGAGGCGGACCCCACGGTCGCGTTCGACGACTCCGGCGCCCGGAAGGTCCCGGTGCTGATCGGGATGCCCGCGGTCCCGGCGCCTGCGCCGGCCGTGCCCGTCGAGCTGTAGGCCCCTCAGCTGTGTCCGGCACCCCAACGAAGTGGTGCCGGGCACTCCTTACGGAGCGGGAATGCCGACTTAACGCCGAGGAAACACCCCCCAACTAGAAATAGGGCCGGGACAAGGGAGGACCGTCATGACCGAGATCGACATCAACACCCACCGCATGACCGGCGCCGGACGCGAGAGCGTGCGCGACGGCCGGCTCGAGTGGACCTCGGCCTGTCCGTTGAGTCGGCTGATCCCCGGACTCGGGGTCGCCGTGCTGCTGCGCGGCCGCGAGCAGGTGGCGCTGTTCCTGCTCGAGGACGGCAGCCTGCACGCGGTGGGGAACATCGATCCGTACGGCCGGGCCGCGGTGATGTCGCGAGGCCTGGTCGGGGACCGGGCCGGCGAACCGATCGTGGTCTCGCCGCTGCTCAAGCAGGCGTTCTCGCTGGTGGACGGCCGCTGCCTGGACGAGCCGTCGGTGCGGTTGCCGGTCTACGACGTGCGGGTCTGGGCAGGGGTGGTGCAGGTGCACAGCTCGCTGCACGCAGACGGCTCCCTACATGCACCCGGCGTCCTGGTGTCCGGGGCGGGCCCGGCGTGAGCGTTGCGAACACCGGTGATCCGCTGCGCGGGTTCACGATCGGGGTGACCGCAGCCCGGCGTTCCGAGGAGTTCACCACCCTGTTGACCCGACGCGGGGCGAACGTGGTGCTCGCCCCCGCGATCCGGATCATCCCGCTCGTCGACGACGCGGAACTCGAGCGCGTCACGCAGGACCTGATCGACAACCCGCCGGAAATCGCGATCGCCACCACCGGGATCGGGTTCCGCGGATGGATGGAGGCAGCGGAGGGCTGGGGCAGCGCGGAGGACCTGCGCGGCGCGCTGTCCTCGTCGCGGCTGCTGGCCAGGGGGCCGAAGGCGACGGGCGCGATCCGGGCCGCCGGCCTGCGGGAGGAGTGGTCGCCGGCCTCCGAGTCCTCGGCCGAGGTCATCGACCACCTGCTCGCGGAGGGAATCGAGGGCCGTCGGATCGCGGTGCAGATGCACGGCGCCGCCACCGAGTGGGAGCCGCTGCCGGACCTGTGCGAGGTGCTCCGGATCGCCGGCGCCCACGTGGTGCCGGTGCCGGTGTACCGGTGGACCCCGCCCGACGACCAGACCGCGATGGACCGGCTGATCGAGCTGACGGCGGCCGGGGGACTCGACGCGGTCAGCTTCACCAGCGCACCCGCGGTGGCGTCGATGCTGATGCGCGCCAAGGAGATCGGCCTGATCAACCCGTTGCTCCAGGCGTTCGGCGGTCCGGTGCTGGCGGTCTGCGTCGGACCGGTCACGGCGGCGCCGCTCGAGGCCCTCGGTGTCTCCACGACGATGCCGAGCCGGGCCCGACTGGGGTCGCTGGCCCGGCACATCGCCGAGGAACTGCCGCGTCGGTCGGTGACGCTCCAGGCGGCAGGTCACTCGTTGGCGGTGCGCGGCGGCTGCGTCCTGGTCGACGGCGAGGTCCGGCCGCTGCCGCCCGCGGCGATGGCCCTGACCCGCACCCTGACCCGGGTCCCCGGTCGGGTGGTCACCCGGGAGGAACTGCTGTCCGTGCTGCCCGGTGGCGGCGAGGACACCCACGCGGTGGAGACGGCGATCGCGCGACTGCGGGCCGGGCTCGGTGCCCCGAAGATGGTGCAGACCATAGTCAAACGCGGCTACCGGCTGGCGCTGGACACCACCGACTGTGCCCACGCGGACCCCTGCGACGAGGCGGGCGGGAACGACGACGGGCCGCAGGCGTGAGCGCGCCGTCGCTCGTGCTGGTGGCGCACGGCACCCGCAGTACCCGCGGTGTCGACATGGTCGCCGCGCTCGCGGACGAGGTGTCGTCCGCGGTGGGGACCACCCGCGTCGCGTTCGTGGACGTGCTCGGCCCGTCGCCCGCGGAGGTGCTGCGGGGCCTCGACGGGCCCGCCGTCGTGGTGCCGGCGTTCCTGGCGTCCGGCTACCACGTGCACACCGACGTGCCGCGCGAGGTAGCGGACTCCGGGCACCCCGACGTCCGGGTCACCGCCGCGCTGGGTCCCGACCCGGTGCTGGCGCGGGTGCTCCGCCAACGGCTCCGCGAGGCGGGCTGGCGGCCGGGCGACGCGGTGGTGCTTGCCGCCGCGGGCTCCTCGGACCCGCGCGCGCTCGCGGACGTGCGCCGCGGCGCCGCGCTGCTGGCCGAGCTGATCGAGGACCGCGTACACATCGGCTACGTCGCGACGGCGCAGCCGCGGGTACCGGAGGTGGTGCGGCGGCTGCGGGCCGGCGGCCATCGGCGGGTGTTCGTGGCGTCGTACCTGTTGGCGGACGGGCTCTTTCACCGGCGGCTGGGTGACGCCGGCGCCGACGGCGTGGCGCAGCCGCTCGGGGTGCACCCGGACCTGGTGCGCCTGCTCGTCGACCGCTACCGCGGGGCCGCGCAGTCGACGGACGAAGGCCGGTTCAGCGGGGCAGCGGCAGCAGTTCGGCGTGACCGGCGTCGGGTGTTCCCGGTTCGATGACCGCGAGGGCGTCGGCCCCGATCAGGCCGGCGAGGTGCGCGGTCCGGACGCCGGCGACGGCTCGCCAGCGGCCGTCCGCCAGCCGGGTGACCGGCACCAGGCGGGCGACGTCCGCGCCGACCTCCGTCGCGTTGACCACCGCCCCGGTGACCACGGGCGGACGCGGCACGCCGGTCAGCGCGGCGACCAGGGTCGGCGTCATTGCCAGCAGCGTCACGACGGCCGCGTAGGGGTTGCCGGGCAGGCCCAGCACCACCCGGCCGTCGGGCAGCGTCGCCACCACCTGCGACCCACCGGGACGGCAGCGCACCCGGCCCACCAGCGTGCGGGCGCCCCGTCGGTCCAGGGCCAGACGCAGGTGGTCGGCGGCGCCGCCCCCGGTCGCGCCGACGATCACCACCAGGTGCTCGGCGGTGTCGGGCCCGGTCGGCGGGGCCAGCAGTTCGTCGAAGCCGCCGGCGGTGTCACGCAGGTGGGCCTCGGTGGCGGTGTGTACCCCGCACCAGGACAGGAAGTGCGGCATCAGCGGGCCGAGCGAGTCCCGGGTCTGCCCTGGATGCAGCGGGCCGTCGCGGCGGATCTCGTCCCCGCTGACCACAATTCGTGCCCGCACCGGACCGCGAACCGCGAGCTCGCCGACCTCGGCGCTCAGGGCCACCGAGGCCAGCGCGGGGGTGACCGGCGTGCCGGCCGGGGCCAGCTCGTCACCCTCGTGCCAGTCCTCGCCCCTTCGGCGGGTGTCGTCGCGGACCGGGGCGCCGGGCCTGCGGCGCAAGGTGGTGCCGGTGGCGTCGGCGTGCTCGTCGCGCAGCACCGCGTCGGCGCCGGTCGGCAGGTGGGCGCCGGTGGCGATGCGTACCGCGTGTCCGTCCGGCAGCTCGAGCTCGTCCTCGGATCCGGCGAACCGGATCATCGGGTCGAGTTGCCAAGGCCCGGAACCGGATACGGCGTAACCGTCCATGGCGGAGAGGCCGAGGCGGGGGAGCGGAGCGGCCGCGGTCAGGGGTCGGGCGAGCGCGCCGCCCAGCGCCCGTACCGGAGCGAGCATGCGCACGGTCAGCGTGTCGACCCCGCGGTGCACGCGAGCGCGGGCCTCGTCGAGGCTCAGCGCGGTGGCGGAACCGCTCGCCTGGGGGCCGGCGCTGCGAGCCCGCGCCCGGGCCAGGTCCGCGTCGGTGTCGCAGTCGGAGATGCCCGACATGAGCACCGTCACATGGTTTTTGGGGACCAATACCTTCATCGGCTGGTTGGCGGGCCCGTCGGCGCCGAGGGCACGCAGTCGGGCGGCCAGCGCGTCCACGCGCCAGAGCCCCAGCAGGAACTGCACCCGGCCGGACTCGTCCACGGCGAACGCGGCGTCCGTGGCGGGGTCCGAGACCAGGGCGGCGGCGAGGGTGGCGATCGCCGCGGGGGTGATGAAAGGGAGGTCGGCGGCCAGGACGACCACCAGCTCGGCATCACCGAGTTCGGCCAGGCCCGCGGCGACCGCCGCGACCGGGCCGGACCCCGGCGGCGACTCCTGCGTCTGCCGGACGGTGGGGGCGAGGCCGGCGCGGTGCGGGCCGACCACCACCACGGCGCTCGCGGCGGCCACGGCGGCCAGGGCGGTGTCGAGCATGGACCGCCCGGCGACCTCGATCGAGGGCTTGTCGACGCCGCCCATCCGGGTGCCGGAGCCGCCCGCTAGGACGATCGCGTCAAATCTCGCCTGGCCGTCGGTCATCGGTCCATGCTCGCACGCGGGGAGTGCGGACACCCGGTAGGACGTCGGGGCGGATCACACCGTCAGGGACCGGGCCGCGTTCTCCACGATCGCGGTGAGCTCGCTGTCGTCCTGCGGCGCCATCGCGAGCGTGGGCACCCAGCCCTCGGCGCGGCGGACCCCGACGTTGCGGGTGGCGAGCTTGTAGACGCCGAAGGCGGTCGGTCGGCTCAGGTCCTGTCGCAGGACGGCCGCGGTGAGGGCGGTGTTGGCGAGGGTGGCCAGGGTGATCATCCGGGTGCGGTAGTGCTCGGAGTCCCGGACCCGGGTGCCGTGCACGTGGGTGAGCGCACGGTCGGCGAAATGCACGCCGGCGAGCAGGGAGTCGATGATCCCGCGCAGGGGCGCGTCCGAGGCGATCTGCAGGTACCGATGCGGCTCGAGCATCGCGTCGACCGCCGCCGGCACGGCCCCGCACTGCGAGTGCCCGATGACCGTGAACAGTTGCACGCTCGGCAGGTGTTCGGCCGCGTAGTGCAGGCTGCCCCGGCTGTCGGACCCGGGGACGTTGCCCGCGACCCGCACCACGAACAGGTCGTTGGCCGCGCGACCGAGGGTCAGCTCGATCGGCACCCGGGCGTCCGAGCAGCTCAGCACGGCAGCGAACGGACGCTGGGTCAGGATGCCGTCCATGTCGTCGTGCGCGATGCCGAAAGCCTCTCGGTCGACGTGAAGTTCGATCGATTCCGCGCCCACCCGGGAAAAGGCCGCGCTGCCCCGTTCGAGCAGCGCGACGGCCTCCTCGGCAGTGGTCGGCGGCGCGGACCGCAAGGCACTCGGGCCCTGGACCCACCGGATCTGGATGGCTGCATCGGTGTGGGGCGACGGCGTCGGCATGGGACGAGTGTAGGAAGCCGGGTGCGCCGGAGGTCCGCTCGACTGCGGGAGCGCCTGGGGAGGCTCAGCGGTGGTAGGAGTCGAGCATCGCCTGCGGCAGCGGCTGCTCCATCACCACCCGGGACCCGTCCCAGGTGTAGTCGATGGCGGCCGGCCCACCGGCGGGACAGCAGTTCGGTTCGTCCTCGGCAAGCCACCGGTACTCGACCGTGACGGTGT
Source organism: Rhodococcus sp. P4_C10 (assembly GCF_056402135.1). NCBI lineage: Bacteria > Bacillati > Actinomycetota > Actinomycetes > Mycobacteriales > Nocardiaceae > Rhodococcus > Rhodococcus sp. P4_C10. Next base: position 70,784 of record NZ_JBFUHZ010000023.1, on the reverse strand, counting down.
CGCCGGCCGTGCCCGCGACGTGGGTGAAGGCGTACGGCTCGGCGGTCGCTGTGCCGAGGTAGCGGCCGGCGTGGAAGAACAGGACGTGGCGGGGTGAGCTGGCGGTGCCGGCCTCCACGTCCGCCACCGCCCACAACAGGTCGGGGCAGGAGCCCAGCGGGTCCTCGGACGCGGCGCCGACGATCCAGCCGTAAGGCGTCTGGTCCAGGCCGGCGACGGCGTCATGTACCCCCGTCGAGTTCGGGTCCAGGCAGCGGCCCTGTCCACTGATGGTGTCGGCGGTGGGCTGGTTCGTCGTGGCGGCGTCGGTGTCCTCGGTTTCGGTGTTCTCGGTTGTGGGGGTGGATTGTGTTGTCGAGGGCTCCGACTCGATCGCCTGTGTCGCGGACGACTGTGTCTCGGACGGTTGTGCTGGGGCCTGCGCCGCCGAGGTTTGGGCGGTCGGCGTGGGTGGCTCGGTGTCGCCTCCGCAGGCGGTGGCTGCCGCGGCGATCAGCGCCGCGCAGACAACGGCAGTCACTGTCGGTGTTCTCATGCACGCCCCTCGGGAGGTAGTAGCGATGGCGGGTTCGCGGGCGAACGGGCCTGTCGCGAACCGCGAGCGGCCCTCGTGGGGTGTGTCGGCGCCGGGTCGGGGCGTGTTACGCGTAACGCCGCTCGAGAATCCGGCGAAAGGGACTCTGACGCCAGGGCTCACGGGCCGGGGGCGCGAGGAGCGGGGGACTGATGGGTGAGCTGGACGGCAATGCTAGGCGGGTCGGCTGGGCGGACGGGCTGGTGGTGGTCGGGGTGGTGGCAGTCGGCGTGACCGTCGCCGGTCTGCTGCACGATCCGGGTGCGTCGTCCTCGGCGGAGGACGAGGCGTCGCCGGGGTCGAGGGTGACCCCGACCGTCGTCTATCCCGTCGAGATTCCGGGCTGCGAGCGGGTGGAGCCGCCGTCGGACGGCAAGGGCTTCATGGTGGGGTACGCGGGCGAGCAGAGCTACGACAACCCGAGCTACCCGTGGTTCAACGGGCCGAAGGCCACCGCCATGTCCGACGCCCTGCGGTCCGCGCTGCCCGACACCGTCCGACTCGAGTTTGCGGGCCCGAGCGAGTCGTTGTGGTTCCAGCCGATCCCGGTGTTCACCTCCGAACTGCCCGAGGGAGTGAGAGCGGAGGACATCGGCGGCTCGACGTCGGCGCAGGGACGGCTCACCCGTGGCGCCGCCGCCGGGATGCTCGATGTCCGGGTGCGCCAGTCGACTCGGGAGATACCGGAATGCGTTGCCGGCCAACTTGACCGCCGGACCACGTTTCCGGACGGCGCCGTGGTGGACTCACAGGACACCTGGAACGAGTACGGAGGCAACCGGAACCTGGTCCGCCGGGTGACCGCGCACCTGCCCGACGGCACATTTGTCGAGGCGTCGGCCAGCGACGAGAACTGGGCGGAGCCGGTGCAGGCCAGGCGGAACAGCGGAACTGTGCCGCTGACCGTCGACGAGCTCACCGCCCTCGCCACTACGCCTGGACTGCGGGTCACCACGGCCGTCCCGGTCGGCACGGCGCAGCCGCCCACGGAGTGCCGCGTTGGTATCGACGGCGGCACGCCACTGAGCCGAGAGACCGTGCAGCGACTGAACGCCGCGCTCGACGAGGTGTGGCGGGAGCACGCTCCGACGGGGGTGAGCCTCGACCGCCGGCTCGGGTCGCTGCAGCTGTCCACCTACGACCGGTCCAGCGTCTGCGAGGAATTGGGTGTGAGCGGCCCGGATGGATCCGGCCGACTCCTGGTCTCGATCACTGGTGGTCACCAGCTTCCCGTCGAGCCGCAGGGGGAGCCGAGTGACCGGCGCCGCACCGCCTTCACCGCCCTGCCGGACGGCTCGGTGCTCACCCGAACCGAGCCCGGCATCGTCACCGTCACCCGGCCGTCCGGGACTCGGGTCCAGGTCAGCCTCGACGACGCGGCGCCGGCGACGGTATTGACACTGGACCAGTTGCAGGAAATTGCCACCGCGTCGGGGCTGGAACTCTGATTTCGGGTAAGCCGAGGATTGCGGCCAGGCATGCCGACAGGCTCCACCCTTGATGCAGCCGGCTGCGGCCGAGTGTGTCTCGGCCGCAACCGGTCCGGTTGTGGGTGAGTGTTCAGGCCTGTGTCTGGTCAGACTCCGTGGATCTCGCGCCGGTTGTGAGCCGGCCGTGGTCTTCGCGCCGGGTCCACCCAGGCGGGTGGGATGAACCACGGGAACCCGTCCGGTTCGATCTGCACTGCCCAGTGGTTCCTGTGGATGATCGTGTGGTGCTTCTTGCAGAGCAGCACCAGGTTCGCCAGCGCGGTCGGACCGCCGCTGGACCAGTGCCGAATATGGTGGGCGTCGGTCCAGGCGGCGGGACGTCCGCACCCGGGGAATGCGCAGCCGCAGTCCCTGGCCACCAGGGCTTTGCGGAGTTTCGGGGAGATGACGCGGGTGGTGCGGCCCACGTCGAGTGGGTTGCCATTGCGGTCCACGAAGATCGCGGTGACCTGGGCGTCGCAGGAGATGCGGGCGGCGATGGCGGCGGAGATCGGGCCAGCCCAGGGCATGCTGGCGTGCCGGCCGCGGCGGTACCGGCGGGGTGGCCTGAAACCGGCGGGGCTGGTGCAACCCTCGTGCTCGCCGACGGGTCCGGTTGCATTGTCGGAGTGGTAGTCCCAGCCTGTTCCGACCCATGCCCCGGTCGCGGGTATCGGCGCGGTCGCGGCGACCGCATCCCGTAGTGCGTCGACGTCGATGGTGACGGTGACGTGTGGTCGTTCCCCTCCTTCCATCGGTCCGCGTGCGTTGTCGAGGTGGCCGCGGATGATCTGTCCGAGGGCGTCGGCGCGGCGTTTGGAGGCGGTGCGAGGGTCGCGGATCGGGTGACCGTCGTCGTCGGTGGTCGGGTGCGGCTTCGACAGGCCTGACAACGCGGTCTGCAGGGCCTCGCCGGTTTCGGCGTCGAAGCTGCCCTTCACGAGCACCCGCCCACCCAGGGTGCTGGAGGCGAAGAATTCGTTCAGTTCGGGGTTCTCGCCGTCGGAGGGGAGATCGCTGTCGCGTTCGAAATAGATCTCCATCTCGCGGGCCCGCTTGCGCAGCTGTGCGGGGTCCTCGGCGCGGGCGGCGATGAGCAGGTAGGCCTCGCAGTCGTCGGCCCGTCCGCTGTCGGGGTCGGGGTGCTCCCAGTCGGTCCCGTCGGGTGCCGGGTCGATGTCGAAGTCGCGGGTGAGCTTGGCGAGGCGGCCGAGGAAGTTGACGATCACCTGCACGTGGCCCAGTTCGATCCGTCCTTCGTCCAACGCCCCGGCCATCTGCGGGTGCAACGGCAGCTCGCGGGAGAGGCGGACGATCTGCGAGGCGTGGGCGGGGTGCATCCGGGTGGCGCCGGCGAGCCAGGCGGCGGTGTCCGCGGCACCGGCGTGTTCGGGCAGGCATCTTTGGTCGGCCTCGCGGACCAACCGGACCAGTAGCGCCTCCCGCCTACGCATGTCCTGAACCAGCTCCGGCACCGCGGCGAGGATCTCGGTTTCGTCGAGTCGCCATGCCACGACCCCGGCGGGGTCGGCGAGCATGGCGTCGAGTTTCATACATTGAATTCTACTCGCACGTGCATTCGATTTCTAGTGTATTAATGCTGGTCAAAGGTGTGCGAATCGAAAATGTTCCTGCACGTTCCCGTGAAGCTGCCTACGCCGCCAGCACCGCCCCGTCGAGGCTGCCGGCGCCGACAAAAATCGCCACAGTCAGGCCTGGTGAGGAAGCCGCCTTCGAGGCTGCCTTTGCGGATGCCAAGGCGATCATTGCGGGCATGTCCGGGTTTGAGCACCTGACCCTGTCGCGATGCCTGGAGCGACAGAGCACGTACCTGCTGCTCGTGCACTGGATTTATCGAGCGTCAACTGTCGTCAACTGTCGTCAACTGTCGTCAACTGTCGTCAACTGTCGTCAACTGTTCAGCACGCCGCGGCCTCCCAGGCCTGCTTGAGCCGTTCGGCCTCAGCTCTCGCCTGCAGCGTTCCTGCTTCAAAGGCCGGTATCCAATTCGCACGGCTGGCCAGATCGCCGCCGAACGCCCCGATCGACAGCTCGTCGGGGCAAATCAGAACCGATCTTCCCGGCTGTGCCACCCGGAGTTCGGACTCGAGTTCCGTCGCTGGAAAGAGGTGAGCGAGCGGGTGTACGGCAACCAGAAGCTGCGCTCCGGCTGCCAAGTCGGCATTGGTCGACGAGTGCATCCCACCATCCATGAAGCGGCGACCGCCGATGGTCATCGGTGGATAGAAGCCTGGCGTGGCACGGCTTGCGACGACGGCGTCGGCCAGGGAAGCCTCTCCGAGTCTGTCGAAGACTTCACGCTTGCCCGAGAGAGCATCGACGGCCACAACCAGGAGCGATGTGTCTGGCCATTGCGATGATCCGATCATCCTGTGCATCCGCTCGACATGCACCGGCTCATGCTCTGCGCTCATCTCGAGCGCGATCTGTCCCACACGTCGTCGCGCGACGTCCGGTTCAAGTTCCTTGTCCCCGAATACCGCGAAGACTCTGCCCGTCAAACGGGGGTCGACAGGTGGCAGTTGCACGTCGGCAGGAGCCGGTCGTGGGGGTTGGGCCAGCTCGGCTGGGTCTCGCCCGGTGGCGAGCACAGCGGCCACGATCGCGCCTGCCGACGTTCCGACGATCAGATCGGAGTCCGCCAGGTCCACTCCAAGACGTCGCAATCCGCTAGCCATGCCGGCCATCCAGGCGGTACCGACGACACCGCCCGCGCCAAGTACGACAGAACGTTTTGGAAACTGTTGCATGCCAGCAACATTACTGTTCTCACCCGATGTGATGCCAGCGCATCGCCGCTTGCCGCCGTGGTCTCCAGGTCGAGTCACCGGGCCGGTGGGTCCTCGGTGGCGGCGGCATCGTCGGTCGCGTCCGGGACGTCGTCGTGGCGGTCCCGGTGCTCGATCGCGAGCGCCCTCAGCGCGTCGAGCGCCCGCGGCACGTCACCGACGGGTACCAGCAGATGGTCGTGGTGACGGCCGGCGATCACGTTGCAGCTGATCCCGATGTCGGCGAGCCGCCCACTCGCCGCGGCGGTCAACCCCACCGCGCCGAGTGCGGAGTGCACCCGCAGGGTGATCCAGCCGGCCTCGAAGTCGTAGGTCCAGCCGCGGATGTCGGCGTCGCGCTTGGTGACGACCAGCGAGAGTCCGTTCTCCTCGGCGACCGTGGCGGCCGCCGTCACGCCGTCGGCCCCGCTCGGGTCTGCGAGGAAGACGAACACGAAGGTGCCCTCGCGGCCGACCGGATCCACGGTGGCGAGCAGGACGTCGAGGTTGCGTTCGCCGGTCATGGCTCGAGCCTGCCATCAGTGCTGTGCGCGGGGCGATTTGGGCGAAATGTGAACGCGAACTGAACAAGTGACCAATAATGTTCCGGCAGGCGTGGTGTGTCTGGCCGCGCGATGCCTCGAGAAGAAGGTGAGTGCCCGACGTATGTGGTCCAAATTCCGATTGACGACGGCTGTGACGGCGCTGCTGTGTGCGGCGACGATGGCAGCGGGCGGGGCGACAGCGGTCGCGGCGCCGGCCGAACCGGGCGACGGCCGGTTGTCGACCAGCACCTCCGGGGCACCGCGCATCGTCGACGACCTCGGTCGGACGGTCCTCCTACGCGGGATCAACGTCAACGGACTCGGCGAGTACTACCAGGAGTTCCCCGACCTCGACCCGACGATGCCGCTCACCGAGGCGGACTTCGCGGGCATCGCGACCCAGGGCTTCAACGTCGTCCGGCTGATCATGAGCTGGTCGCTGATCGAGCCGCAGCGGGGCGTCTTCGACCACTCGTACCTCGACAAGATCGCGCAGGCGACGGAATGGGCGAAGGCGCACGACATCGGCGTCATCCTGGACATGCACCAGGACGCCTGGGGTCCCGCGGTCGCCACGCCGGACGGCGTGAGCTGCCCTGCGCCGCTGGCGACCTCGGTCGGCTGGGACGGTGCCCCGGCGTGGGCCACCGCGACGATGGGCGGTCTGGCGACCTGCCGACTCCCTGACTCGCGCGAGGTGTCGGTGGTGGTGCAGCAGTCGTTCGAGAACTTCTACAACGACGTCAACGGCATCCAGGGCGAGTTCGTCAAGTCGTGGGAGTTCGTGGTCCGGCGCTTCGCCGCGGACCCGACCGTGGTCGGATACGACCTGCTCAACGAGCCCAGCCCCGGCCTGTCGGTGGGCATCAACGACTACCTGCGACTCGGCGCGATGTACGACCGCCTGATTCCGGCCATCCGGGCCGCCGAGGCATCGGTGCCGGGCGGTTTCAGCCACACCGCGTACTTCGAGCCGTCGGTGGCCTCCAGCCTGCTCCCGACACCGGGTCCGGCGACGGGCTCGGCCGGTTCGTCGGGCGAACCCAGGTTCACCTCGGATCCCAACCTGGTCTACGCGCCGCACATCTACAACGAGTCGCTGCCGCTCGCGGTCGGCAGTATCGAGTCGGGCTTTGCCGCTGCCGCGAAGGCGGCGGAAGGCTACGGCGGAACACCGTTCTTCTCGGGCGAGTGGGGCTACTTCGGTGACGACGCGAGCAACCCGGAGAAGGTCGCCCGGTACGCCGCGCAGGAGGACGCGTACCTGGTCGGTGGCACCTGGTGGCAGTGGAAGCAGGCGTGCGGTGACCCGCACAACGTGCAGCATCGCGAGAACCGTCCGGACTGGTGCCAGGCCGGAGAGTTCGGCGAGTTCGAGAGTTTCCCGGCGGACAGCCCCATCCGCGCCATCCTGAGCCGGGCCTACCCGCGCGCGGTCCCCGGCGAGCTGACTGCGATCCGCGCCGACGTGCCCAGTGGCGCCCTCGAGGTCGAGGGCGTCGCGGACCGGGCCGGGGTGTCGGCGGACCTCTGGGTTCCCGCTCGCTGCGCCGTACCCGAGGCGCCCCCCCCCCCCCCCCCCACGAGTCTCGTTGGCGCACAACCTGCTCACGGCGTCGACGGGCTCACGGCATCGACGTGAGCGGAGGACGTCGGCGAGTGAATCCGATCAGAAGTGGTGCCGGGCCGTGCGCAGGTCAACCCGGCCGTCGTTGATCGGGACACCTTCCAGTGCCAGTTTGGAGATCTGCCGGTGCACGAGGTGTGCGGCCGGCCGGCCGGAGGCGCCGAGCACCCGGTGCCACGGCAGGTCGGCGGCGTCGGTCCGCATGATCCAGCCCACTGTGCGGGCGCTCGACAACCCGGCCGCGGCCGCGATGTCGCCGTAGGTCGCCACCTTGCCCGACGGGATCGCGGCGACGAGGGCGCGGACCCGCTCGATCTGTTCCTCGGTGGTGGCCGCCACGGCTAGAGCAGCTTCTCGATCAGGGCGGCAACCTCGCCCGGCCGGGACTGGGCCACCATGTGGTCGACATCCATCTCCACGACGGTCAGTCGGTCGCCGAGGTGGGCGGCGAGTTCCGCACGGTAGTCGGGTGACAGGTACGGCGGCTGCACCCGCATCGCGGGCACCAGCACCGTCGGCAGGTCCGCGGGAGGCAACACGGCGGGGCGGGCCAGTTCACCCCACGACGCCACCACGGCGGGTACGGAGTAGCGCCAGCCGACGCGGCCGCCCTCGAGTTCGACGAGGTGCTCGTCCATCTCCGCGTCGAGCACCTCGGTGTCGACGCCCGCCCAGGCTCCGTGCACCTTCTCCGAGCGGGCCTCCGCCGCGTCCGTGTAGTCGGGGTAGCGCACCGTCAGGTCCGCGATCTCGAGCATCTGGGCGGGGTTCATGCCGAGCGCGGGATCGAGCAGGACGAGCGCCCGCACCCGCTCCGGTACCCGGCACGCGAGATGTATGGCGATCGCGCCGCCGTACGAGTGCCCGGCCACCACCACGGGCCCGCTCGCTTCCGTCTCGAGCAGGGCGACGAGGCTGTCGACCTGATCCGCGATGCCCCACGGCGGCGCCCAGGTGGAGCGGCCGTGCCCCCGGAGGTCGGGCGCGATCACCCGGGCCTGCGGGAGGTACCGCTCGGCCAGGTGCTGCCAGCGTTGCCCATGCCCGGTCATCCCGTGCAGGCCGAGTACGACCGGGCCGTCCGCGGGCCCGTACCGGTGGATCTCGAGATCGCTCACGGGTGCCATCCTGCCGGATCCCACCGACGTTCCCGAGCGGGCGGCGGGGCTGTCGGTGGCCCGTGATGGAATTCCTGTCATGACGAGCAGGGGTGGACGGGACAGGGCGGAGCGTTCGCTCGCGACGCTGGTCCGCCGTGCCCCCGACGCAGCCCCGACGCGGGAGTGGGGTCCGCAGGTCCAGCGGCTGCTGGCCCAGGACGGGCCCGGCCCGCGTGAGCACGGCTACGGCTGGCGGCCGTGGCAGGTGCTCGGCGGACCGGGCACCGGGAAGACCTCACTGCTGGTTGACCTCGCGGCGGCCCGGATCAGCGGCCCCGGCGGGAGCCCGGAATCGGTTCTGGTGCTGACACATTCGCGCAAGGCCGCCACCGCGGTGCGCGAGGCGATCACCGCGGGGCTGTTCGGTGCGGGACCTGCCCGCGCCACCCGCGAACCGCTGGTGCGGACGGTGCACTCCTACGCCTTCGCGGTGCTGCGGCTGCAGGCCGCGGCGCACGCCAACCCGCCGCCGCGGCTGATCACCGGCGCCGAGCAGGACGCGGTGCTGCGGGAGATGCTGCGTGGCGACGTCACCGACGGCGCCGAGTACTGGCCGGAGCGGCTCCGGCCCGCGCTGCCGATGACCGGCTTCGCGGTCGAGTTGCGGGACCTGATGCTGCGGGCCGGTGAACGCGGCCTCGGGCCCGAGGACCTGATCGAGCTGGGCCACGCCCACTCGCGGCCGGAGTGGGTGGCGGCCGGGCAGTTCGCCACCCGGTACGAGCAGGTGATGCTGCTGCGCGGTGCCGTCGGGGTGGAGGCGCCGGAGGCGACCGCGCCCGCGCTCGACGCCGCCGAACTGGTCGGCGCCGCGCTGACGGCCTTCGCCACCGACCCGGACCTGCTCCAGCGGGAGCGCCACCGCATCCGGCACCTGTACGTGGACGACGCCCAGCACCTCGACCCGCAGGCGGCCGAACTGGTCCGGCTGCTCGGCACCGGTGCCGAGTCGGCCGTGGTCGCCGGGGACCCGGACCAGGCGGTGTTCGGCTTCCGTGGCGCGGACTCGCGGTTCCTGATGGACCTCGCCGAGAACGGGTCGGACCGGCAGGTGGTGCTCGACACCGCGTACCGCAACGCCGCACGGATCGGGGAACTGGTGGGTTCGGTCGCAGGCCGGCTGCCCGGACTGCCCCCGCACCGCGGCGCTTCCACCGTCCCCGGCGCGGATCCGGGCCGGGTACACGTGGAGGTGCTCGCCACCCAGGGCAAGGAGTCCGCGTTGATCGCGGACACCCTGCGCCGGGCGCACCTGCACGACGAGGTGCCGTGGTCGAAGATGGCGGTCGTCGTCCGGTCGGTGCCGCGGGCACTGGCCCCGCTGCGCCGCGCGCTGCTGGCGGCCGGGGTGCCGGTGACCACCGCGGCGTCCGAACTGCCGCTCGCCCGCCAGCACGCGGTCGGCGGTCTGCTCCTCGCGATGCGGGCCGTGGCGGGCGGCGAGTTCACGGGAGAGGACGCGCTGGCACTGGTGTCCGGCCCCGTCGGCGGCGCGGATCCGGTGACGCTGCGGCGGCTGCGCCGCGGACTGCGCCGCGTCGAGCTGGCCGCGGGCGGCGAACGCGACTCCGCCGAACTGCTGCGGCAGCTGATCGTGGACGGGGAGGACGAACACCGCGACCTGACCGCCGCCCTCACCGACGTCGAGTTCGCCGCGCTGCGACGGGTGCTCAAGATCCTCGGCCAGGCTCGGGCCGCGCACCGGCAGGGCCGTGGGGTGGAGACCGTGCTGTGGACCTGCTGGCGCGCCACCGGGCTGGAGAAGCGGTGGGCGGCGGCGTCGGCCCGCGGCGGCCCGATCGGCGCGCAGGCGGACCGGGACCTCGACGCGGTGGTGGCGCTGTTCGACCGGGCCGCCAACTACGTGGACCGGTTGCCGCGGGCGAGCCTCACCGGTTTCGTGGAATACCTTTCCGAACAGGAGATCCCGAGCGACCCACGCTCCGCGGCGGCGGTGCCGGGGGAGTCGGTGTCGGTGCTCAGCGCGCACTCGGCGGTCGGCCGGGAGTGGGACGTCGTGGTGGTCGCCGGCGTGCAGGAGGGTTTGTGGCCGGGCCTGCGGTCCCGCGGGACCCTCCTCGGCACCGAGGCGCTCGTCGACCTCACCGCCGGTGTCGGCGATGCCACGCCGGGCAGTGAGGCTCGGCTCTCGCGCACCGCGCCGCTGCTGGCCGAGGAGCGACGGCTGTTCCTGTTGGCCTGCAGTCGGGCCCGGCGCTCGCTCCTGGTCACCGCGGTGAACTCCGCCACCGGCGACACCGACCTGGTGCCCTCCCGCTTCGTCGACGAACTCCTCGGCGGCGGGGTGGTCGACGGCGAGCCCGCCGACTCCACGTTGCTGCCCGCACCGCTGCCGGCCGGACGGGTGCTGGCGCTGCCCGCGCTAGTCGCCGAGTTGCGGCGCGTGGTGTGTGACCCCGAACTGGCCGAGAGCGACCCGCAGATGCAGGCCAGGGCCGCCCGGCAGCTGGCCCGACTGGCCCGTGCCGGGGTCCGCGGCGCGCACCCGGACCACTGGTACGGCGTGGCCGGCGTCAGTACCGAGGCCGCCCTCTGGGACGTCGAGGACGGCCCGGTTCCCCTCTCGCCCTCGACCATCGAACAGCTCGACGCCTGCCCGCTGCGATGGGTCCTCGAGCGGCACGGCGGCACCGACGGGGAGAACACCACTGCGGTGGCGGGCACCCTGGTGCACACCCTGGTGCAGGCGTTGGCCGGCAACCTGCCTCCGGACCAGGTGCGCCGGGCGCTGGCGACCGCGTGGGACGCGGTGGATCTCGGGTCGCAGTGGTACTCGCGGCGCGAGATGGACCGCACCGGCCAGATGCTCGACTCCTTCTCCGAGTGGCTGCGGCTCTCGCGTCGTGAACTCACCGAGATCGGCGTCGAGGTCGCGGTCGACGGGGTGCTCGAGCCGCGCGCCGAGGGCGAGCCGTCGATCCACCTGCGCGGCCGGATCGACCGGCTCGAGCGTGACGCCGACGGCCGGCCCGTCATCGTCGACGTCAAGACGGCGCGAGCCCCGGTGAGCAGGGAGGCCGCGCAGCAGCACGCGCAGCTCGCGACCTACCAGCTGGCGGTGCTGGCGGGCGCGATCGACGGCGAGCCGGCGACCGCGCCGGGCGGTGGCCGGTTGGTGTTCGTGGCCGCACCGCACCAGAAGGAGGGTGCGGCGCAGCGGCTGCAACCGCCGCTCGACGAGGAGTCGCAGGCGCAGTGGCTGGACGTCGTGCACGGCGCCGCGGCCGCCACCCAGGGCCCGCACTTCTGGGCCCGCCCCAACGAGGGCTGCCGGCACTGCCCGGTGTTCTCGAGCTGCCCCGCCCAGGAGACCGGACGACAGGTGACCGAAGAATGACCGCCCGGTATCCGGGCGGACCCCGGGTCAGCCCCGCCCAGCTCGCACTCGCCCTCGGCCAGCACCCGCCCACCGAGGAGCAGGCGGCGGTGATCGCGGCGCCGATCGGCCCGACGTTGGTGGTCGCCGGCGCGGGCGCCGGCAAGACCGAGACGATGGCCGCCCGGGTGGTCTGGCTCGTCGCGAACGGCATGGTCGACCCCGAGCAGGTCCTCGGACTCACCTTCACCCGCAAGGCCGCCCAGCAACTCACCAGCCGAATCCGGCAGCGCCTCGCGCGGCTGGCCGGTTCGGACCTGCTGCGTTCGCTCGACCCCAGCGGCGGCCTGCGCGGCCGGATCCTCGCCGGCGAACCGGAGGTGAGCACCTACCACTCGTACGCGGGCCGGCTGCTCACCGAGCACGGACTGCTGCTGCCGATGGAACCGTCCGCCGAGCTGCTCTCGGAGACGGCGCTGTGGCAGCTCGCGCACCGCGTGGTCAGCTCCTGGGACGGTGACCTCGACACCGACCGCAACCCCACCTCGTTGACCGAGGCGGTGCTCGCCCTGTCGGGTCAGCTGGCCGAGCACCTGGTGGAGCCGGAGGACCTGCGCGAGGCGCACACCGAGCTGGACAAGCTGGTGCACACGCTGCCCGCCGGCCCCCGTCAACGCGGCGGCCCGAAGAAGGAGTTGCTGGCGCTGCTCGACACCCAGCACGAGCGGGTCGCGCTGCTGCCGTTGGTGCGGCGGGTGGCCGAGGCGCTCCGCCGGGAGGGCGCCCTGGACTTCGGCAGTCAGATGTCGCTCGCCGCACGCGTCGCGGCGGAGCATCCCGAGGTCGGCCGCGCCGAGCGGCACCGGTTCCGGGTGGTGCTCCTCGACGAGTACCAGGACACCGGGCACGCGCAGCGAGTGCTGCTGTCGTCGCTGTTCGGCGGGGGCGAGGACGGCGGACTCGCGCTGACCGCGGTCGGCGACCCGATGCAGTCCATCTACGGCTGGCGGGGCGCGTCGGCCGCCAACCTGCCGCGGTTCGCCACCGACTTCCCGCTGCCCGACGGTCGACCCGCGCCGCGGCTCGAGCTGCTCACCAGCTGGCGCAACCCGCCGGAGGCGCTCACCCTGGCCAACGCGGCCTCGGCCCCGTTGCGGGAACGGGGTGTCCCCGTGCAGCAGCTGCGCCCCCGTCCCGGGGCCGTGGCCGGTGACATCCGGTTGCTGCTCGCCGAGGACGTCGACCGCGAACGAGACTGGGTCGCCGAGCGGATCGCGGGGGAGTACGCGGCCGCGCGCGCAGCGGGGGAGCCGCCGCCGACCGCCGCGGTGCTGATCCGCCGCAATGCCGACGCGGCACCGGTGGCCGCCGCGCTGCGCAGACGGGGCCTGCCCGTCGAAGTGGTGGGACTCGGCGGACTGCTGCACACCCCGGAGGTCGCCGACGTCATCGCGATGCTCCGGGTGGTGGCCGACCCCCTGGCCGGCAGCGCCGCGATGCGGGTCCTGACCGGGGCGCGCTGGCAGCTCGGTGCGGCCGACCTCGCGGCCCTCTGGCGGCGGGCACGCGAACTGGCGATCGGCGCCTCCCGCGGCACCGGCGGCACGGTCACCGACGCCGCAAGCCTGGACCAGGCGCTCGAGGCGGCACTGCCGGGGGAGCAGGCGGAGACCGCGGGTCTGGCCGACGCGATCGCGGACCCCGGTGGCGCTCAACGCTATTCGAAGTGCGGCTACGCCCGGATCGGCGCGCTCGCCGGGGAACTGGCGTCGCTGCGTGAGCGGATCGGGCAGCCGCTCACCGAGCTGGTCTCGGAGGTCGAGCGGGTCCTCGGCATCGGCATCGAGGCGCAGGCCCGGCTGAGCTGGTCCGGCGCCGGCGGGGCCGGTCGCGAACACCTCGACGCGTTCGCGGACGCCGTGGCGGGGTACGCCCGTAACCCCTCGGCCACCCTCACCGGGCTGCTGGCCTTCCTGGCCGCGGCGGAGACGGTGGAGAAGGGGCTGGCACCCGGCGAGGTGGAGGTCGCACCGGACCGGGTGCAGGTACTCACCGTGCACTCGGCGAAGGGCCTCGAGTGGCAGGTGGTAGCGGTGCCGCACGTGGTGGACGGGGTGTTCCCGTCCTCGACCGCGTCCGGCAGCTGGCTCGGCGCGGTCGGCGAGCTGCCCCCGTCCCTGCGCGGGGACCGGGCCCGGCCCGGTGACGACGCGGACGGCATCCCGGTGCTCGACCTGGAGAACGTCTACGACCGCAAGGATCTCGAGGACGCGGTCGCTGCGCACAAGAAGGCACTGGCCCAGCGCAAGCTCGACGAGGACCGGCGGCTGTTCTACGTCGCGCTCACCCGTACCGAGCGGGTCCTGTACGTGTCCGGACACCACTGGCCGGAATCGGGATCCAAGCCGAAGGGGCCGTCCGACTTCCTGCGCGAGATCCGCGAGTCGGTGCTCGCCGCGGACGAGACGGACGTGCCGATCGGGGTGGTCGAGGCGTGGGCACCCGCACCGGAGGAGGACTCGGAGAACCCGCTGACCGCGGACCCCGTCGCCGCGCAGTGGCCGCCGGACCCGTTGGGGGCCAGGCGGGCCGGGGTGCAGGCGGGCGTCCGGCTGGTGCTCGACGCGCTCGCGTCGCCGGAGCCGGAGCCGGAACCGGAACCGGAACAACCCGAGCCCGAGCCCGAGCCCGAGCAGGAGCCGGAGGCCCCGGAACTCGACGACACAGCCGCCGAGGACGACCCCGAGGGCTGGGCCGCGGACGTGGATGCGCTGCTCGCGGAGCGGGCCCGCAGGGCCGCCGCCCGCGCCGAGGTTGCCCTGCCGGCACAGCTGTCCGTGAGCCAGCTGGTGGACCTGGCGGCCGCGCCCGACGAGCTGGCGGCCCGGCTGCGTCGGCCGTTGCCGTTCCCGCCGAACCCCCTGGCACGCAGGGGAACCGCCTTCCACGCCTGGGTCGAGCGTAGGTTCGGGGCGACCACACTGCTCGACATGGACGAGTTGCCCGGCGCCGCGGACGTCGAGGGCAGCGGCGACGACGACCTGTCGGTCCTGCAGGAGTCGTTCCTGCGATCGAGGTGGGCGAACCGCAACCCGGTCGAGGTGGAGGTGCCGTTCGAGACGTCGCTCGCCGGGACCGTGGTCCGGGGCCGCATCGACGCGGTCTTCGCCGATCCCGACGGCGGCTGGACGGTGATCGACTGGAAGACCGGCGCCGAACCCACGGCCGCGAACGAACGCGCCGTCGCGATGCAGTTGGCCGCTTACCGGCTGGCCTGGGCGGAGCTGATGTCGGCACGGATGGTCGCGCGGGGTGAGCCGCCGGTCGCGCTCGAACGGGTGCGGGCGGCGTTCCACTACGTGCGGACCGCGCGCACCATTTCCCCGGCGGACCTACCGGACGCCGGTGACCTGGTCCGGCTCATCGAGACGGCCGGGGCGAGTGCGGGCGGGCGGGACGAGTAGCCGGCGTCCGCACCAGGAAATCACCGCATTGCGAAACCCCATCTTGTGAAAGCGCCGTATTGCGAAGGCGCCCTGCTCAGGCCGCGTCGCGGCGGACCTTGAGCGCGGCGGCGATCAGGGGCAGCTGCAAGGGCAGTCGCGCGACCGCGACGGCCTTGAGCGGCAGGGGCGTCGAGCTGCGGCCCAGCCAGTCCACCGCCATCTGCACGTTGGCGGGGAACACCGCGACGAACAGTGCCGCGGCGAGGGTGCCGCCGAGCCGTCGGGTACGCGGCACCGCGATCGCCGCCCCGACCGCCAGCTCCGCGACGCCCGAGGCATAGGTGTACGCCCGGGGACTGCCGGGCAGCCGCCGCGGCACGATCGAGTCGAACGGCTTGGGGTTCACGAAGTGCATCGTGCCGGCGCCGAGCAGGATCGCCGAGAGTGCGGTGCTGGATTTGAGTGCCATGCCCCGACCGTACGGCGTCGCGGTGCCGGGCGAGGGTCGGCAAATCTGCGGCCGCGAGCACGGGAAGACCTCCGGCCACGCCGTCAGGCGTCGGTCCGTGCACCGGGTGTACTCGGCTCGGTTAGGCTCCCTGCCGATGTCTGCGAACGAGGAAGCCCCTCATGGCCGGTAAATTGCGTGCGCGCCTACGCAATCAGGACGCACTGACCGATCGGCCGGACTATGCGCTGGTGGGTGTGCTGCGCATTCCGGAGATCCTGCGGAGCCCGTCCCGGGCGATCTTCCGCCGGGTCCTGATGGCGGTGGCCGTCCTCATGCTCGCGGTGCTGGTGGTCTACATCGACCGGGACGGCTACAAGGACGCCCAGGAGAACGAGCTCTCGTTCCTGGACTGCCTCTACTACGCGACCGTCTCGCTCTCGACCACCGGGTACGGCGACATCACGCCGATCACGCCGAGCGCCCGGCTCATCAACGTCATCCTCATCACGCCCCTGCGCGTGTTGTTCCTCATCATCCTGGTCGGCACCACCCTCACGGTCCTCACCGAGCGGTCCCGCCAGGCATTCAAGATCCAGCGTTGGAGGCAGTCCGTGCGCAATCACACCGTCGTCGTCGGCTACGGCACCAAGGGCCGCACCGCGGTCGAGGCGATGCTCGGCGACGACATCGCGCCGTCGGACATCGTGGTCGTCGACACCGACCAGGCGATGCTCGACGCGGCGGCCGGCCTCGGCCTGGTCACCGTGCTCGGCAACGCCACCAAGTCGGACGTGCTGCGACTGGCGGGTGTGCAGAACGCGGCGTCGATCATCGTCGCCGCCAACCGCGACGACACCGCGGTGCTGGTGACGCTCACCGCCCGCGAGGTGGGTCCGAAGGCCAAGATCGTCGCCGCCATCCGCGAGAGCGACAACGCGCACCTGCTGCGCCAGTCGGGCGCCGACTCGGTGGTCGTGTCGTCGGAGACCGCGGGCCGCCTGCTCGGCATCGCCCGCACCACCCCGACCGTCGTGGAGATGATCGAGGACCTGCTCACCCCGGAGGCCGGATTCGCCATCGCCGAACGCGAGGTCGAGCGGGACGAGATCGGCGGTTCGCCGCGGCACCTGGCGGACATCGTGCTCGGCGTGGTGCGCGAGAACCGGTTGTTCCGGGTCGGCGAGCCCGAGGTCGACGCGGTGGAGGAAGGCGACCGGCTCCTCTACATCCGCCGGGTCACCAAGTAGTCCGTCGTCGGCACCTAGGGTGGGTCCGTGGCTGACTTTCAGATGACCGACCAACCGCTCCTGTCCCGTTCGGCGCTCGACCGGGCCGAGGAACTGCGCGCGGACACGGACGTGTTGCGGGCGGGCTGGGCGGACGCATCGGTGCTGCGGGTCACGCGGCGAGGCCAGGTGCGGGTCGACGGCACCCGGCTGCTGCTCGAACCCGCCGCCGACCTCGGCGACGAGCCGGTGCCGGGTGCGGTGTTCCTGGGCAGGCGCGACGGCCGTCACCTGTGGGCGGTGCGGGTCGCGGCGCTGACCGGTGAGCTCGGGGACCTGCGGCTGATCGGCCACCGGCTCGACGACTCCAGCGCCGGTCTGCTGACCACCGCGGTGGCGGTGCTGAACTGGCACGACAGCGCGGGCTTCAGCGCCGTCGACGGGGCGCCGACCACGCCGACGATGTCCGGGTGGTCACGGCACAGCACCAGCACCGGCCACGAGGAGTTCCCGCGCACCGATCCGGCGGTGATCTGTCTGGTCCACGACGGCGCCGACCGGGTGCTGCTCGCGCGCGGACCGCACTGGCCGGAGCGTCGCTTCTCCGTGCTGGCCGGGTTCGTGGAGGCGGGCGAGTCGCTGGAGACCTGCGTGATCAGGGAGATCTCCGAGGAGGTCGGGATCACGGTTCGCGACGTGCGCTACCTCGGCAGCCAGCCCTGGCCGTTCCCTCGGTCGGTGATGATCGGGTTCTCCGCGGTCGCGGACCCCGACGCGCCGCTGGTCTTCGCCGACGGCGAGATCGTGGAGGCGCACTGGTTCGGCCGCGACGAGGTGCAGGCGGCCCTGGCGGCGGGCGACTGGACGACGGACACGGACGCGCGCCTGCTGGTGCCCGGGTCGGTGTCGATTGCCCGCGGCATGCTCGAGGCGTGGGCCAAGGCCTGAGGGCCCGGCCCACGCCAGGGGACTGCTACCGACCCAGGGCCTTCTTGACGTCGGCGAGCGTCGGGTTGGTGGCGGTGCTGCCGTCGGCGAACTTCACGGTCGGTACCACGTGGTTGCCGCCGTTGACCTTGCCGACGAACTCGGCGGACGCGGGATCGTCCTCGATGTCGATCTCGACGTAGCTGATGCCGGACTCGTCGAGCTGCTTCTTGAGTCGGCGGCAGTACCCGCACCAGGTGGTGGAGTAGATGGTCAGGGCGGTGGCGGTTTCAGTTGCAGTCACGGCGGATACAACACCACGACCGCCGCGAGTTGTTCCAGTTGCCCACGCGATGGGCTCGATGTCGGTGGTCCCTGACAGAATGGCCGTCATGTCAGCCGCCGACACCGACACCGGTCTGGACCCTCAGCAGTCGGCCGCAGTACTGGCCCCGCGCGGCCCTGTCTGCGTGCTCGCGGGGGCCGGGACGGGCAAGACCCGCACCATCACCCGACGGATCGGCCACCTGGTCGCGGGCGGTCACGTCTCCGCCGGGCAGGTGCTCGCGGTCACGTTCACGGCCCGTGCGGCCGGCGAGATGCGGGCCCGGCTGCGCACCCTCGGCATCGGGGAGGGCGCCAGCCAGGTGCAGGCCCGCACCTTCCACGCCGCGGCGCTGCGCCAGCTGCGCTACTTCTGGCCGCAGGTGGTCGGCGACACCCCGTGGGAGCTGCTGGACCGCAAGTTCACCATCGTGGCGCAGGCCGCGAACCGGGCCGGCCTGTCCACCAGCACCGAGAGCGTCCGGGACCTCGCCGGCGAGATCGAGTGGTCGAAGGCGTCGCTGATCGCGCCCGAGGACTACGCGGCGGCTGCGGCCCGCTCCCGGCGTGAGCCGCCCGCGGACCCCGGCAAGGTCGCCGACGTGTACGCCGCCTACGAGGCGCTCAAGGTCCGCGGCGACGGCATGCTGCTGGACTTCGACGACCTCCTGCTGCACACGGCCGCCGCACTCGAGGAGAACTCCTCGGTGGCCGAGGAGTTCCGGGACCGTTACCGCTGCTTCGTGGTGGACGAGTACCAGGACGTGACGCCCCTGCAGCAGCGGGTGCTCGACGCGTGGCTGGGGGACCGCGACGACCTCACCGTCGTCGGCGACGCGAACCAGACCATCTACTCGTTCACCGGCGCCACCCCGCGCTACCTGCTCGACTTCTCCCGACGGTTCCCGGACGCCACCGTCGTCCGCCTGGAACGGGACTACCGGTCCACCCCGGAGGTGGTCTCCCTGGCGAACCGGGTGATCGGCGCGGCCCGCGGCCGGATCGCCGGCTCCCGGCTGCAGCTGATCGGTCAGCGCGCGCCCGGGCCCGAGCCGGAGTTCGCCGAGTTCGACGACGAGCCCGCCGAGGCGGCGGGGGTGGCGAAGGCGATCCAGAAGCTCATCGCCGCGGGCACCCCGGCCGCGGAGATCGCGGTGCTGTACCGGATCAACGCGCAGTCGGAGGCGCACGAGCAGGCCCTGACCGAACTCGACATCCCGTACCAGTTGCGTGGTGGCGAGGGCTTCTTCATGCGGCAGGAGGTCCGGCAGGCGGTCTCCGCGCTGCGTCAGGCCGCGTCCCGTGACGACCTGCCCGAAGGCGCCGACCACGGCCCGGCCCTGGTCACCCTGGTCCGCGCGGTCCTGGTGCCGCTCGGACTCACCGACACCGAACCGGTGGGCGCGCAGGCGCGCGAGCGCTGGGCCTCGCTGGGCGCCCTGGTCCAGCTCACCGAGGACCTGCTCACCCACGAGCCGGACCTGGACCTGGCCGGGCTGCTGCGTGACCTCGCCGCCCGGGCCGAGGCCCGGCACCCACCGACCGTGCAGGGTGTGACGCTGGCCTCGCTGCACGCGGCCAAGGGGCTCGAGTGGGACGCGGTGTTCCTCGTGGGGCTCGCCGACGGCACGCTGCCCATCGCGCACGCGCTGGGGGACAGCAAGTCACCCGGTGACGAGGCGGCGATCGAGGAGGAGCGGCGACTGCTCTACGTCGGCGTCACCCGCGCCCGCGAGCACCTGCAGCTGTCCTGGGCGCTGGCCCGCAACGAGGGCGGCCGCAAGTCGCGGCGTCGGTCCCGCTTCCTGCACGGCCTGATCCCGGAGGACTCGCCGGCGTCCCGGATCGCGGCGCCCGCGGCAACGCCGAAGAAGCGGCCGCGCTGCCGGGTGTGCGGCAAGCCGCTGCTCGGCACCGCGGCGACGATGCTCGGGCGCTGCGAGTCGTGCCCGTCGAACCTCGACGCCGCGTTGTTCGACTCGCTCAAGGCCTGGCGGTCCGAGAAGTCGAAGGAGCTGAAGGTGCCCGCCTACGTGGTGTTCAGCGACGCCACGCTCACCGCGATCGCCGAGCAGCAGCCGAAGGACGACCGCGGCCTGGTTGCGATCCCCGGGATCGGCGCGGCGAAGCTCGAACGGTACGGGGAGGACGTCCTCGCGGTGGTGCGGGGCGAGACCCCGGTCGGCGACCCGGAACTGGCGCCGTGACCGGATTGTAGGAAAACCGCAGGTCAAAAATGGGTTGTGCGGTTTGTGGGAGACCGCATACCCTGGTTTCCGACGCGGCGAGCTTCGGCTCGCCGTCGTTGGACCAAATAAGGAACCACAGTCCGCACGAGGGAAAGGGAGGTGATTGGCAATGATCGATTGGAACGGCAGCGCGCCAGGCGTCGCAGCGACCACTCGCATCGCTCCCGCCGCTCACCTGCCCGCGGCAGCGTGGTCGGCGACGCCGAATCGCGTCCTGCGCCATCGCGCAGCAGATGCACTCCTCGCAGTGCATGCAGCCGACGCAGCAGCCCTCTCGTCCGTGCCCAGGAGTAGACCCCGAGTCATCACTCGGTAGGAATCATCTCCTTCCTCTCGGCCACGGACGCACCAGCGGACCGTGGCCTTCTTGTTTCGAGCACCAAGCTCCAGGCCCGGCTACAGGTTCGCACCACGACCTGACACCACCGAAGAAGCCTAAGGAGCATGACGTGCCAACCGTCACCTGCCGAGACGATTTCCGGACCGCCACGAGCGAGCCGACCGTGATCGGCGTCGTGCGACGCGAGCTGCCGTGCCGAGCCGACAACCCCGACCTCTGGTTCGCGGAGACCCCCGCCGAACTCGAACAGGCCAAGTCCCTGTGCGTGCAGTGCCCCATCCGCGCCCGATGCCTGAGCGCGGCCCTCGACCGTGCCGAGCCGTGGGGGGTGTGGGGCGGCGAGATCCTCGACCAGGGTGTCGTCATCGCCCGCAAGCGTCCCCGCGGTCGCCCCCGGAAGGTGGCGGTCTGCGCCTGACCGACGGGTCGGCGGCGGATCAGAGGTCGTAGTCGACCACGACGGGGGCGTGATCGCTCATCCGTCGGTCCGCTGCCGGTTCGCGGTCGGTGCCGGCGGCGATGGCCGTCCGAGCGAGCCTCGGTGTCGCGAGGTGGTAGTCGATGCGCCAGCCGACGTCGTTGGTGAACGACTGCCCCAGCCACGACCACCAGGTGTACGGGCCGTCGGTGTCCGGATGCCGGCTGCGGACCACGTCCACGAGCGTGCGCGGCGAGAGGATCGAGTCGAACCACTGACGTTCCTCGGGGAGGTAGCCCTCGGCCTGAGCACTGCGCCGCCAGTTCCGCACGTCGTGGTGGGTGTGCGCGATGTTGAGGTCGCCCATGAGCAGCAGTTCCCGGCCCTGGGCGCGGGCGTCGCGGCGCGAGCGCGTCAGCTGACGCGCGAAAGCGTCGAGGAAGCGCATCTTGCGCTCGTAGCGGGCGCCGCCGTCCGGCGCCTCACGCATCCGCCCCGGCTTCTGCAGGTGTGCGGGGAGGCCGCCCTTCGGCAGGTACAGCGACGCGACCGTGATCGGCGCCTCGGCGAGGTCCACCTCGAGGTACCTGCCCTGACCGGCGAACTCGCGCAGTCCCCGTGCCAGCGAAACCGGGCCGAGTTCGACTGTGTCGGTGTGAGTTTCATCGGGCGCTCGGAGCAGTGCGGTGCCGGTCCAGGTCCGTACCGCCGCGGGCGCGCGCCGGGTGAGGACGGCGACGCCGTTACGCCCGGCGAGCGTCCCGGCGTCGTAGGCGAGGTGGTACGGGCCGAACACGTCGGGGGGAATCGCGGACGCGGGTGCTCGCAACTCCTGCAACGCGACCACGTCGGGGCGCCGCTCCCGCAGCCACTGCTCGAAACCCCGCCGCTGCGCGGCCCGGATGCCGTTGAGGTTGAATGTCGCGATCCGCACGATCGCACAGTGTAGGCAGCGCGTTCACGACGGCACCGAGCACTCGGTGCGCCGGCGAGGGGCCGTTGTCACTCGGCCCGCTGCACCTCGTCGGTGAAGCCCGGCAGCCACTGCGTCAGGATCCCCATGTACGGCGCCTCCGCGTCGAGTTGCGCGCAGATCCCGACGGACCCGAGCAGCACCCGGAAGATCATCACGTACTCGGCCGGCATGTTCAGTGCCCGGGCGGTACGGAAGTGCTGGGAGGAGAAGTCCGTCGCCGTGCCCGCCGCGCGCTGCAGCCACGTCCGGGTGAAATGGAAGGACTCGGTGTGGATCGGGTCGGTGAACGGACGCAGGTAGTCGGAAATCTCCTGGTGGGTGACCGTCTTGCCGGGGAGCACGAATCCGTTGTCGCGCAACAGCTCCGTGAGCTCCTTGAACCGCTGGTCGAGGGCGAGGCGGACCATCCGGCCCAGCACCGAGGGCAGGCCGCCGGGCATCGGGGCGCAGGCACCGAAGTCGAGCACGCCGAGTCGGCCGTCGGGCAGCATCATGAAGTTGCCCGGGTGCGGGTCGCAGTGCAGCAGACCCACCCGGGCCGGGGAGGCGAAGTGGAACTCGGCGAGCAGGGCCCCGGCACTGTTGCGCTGAAGAACGGTCCCCGTGGTGATGATCGTCGACAGCGGAGTCGCCGACATCCACTCGCTGACCACGACCTTCGGTGCGCTGGCGACGATCTTGGGGATCGCGAACTTCGGGTCGCCGTCGAACTCGGCCGCGAAGGCGCGCTGGTTGTCCGCCTCGATCCGGTAGTCCAGTTCGTCCTCGGTGCGCGCGCTCAGTTCGTCGAGCACCGGCTTGACGTCCGCGCCCGGCATCACCGAGTTGAACATCCCGGCGAGCCGCGACAGGGTCTTGAGGTCTGCCCGCAACGCCTCGTCGGCCCCGGGGTACTGCACCTTCACCGCCACGTCGCGGCCGTCCGACCACACCGCGCGGTGCACCTGGCCGATGCTCGCCGAGGCCGTGGGCACGTCGTCGAAGCTGCTGAACCGTTCGCGCCACTTGGTGCCGAGCTGGCTGTCGAGCACCTTGTGCACCTTGCGGGCGGGCAGCGGCGGTGCCTCGGCCTGCAGCTTGGTCAGCGCGTCCCGGTACGGCTCCGCGAACTCCTCGGGCACCGCGGCCTCCATCACGCTCAGTGCCTGCCCGAGCTTCATGGCCCCGCCCTTGAGCTCGCCGAGCACGGTGAACAGCTGTTCGGCGGCCTGCGAGGCGAGCTTCGCGTCTATCTCCCCGCGGTCGCCGCCCGCCAGCTTGCGTCCGAACCCGACGGCCGCCCGGCCCGCGATACCGATCGGAATGCTTGCCAGTTTGGCGGTGCGGGCGGAGCTGCGGCGGGGGATGTCAGACACCACTCCATCATGTCTGACGATCGACCGGTTCGCCCACCGCCCCGGGCTCGGTGGGCGGCTCGTGGCATCCGCACCGGGGATGTCGCCGCCACCGCCGCCTGATCAGAGCCGGTGAGGTCACGTCCAGTTCGAGTGTGGTGTCGAGCGTGGCGGGCGGGTGCGCCGGGTTGACGTCGAGGACGGTGTCCAGCTCGCCCAGCGCCAGGCCGACGGTCGCCAGTACCGTGCCCTGGTCGGCGTGTCCGACCGCACCGAGCAGCTGCGCGGCCAGGTGCGGCCACTCGGGGTCCCGGTCGCTGCGGGTCAGGTCCGCGCAGCGCAGGCAGCTGGTGCGGCCCGGCAGCACCAGTGGCCCGACGATGCCGCGGCCGTCGCGCAACCGCACCTGCAGGTGGGGGACCCGGGCGGCGACGAGTTCGGCGACGAGCCCGGGGTCGGGCACCAGGTCGTCGGCGAGCACGACGCAGTCCGCCCGGCGGGCCGACCGCTCCGCGGACCCCTCGAGCGGGCGCGACCGGCTCAACCGCAGCCGACCCCGGGTCAGCGCGGTCGCGAGGCCGTCCGAGAGCGGGCCACGCCCGTGGATGTGCACGGATCGATCCGCCCCACTGGCGGCGGGGACGAGCAGGTCCGCCGCGGCCAGTTCGGCGAGGATCCGGGCGATGTCGACGAGGCCGATGCCGATCAGGTGCGCCTGCCAGAGCACGTCGGGACGCGAGTGCCGGCCGTCGAGCAGGCGCAGCAGCCCCGCCAGCGCCGCGGGCGCCACACCCTCGGGCGCGGCGAGCAGCAGGGCGCGCTCGGGGTCCCAGCCGAGCTGGAGGGTGCCGCTGGGCCGGAGCAGGACCGGGATCCGCGGATCGAGCTGCGGTCCGGCTGCGGGGACGGGGGCCGGTGCCATGCACCGACTCTGTCAGCCCCGTCCGCCGCGACGGCCGTTCCGGAGCCGGTTGTCCACAGGCTCACGGCCCCCGGACCAGGTGTTTCGTGTCTTCTCCGGATCTGTCGAAACTCGACGGATCAGTCGGTCGGGCGCTCCGGGTCCGCGGACGGTCCGCGGCCCTCTTCCCGCTCACGGGCCTCGGTCTCCTCGAGCAGGGCCATCGGGTCGAAGGTGCTCGAATCACCGCCGATCACCCGGTCGACGAAGGCCGCGGTGTCGTCGAGGTCGCTCGGGTCCGGCAGCAGGTCCGGGTGCGCCCAGACGCTGTCGCGTCCCTCCATGCCGCCGGCCTCGGTGAGCTGACGCCACAGCTGCGCGGCCTCGCGGACCTTGCGGGGCCGCAACTCGAGACCGACGAGGGTGGCAAAGGTCTGCTCGGCCGGTCCGCCGGTCGCGCGGCGACGACGCAGCGTCTCGCTGAGCGCGGCCACGCCGGGCAGCCGATCGCCGAGAGCGGCCGCGACCACCGTCTCCACCCAGCCCTCGATCAGGGCCAGCAGAGTCTCGAGGCGTTCGAGGGCCTGCTTCTGCTCGGGGGTGGTCTGCGGTTCGAAGGCGCCCTGCTGCAGGATCTCCTGGATCTTCGACGGATCGGTCAGCGCGCTCGGGTCGATGCCCTGCGCGGCCTCCTCGATCGCGGAGAAGTCCATCCGGATGCCACGCGCGTACTCCTCGACGGTGGCGAGCAGTCGCTGACGCAGCCACGGCACGTGCACGTACAGCCGCTGGTGCGCGGCCTCGCGGGCGGCGAGGAACACCAGGATCTCGCGGTCCGGCTGCTCGAGCCCCTCGCTGAACTTCTCGATGGCCGTGGGCAGCAGCGCGGCCACTCCGGTCGGCCCCAGCGGCAGGCCGATGTCGGTGGAGGTGAGCACCTCGGAGGAGAGCTGGCCGAGGGCCTGGCCGAGCTGCGAGCCGAACGCGAGTCCGCCCATCTGCGTGAGCATGCCCATCATCGGCCCGGCCATCTCGCGGGCCTCCTCGGGCAGGCCGGAGGCCCACATGCCGGAGATCTGCTCGGCGACCGGGTCGCACAGCCGCTTCCAGGTGTCGAGGGTGTTGTCGAGCCAGTCGGCCGCCGTCCACGCGACCGTCCGGGTGGCGCCCGCCGGCAGCGTCGTCGCCCCGTCGAGCCACAGCTCGGCGAGGTGCGCGGCGTCCGCGACCGCGGAACCGGTGCCCTCCGCGATCGGGGCGACCGTGCCCAGTTGTTGCTTCGCGAGCTGCTTGGCGACGTCGTAGTTCACCGGCCCGGCGGAGCCGCCGGAGCCCATCGAGTTGCCCATGCCGCTGAGCATCTGGCCGAACTGGGTCAGCATCTGGCCCAACGCCGCCGGGTCGAAGCCCTGCGCACCGAAACCGAACGGATCGCCCTGGCCTCCCTGGCCGGGCCCCTTGTCGGGGTCGGAGTCGTCGTCGGAGTTCGAGAAACCAAACGGCAGATTGCTCATATCTCAACGGTACAAGGCGACGCGGCGTGTGGTGACACGGGAAATGACGCCGAGGGCGAACATCACCGCGACCCGCGGGCCTCCTCTACTCTCCCGCCGCCGCCCGACCTCTACGCTGGGCCGGGTGAATCGACGGATTGTCACCCTGGTCGCTGCGCTCGTGCCGGTGCTGGCGCTGTTGCTGTTCGGGATGTCGGTGACGGTGCCGTTCGTGGCGCTCGGTCCCGGCCCCACCTTCAACACCCTCGGCGAGGTGGACGGCAAGCAGGTCGTCGAGATCAAGGGCACCGAGGTCGATCCGACGTCGGGCAACCTCAACATGACCACCGTCTCGGTGCGGGACGGGCTGAACATCTTCGAGGCCTTCGGCTACTGGCTCAGCGGCCGCCACGGACTGGTGCCGCGCGAGGAGGTGTACCCGGCGGAGAAGACCCGGGACCAGGTCAAGGAGGAGAACACCCAGGAGATGCAGCAGTCGGAGAGTTCCGCTGAGCTGGCCGCGCTGAATTACCTGAACCTGCCGGTCGCGGTCGAGGTGTCCGACGTGTCGGCGGACGGGCCGGCCGCCGGGGCGCTGCGCGAGGGCGACCAACTGCTGACGGTCAACGGTGAGCCGGTGCGCACCGTCGGCGAGGTGCAGAAGTCCGTGGCCGCGCTGAGCCCGGGCACGGTGGTCCAGATCGGGGTCCGGCGCGACGGCCAGGACCTGACGGTGCCGGTGACGCTCGGCGAACGCCCGGGCGGACACGGCGCCGGTTACCTGGGCATCACCCCGACGGAGAATCCGGAGGTCCCGTTCACCGTCGACTTCAACCTGGCGGAGGTCGGCGGGCCGTCGGCGGGGCTGATGTTCACCCTGGCGGTGATCGACAAGCTGTCCCCGGGCGAGCTGAGCGGCGGGGAGTTCGTCGCGGGCACGGGCACCATCGACTCCGGCGGCGACGTCGGCCCGATCGGCGGCATCCAGTACAAGCTGATGGCCGCCCGCGACGCCGGTGCGACCACCTTCCTGGTGCCGGCGCGCAACTGCGACGAGGCCCGCCAGCGCACCCCGGACGGGCTGCGACTGGTCAAGGTGGAGAACCTCGACGGTGCGGTCGAGGCGCTGGACTCGCTGAACGCCGGCGGCGACGCACCCGCCTGCTGATGAGGTGGCTGCTGTTGGTCGGCGCGATCGTCAGCGAGGTCACCGCCACGCTGTCGCTGCGCGCGGCCGTCGACCACCCGGGGTGGTACGTGCTGGTGGTGGCCGGTTACGGTGCCTCGTTCGTGTTCCTGGCGGCGGTCCTGAAGCGGCAGATGCCGGTGGGCGTCGCCTACGGCATCTGGGGCGCGAGCGGGGTCACCGCGACCGCGATCCTGGCGGCCTGGCTGTTCGGTGACGCGCTGACCTGGCTGATGGGTGCGGGGATCGTGCTGGTCATCGGCGGCGTCCTCATCGTGGAGGTGGGTTCGCAGAAGGCCGAGGAGGCCCGGGCGCGGGCACTGGCCGACACGGACGTGCCGGTCGGGTCGGAGCTGTCGCGGTGACCTGGGTGCTGCTGATGGCCGCGATCGTGCTGGAGGTGACGGCGACGCTGAGCCTGAAGGCGTCCGACGGCTTCACTCGGCGCAGGTGGATCGCGCCCGTGGTCCTGGGCTACCTCGCGTCGTTCGGGCTGATCGCGGTGGTGCTCGCGCGGGGCATGGCGGTGGGGGTGGTCTACGGCATCTGGGTGGCGTGCGGCGTTGCGCTCACCGCCGTCCTCGGTCGCGTGGTCTTCGGCGAGCCGCTGACCAGGACGATGCGTTTCGGCATCGCCCTGATCATCGGCGGCGTGCTGCTGATCGAGCTCGGCTCGGTCGCGGGCTGACCCCGTGGTCGTGGGCCGACCGCGTGCCGGTCTGCGCCCGGACTCAGTCGTCGTCGGAGGCGTCGAACGTCGCGTACAGCGCGTGCACCAGGTTCGGCGCGAGGTCGTCGTAGGTGACCAGTTCCGGTTCCGCGTCGTCGTCGTCCTCGGGCATCAGTTGCAGGACGCAGGCGGACGGCCCGTCTCGCAGCACTGCGGCGATCAGTCTGGCCGCGCGCCGCTCCGGGTGGGCCTGGGCGGTGGCCCGGGCGATCTCGTCGGCGGCGTGCTCGTCGGTGAGCACCGGCGCGACCGCGTGGTCCAGGTCGGACTCGGCGGTCGGCGGCAGCACCACGATCTCCTGCACCAGGACACACCCGACGACGCCCTCGGGCCAGCTGGTGGTCGCGAGGAACTCGTCGAGGGCGGGTGAGCCGCCGCCGACGTCGTCCGGGAACGGCTCCTGCTCGATCGGGGTCAGCTCGGCGCCGTCCTCGAGCTGGTCGTGCAGCTCCGGCTCGGCGGCGGCCAGCACGGCGGTCGGGACGAGGGCGAACATCTGCGGGGGCCGGCCCCAGCCGCCCGCGTCCGCGAAGTCGGCGACCTCGCGCACACAGCGCGGCAGGGCGTCGGGGGAGAGGTCTGGCTGGTAGCCGTAGTCGAGGCCGTCGAAATCACTCACCCGACCATCCTCCCACCTCGCCGGGACGGCAGGCGCCTTGCCGGTCCGCGAATCGACGTACAGTGGACGGAACCACGGCGGTGCACGTCACCGCCGCAACCGCGGCGCCTGGCGTGCCGCCTGAAATACGGAGAGTGGCACGTGGGCATGCGGCCCCCCACCGGTCTACCGACGTTGTCCCGACGGAGCCGAGTGTTGTTGGTGCTGGCACTCGTTGCGGCGGCGCTGCTGCTGATCGGACCCCGGCTGATCGACACCTACACAAATTGGCTGTGGTTCGGCGAGGTCGGCTTCCGGGAGGTCTTCACCACGGTGCTGTTCACGCGCGTGGCGATGTTCGTCGTCTTCGGACTCCTCATCGGTCTCGCCACCTTCCTCGCGTTGTTCCTCGCGTACCGCAGCCGGCCGGTGTTCGTGCCGGTCGCCGGACCGAACGATCCGATCGCGCGGTACCGCACCACGGTCATGAGCCGGCTCAGGGTGTTCGGGGTCGGTATCCCGATCGCGATGGGCATCCTGGCCGGCCTCATCGCCCAGTCGAACTGGGTTGCGGCACAGATGTTCGTCCACGGCGAGTCGTTCGGGATCACGGACCCGCAGTTCGGACTCGACGTCGGGTTCTACGCCTTCGACCTGCCGTTCTACCGGCTGGTGCTGAACTGGCTGTTCGTGGCGGTCATCCTCGCGTTCCTCGCTAACCTGCTGACCCACTACGTCTTTGGCGGGCTGCGGCTGAGCGGGCACGACGGCGCGCTGACCAGGTCCGCCCGCATCCAGCTGGCCGTGCTGGCCGGTACCTTCGTCCTCCTCAAGGCCGTTGCCTACTGGTTCGACCGTTACTCCCTGCTCACGAGCGGCCGCAAGGAGCCCACCTTCACCGGTGCCGGCTACACCGACATCAACGCGGTGCTGCCGGCCAAGCTGATCCTGCTCGCCATCGCGGTGATCTGCGCCCTCGCGTTCTTCTCCGCGATCTTCATGCGGGACATGCGGATTCCGGCGATGGCGACCGGTCTGCTGGTGCTGTCCTCGGTGCTGGTCGGTGCGGTGTACCCGCTGGTGGTCGAGCAGTTCTCGGTCAAGCCGAACGCCGCGGACAAGGAGAGCGCGTACATCGAGCGGAACATCGCGGCCACGCGCGAGGCGTACGGCATCACCAACGAGCAGGTGACGTATCAGCCGTACTCGGGTGACGGCACCGCGGCGCCGCGCGACGTGCCGGCCGACGTCACCACCATCGCCAACGCGCGCCTGCTGGACCCGAACGTGCTCTCGCCCACCTTCACGCAGCAGCAGCAGCGGCAGAACTTCTACGGGTTCCCTCCGACCCTGGACATCGACCGCTACGCGATCGCCGGCTCGATGGCCGACTACATCGTGGCGGCCCGCGAGCTCTCGCCGAACAACCTGCAGGGCAACCAGACCGACTGGATCAACAAGCACACCGTCTTCACGCACGGTGACGGACTGGTGGCGGCGCCCGCCAACCGGGTGACGGCCCCGGTGCTGGACCCGACCCAGGACTCCTCGAACAACGCGGGATACCCGATCTACACGGTCAGTGACATCGCGTCGCTGGCCGAGGGCAAGCAGATCATCAAGGTCGACCAGCCGCGAATCTACTACGGCGAGGTGATCGCCCAGGGTGCCGAGGACTACTCGATCGTCGGTGGGACGCCGGGTTCGGCGCCGCGGGAGTACGACACGGACACCACGAAGTTCACCTACGACGGCCAGGGCGGCGTCCCGCTCGGCAACTGGGTCAACCGTCTGGCGTTCGCGGCCAAGTACACCGAGCGCAACATCCTGTTCTCCGGCACGATCGGCTCCGACTCGAAGATCATCTTCAACCGGGACCCCCGCGACCGCGTCGGTGAGGTGGCGCCGTGGCTGACCACGGACGGCGACGCCTACCCCGCGGCGGTCGACGGGAAGATCGTCTGGATCGTCGACGCCTACACCACGCTCGACAACTACCCGTACGCGCAGCGCAGCTCGCTCGAGGGACTGGTGGCCGACAGCGTCGACGCGAACACCGGCCGACTGCTCCCCAAGAAGGAGGTCTCCTACATCCGTAACTCGGTGAAGGCGACCGTCGACGCGTACGACGGCACGGTGAAGCTCTACCAGGTGGACGAGAAGGACCCGGTCCTCAAGGCCTGGATGGGGGTGTTCCCCGGCACGGTGGAGCCGCAGAGTGAGGTCACCGACGAACTGCGGGCGCACTTCCGTTACCCGGAGGACCTGTTCAAGGTGCAGCGCGAGATGCTCGCGAAGTACCACGTGGACGATCCGCGAGAGTTCTTCACCAACAACGCCTTCTGGTCGGTGCCCAACGAGCCGACCGTCGAGAACTCGAAGGAGAACGAGCCGCCGTACTACGTGCTGGTGGGTGATCAGCAGACCGGGGATCCGTCGTTCCGGCTGACCAGCCCGATGGTCGGGTTCCGCCGGGAGTTCCTCTCCGCCTACATCACGGTGAACTCCGATCCCAAGGACTACGGCAAGATCACCGTGCTGCAGCTGCCGATCAACAAGCAGACGCAGGGGCCGGCGCAGTCGCAGAACTCGATGATCTCCGACGCCCGGGTCGGCTCGGAAAAGGCGCTGCTGGAGAAGACCAACAAGATCCAGTACGGCAACCAGCTCGCGCTGCCCATCGCGAAGGGCGGCATCCTCTACGTGGAGCCGATGTACACCGAGCGCAGCGGGGCCAACACGGCGACCTTCCCGCAGCTGACCCGGGTGCTGGCCAGCTACCAGGAGCCCGGTCCGACCGGCCGCATCCGGGTGGGTTACGCCGCCACCCTGGCCGAGGCGCTTGACCAGGTCTTCGACGGCGGGACATCCGGCACCGCAACGGCTCCGGGCGGCAGCGCGACCACGCCGCCGCCGAGCGGTGGCACGCCGCCCGCACCGGAGACGGCGCCGGCCCCGCTCGCGCCGAACGCGGCCGCGGTTGTCGGGGAGCTCGACGCCGCGCTGGCGAACCTGCGCGCGACGCAGCAGAGCGGTGACTTCGCCGCGTACGGCGCCGCGCTCGATCGACTGCAGAAGGCGGTCGACGCCTACCAGGGCCTGCCGAAGTAGGTCCGGCAGCACACGAGGAAGGCCCCGCCATCATCGATGGCGGGGCCTTTCCGGTCGACGGGGCGAGCGAAGCGACGGGGGATGTCGCCGGGTCAGCGGGCGAGGCTGGCCAGGAAGACGTTGTTCGAGTCGATCAGCTGCTTGACCTGGTCGCCGTAGCCGACCTGGTGGGCGGCCGAGACGGCAGCATCGGTGGCCTGCTTCACCTGGTCGGCAGAGGGCGCCGGGAAGCTCGGGGGCAGGACCGGCACGGCGGGAGCGACCGGGGCGACCGCGGCCGGGGCGGCGGGCGCGGGCTCGGCGATGGGTGCCGGCGCCGGGGTCTCCTCGGCGGCGGTGGTCAGGTACTGACCGCAGTGCGGCCACGCGCCGGGGCCCTGGCTCTGCAGGGTGTTCTCGGCGACGCGGACCTGCTCGGCCTTCGAGGCGCCGTGCGGGGAACCGGTGCCGCCGTTGGCGGTCCAGGTGCTCTGCGAGAACTGCAGGCCGCCGTAGTAGCCGTTGCCGGTGTTGGTGCCCCAGTTGCCGCCGCTCTCGCACTGCGCGACGCCGTCCCAGTTGTGGGTGGCGGCGGAGGCGGTGCCGGTGGCGAGGCCGAACGGGACTGCGACGAGGGCGCCGGTGACGGCTGCAAATCCAAGTGCGCGAGTGCTGAGCTTACGAGTGGTCATGCGGGTGAATCCTCTCCGCGCTTGCTGACGGGGCCGGCCTGGGCGGTCGAAACTGTCGACATCGCCCGGCATCGAGATGGCGCCGCGTCCCTGCCCCTCGAAGGTTTTGGGGTACCGATCCCGCGGGGCAGAGTCGTGCAGCGGCGGGTCGGCTCAGCCCGGTTGTTTCGGGCCGGTGGCGACCGTACGCATCAAAACGAGGCGGGTCACTTAGCTGAACGTTTGTTCAATCCATGGGTTTGGGGGCTCGGATTCCGGCATTTCCCCAGCTCGCGCCGCATCGTTGCCGGTTAGGGTGCGAGTTTGTTACCTGTCCGTTATGTGGCTGGGATCACCGGCATTTTGTGCCCCCGATCACCCGTCGGACCCTCCTCGCCGGGGTCGAACTGGCGATTTGTGTTCCGTTCGCGCACTCGTGTAACTTCGTTCATGCATCGCGGGGTGGAGCAGCTCGGTAGCTCGCTGGGCTCATAACCCAGAGGTCGCAGGTTCAAATCCTGTCCCCGCTACCAAAGTACGAAAGCCCGGTCCTCGGACCGGGCTTTCGTCGTTTCCGGGTGCGGCCGGTCGTGGTCGGACCGGCGCCCACGGCGGGTGGTCAGGGGCACTCAGAAGTTCGTGTAGAGTAGTAAGTGCATCGCGGGGTGGAGCAGCTCGGTAGCTCGCTGGGCTCATAACCCAGAGGTCGCAGGTTCAAATCCTGTCCCCGCTACCAAAGTACGAAAGCCCGGTCCACAGGACCGGGCTTTCGTCGTTTCAGGGGTGGTGAGCCCGGGCTTTCGTCGTTTCAGGGGTGGTGAGCCCGGGCTTTCGTCGTTTCCGGGGTGGTGAGCCCGGGCTTGTGTGGCTTCTCGGGTCGGGCATCTGTCGTCTCTGTCGTCTCTGTCGTCTCTGGGGTTCTGCGGGTGGTCGGCGTAGGTTCGTTCCCGACGGACACGTTCGGTGGTCCGAAGACGAAGGGCGGAAGCCGTGATCTTCATCGTCGTCAACTTCACTGTGCGGCCCGAGTATTCGGGCAGATGGCTCGAACTGGTGCAACCGTTCACCGATGCGACCCGGGGCGAACCGGGCAACCTGTGGTTCGACTGGTCCCGCTCGACCGAGAACCCCGACGTCTTCGTTCTGGTCGAGGCCTTCCGCGACGACGAGGCGGCCGTTGCGCACGTGCAGAGCCGGCACTTTCAGGACGCGATGCGGGACTTGAAGCCGGCGCTGGTGAGCACGCCGAGAATCATCAACACGAAGATCGACGCCGCGGACTGGTCGCTGATGGGCGAGCTCGCCGTCGACTAGAGGCCCCCTCGGGGTGAGTGGTAATTGACGTCCGAAAAGTGGGCTACAGTAGTAAGTGCATCGCGGGGTGGAGCAGCTCGGTAGCTCGCTGGGCTCATAACCCAGAGGTCGCAGGTTCAAATCCTGTCCCCGCTACCAAAGTACGAAAGCCCGGTCCCCAAGGACCGGGCTTTTGTCGTTTCCGGGGCACTCAGGTGTACGGCGAGTCCATCTCGATCAGCACCCGACGCATCAACTTGCCGGTGGCATTGCGGGGCAACTCCTCGAGGAAGACCACCTCGCGGGGCACCTTGTACCGGGCGAGGTGCGTCTTGACGTAGGCCTTGAGGTCCTGTTCGTCGCGCGGCGCGCCCGCGGCGGTCACCACGTAGGCCTTGAGGCGGTGACCGAACTCGGTGTCCTCGACGCCGATCACCGCCGCCTCCAAGACATCCGGACGGGCGACGAGCAGGTTCTCGACCTCGAGCGGGTAGACGTTCTCGCCGCCGGAGACGATCATGTCGTCGTCGCGGCCGTCGACGAACAGCAGTCCGTGCTCGTCGAAGTGTCCGACGTCGCCGGTGCAGAGCAGCCCGTTGATGCGCTCCTTGTCGCGGCCGTCGGTGTAGCCGTTGAAGCTCAGCCCGCTGGAGACGAAGATCCGGCCGATCCGTCCGGGCTTGGTGATGCGGGTGCCGGCGTCGTCGTACAACTCCACGTGGCAGGTGACCGGCGCGCGGCCGGCGGTGCCGGGTGCCTGGGCGAGTTCGGCGGGAGTTGCCACCGTCGCGACCGCGACTTCCGTTGAGCCGTAGAGGTTGTACAGGACGTGCCCGAACGCCTCGGTCGTCCGGGTGCACAGGTCGGGGGAGATGGCGGAGCCGGCCGCGAAGATCACCTTGAGGTTCGAGGTGTCGTACTTCGCCACCGTCTCGGCGCCGAGGTCGACGATGCGCTGCAACATGGTCGGCACCACCACCAGTGTGTCGGCGCGATTCTCGGCGACCAGGGAGAGGGCCGCCTCGGGGTCGAAGTTGCGCTGCATCACGACGGTCTGACCGAGGGCCAGCGCGACGCCGACCTGTGAGAGCCCGGTGCCGTGGAACGCGGGCGCGGCCATCACCATGGTCTGGCCGTTGCGCAGCGGGATCCGGTCCAGGAACTGCGCGGCGGACAGCGCCGAGGTGCGTTCGCGGGGCGCGCCCTTGGGTGTTCCGGTGGTGCCGCTGGTGAGCAGTACGAAGCTGCCGTGCGTGGGCGGGCGCGGCACGGTGTCGGTCGGCCGGTCGAGCACCAGTTCGTCCAGGGCGCGGACCCGTCCGGAGGGGTCCTCGCCCCAGGACAGGTAGCGCCGCACGTCCGCGGGCAGTGCGTCCGCGACCTCCTGGAACTCCTCGTCGTAGACGAACGCTCGAACCTGTTCGCGGGCAGCGACATCCATCAACTGCGGCGGGGCGAACCCGGTGTTCATCAGCACGAGTTTGGTGCCGGCCTTGGCGGCCGCGAGCATGGCCAGCACCAGGCCGCGGTGATTGCGGCACATCGCGCCCATCACCGAACCCGGCGTGACGCCGTCCGCGACCCAGGCACGGACCAGGGCGTTGGAGAGTTCCTCGAGCTCGGCGTAGGTGAGCTGGCCCCGCTCGTCGACGACGGCGACCGCGTCGAGTCCGTTCCGGGCGTGCGCGTGGACCACCCCGGCGAAGGGCCCGTACCTGTCCACGGAGAGGATCGAGTAGATGCCGCGGTCCGCCCGCGGGATGGGCACCAGGCCGGCGCGCAGAATGACCCTCGCCGCTCCGAGGTTGTCGGTGACCTTCTTGAGTGCGCCTGGCATGTGGTTCTGCCCCCTGGGAAACGGATACGAAAGTGCCGGGGTCGGTCGGCATCCAGCCTAGATGTCGGGCGCGCAAATCTGCAGGGTTTGAAACGGCGGAAGGGCACCGTGGCGAGGCCGAACCTCGCCGCGGTGCCCCTAGGTCGAAACGGGCCTTCCCGGACCTGCATTCGACGCGACTGCTGGCGAATGGGGCGCATCAGGTGCGTGGCATGGTGGATGCACAGAATCAGTTTGGGGCGACAGTGCGGGCCGACTTCGTGTGCACGTCCACCCCGAATGGTGATGGCACGTACGCGGTGACAGTGGACGAGCTGGAGCAGCGCGGCAACCAGGTCCGCCAAACGACAAGAAGCCCCCACCTCAATCGAGGTGGGGGCTTCGTCGATTCCCTGCTCGCGCAGTTCGTCGACGGCCTGGATGCGTGCGGCCGTCCTGCCGTGTGATTGCATTTGACAATGCCGTTACGTGCGCTTTGGAAATCTATTGCTGTGGCAGTTGGCCTTGTCGTTGCCCTGTATGTGGCAGCCGCGATCCGACTGGGCAGTCCGCCGCACGCAGGCAATCACCCGACGATGGTCTAGGCGGGCGCAGCAAACCGCCCCCGTCGCGGCTAACTGCGACGAGGGCGGCTTGGTGCTGTAGTTCTGCCCTGACCTGCTACTTCAGCTCGGACGACGACTTGCCGAGGATTCGGCGGGCGACGATGAGCTGTTGGATCTGCTGCGTGCCCTCGAAGATGTCGAGGATCTTGCTGTCGCGCGCCCACTTCTCGAGCAGGGGACGCTGCGAGTAGCCGAGGGTGCCGGCGAGCTCGACGGCCTTGAGCGAGACCGCGGTGCCGGTGCGCCCGGCCTTGGCCTTCGACATCGACGCCTCGAGCGAGTTCGGCTTCTTGTTGTCGGCCATCCATGCCGCACGCAGCGACAGGAGGTAGGACGCCTCCCAGTCGGCCTCGAGCTGCAGGAACTCGGCGGCCGCGGCGTGCTGGTTGTAGGCGGGGGTGTCGTAGGAGACCTCCACGCCGGCGTCGGAGAGGATCGTCCGGAGCTCCTCGAGGGCCGCGCGACCGAGGCCCACTGCCATGCCGGCGACGATCGGGCGGGTGTTGTCGAAGGTCTGCATGACCCCGGCGAAACCCTTCTCGACGTTCACCTCGGGGGTGCCGAGCAGGTTGTCCTTCGGGATCCGGCAGTCCTGCAGCAGCAGCACCGCGGTGTCGGACGCCTTGATGCCGAGCTTGTGCTCGAGCCGGGCGACGCTCAGGCCCGGAGCGTCCCGCGGGACCACGAACGACTTGATCGCGGCACGGCCCTTGCTCTTGTCGACGCTCGCCCAGACGACGATGTGGCTGGACCGCTCGCCGGCGGTGACGAAGATCTTCTCGCCGTTGAGCACGTACTCGTCGCCGTCGAGCACGGCGGTGGTGGTGACCGCCGCCGAGTCGGAGCCGAAACTCGGCTCGGTGATGGCCATCGAGGCCCACACCTTGCCGAAGCGCTCGAGCTGTTCGTCGGTGGCCACGGCGGCGATCGCCGAGTTGCCAAGGCCCTGGTACGGGATGGAGAGGGTCAGGCCCACGTCGCCCCAGCAGGTCTCGATGACGTTCATCAGCGAGGACATGTTGCCGCCGTTGGCATTTCCGATGACGCTCGGTGCGTCACCGCGCCCGAGCGCGGCGCCGGACGCACCCGCGCCCGAGTCGTTGAGGCCCTCGACCATGGCGGCCATGGTGTCGAGTTCCTTGGGGTAGGCGTGCTCCGCGAGGTCGTACTTGCGCGAGATCGGCCGCATGATCTGCGCCGCGACCTGGTGCGCCTGGTTCGCGGAGGCTTTGAGCTTCTTGGGGAGTTCGAGGTTGATCATCACAGTCTCCTAGTGGTGCAGCAGCGGCGTCAGATGAGGACGATGCCCTCGGCAACGCCGATGGCTCGGAGGTCGCGGTACCAACGCTCGACCGGGTGCTCCTTGGTGTATCCGTGGCCGCCGAGCAACTGGACGCCGTCCAGTCCGATCTGCATGCCCTTGTCGGACGCCAGCTTTCGGGCCAGCGCCGACTCACGTGCGAACGACAGCCCCTGCTCGGCGCGGGAGGCGCCGCGGAGGGTGACCAGGCGCAGGCCGTCCAGCTCGATGGCGATGTTCGCCACCATGAAGGCGACGGCCTGGCGGTGGCTGATCGGCTCGCCGAAGGCCTCGCGCTCGTTGACGTACGGGATCACGTAGTCCAGGACGGCCTGGCCGGTGCCGACCGCCATCGAGGCCCAGCCGAGGCGGGCCAGGCGGATCGCGTTGGCGTAGTCCTCGGCGCGGGCCGTCGCGTCGCCGTCGCCGAGGATCGCGGACTCGGGCACCGCAACGTCGGTGAGGATCAGTCGGCCGAGGCCGGCGGCGCGCAGGCCCATGCTCGGGTCCGCTTCCACGACAAGGCCCTTGGCGTCGGACTCGACGATGAAGAAGGTGGGCCGGCCGTCCAGCTCGGCGGCGACCAGGAACAGCTCGCAGTCGGCGGCGGCGGGGACGAACGACTTGACGCCGTTGAGCTTGTAGCCGCTGGGGGAGCGGACGGCCTTGGTCTGCAAGGCAAACGGGTCGAACAGTGCCCGCGGCTCGTTCACCACGACCGCGGCATTGGGCACCTGCTCGCCGGTGAACGCCGGCAGGTAGGTCCGCTGCTGACCGTCGGTGCCCCACTGGGTGAGCGCGACCGCGACACCGCTGGGCGCGAGGATCGGCAGGGCCAGGCCCATGTCGCCGTGTGCGAGCGCCTCGGCCACCAGGGAGTTGGTGACGGCGCCACGCTCGCTGGCCGCGCCGTCGAGTTCCTCGGGGACGTTGATGAGGGTGATGCCCAGCTCGGCGGCCCGCTTGGTCAGGTCCGCGGGGGAGGCGGCGGCCTCGTCGGCGTCGTGCGCGGCGGGGCGCAGGATCTCGGCGGCGAAGTCCCGGACCGTCTCGACGATCATCTGCTGCTCGTCGTTGGGCGTGAGGTCGAAGTAGCCGGCGTTCTTGCTGGCACCGTCGGGGAGTCGCTTGGGCTGGTTGCCGCCCGCGACCTTGGTGAAGGTGCGGGTGGCGGCGCCGAGCGTCTTGAAGCCGGTCTTGGTGCCCTCGTAGGTGACGCGGTCGATGGTCTGCCGGAGGTTGTACTTCTCGGCCAGGTCGGAACCGGTGATCCGGGTCAGCACACGCATTGCGGCGCCCATGGCGTCCCGCTTGACCGGGTTCAGGCCGACGGCCGAAGTGTCGCGGGGCTCGCGCGTGGCACCGTTCGATTTCACAACGCTGTCTTGCTTGCTCATGATCACCAGGTTTCTCGGTGTTCGGTCTTGGACGGGCCTTATCTTACTCTGGAGTAAGAAGTGAAGTCGAGCGGATCCGGTCAGTGATCACCGTCACTGTCCGCGCCGAGGTCACGGGCTCGCCTACCGTAGACCTGTGACCGCGACCAGCCCCCGCCGCGACCTGCGCCTGCTGCTGCGCTGCGCGCCGCTGGTCCTGGTGCCGGTGCTGCTGCTGGCGAGCACGTATCCGGGTCGCTATCAGGTTCCGTGGGGGTACTGGCTGCTGGCGACTGCGGCGGCCGCGGCGTTCGTCGTGGGCGAGAAGTGGCCGCTGCCGGTCTCGCTCGTCATCTCGGCGCTGGCCGCCGCCATGTTCGCGGCCCACCCCTGGGGCGTGGCCGGGCTGGTCCCCTACCTGGGCGCGGTGGCATTGGGTGAGGTGGCGATGCGGGCCCGCGGGTCCTGGCCGGTGGTGGTGGCGACGCTCGGTTGGACGGCCGCGGTGCTGTTCGGACTCTGGTCCGACTCCTTCTCGACGTTCTGGCGGGCCGCGACGGTCGTCGAGGCGGCGGCCTACGTGGGCCTGCCGCTGCTCCTCGGGCTCTACCTGCGCGCCCAACGCGACCTCGCGCAGACGTACCGGGCGGCGGCCGCGGAGGCCGAATCACGAAGGGCGGAAGCAGATCTGCATGCCAGGGCGGCCGAGCGCAGCGCGTTGGCGCGGGAACTGCACGACCTGGTCGCCCATCACATGGCGTCGATCGTGCTGCGGATCGGCGTCGCCCGGCACGTCCTGGCCGACGCGGACCCGCGGGTGCAGGACGTGCTCGACGACGTGCACTCGACGGCGGCCGACGCGCTCGCCGACATCCGGCGGCTGCAGGTGGCGCTGCGGGACCCGGCGCTCGGCGGCGTCGCGCTCGTCGAGTCCGACGCGGTGCCGCTCGAGATCGCCGCGGCGATCGAGCGGACCCGCGCGGCCGGGTTCACGGTCGCCGCGCAGGTCGACCCCCACCTGGGCGGGTTGGACGCGATCGGCCGGCTCACCCTGCTGCGGGTGGTGCAGGAGTCGCTGACCAACGTGATGAAGCACGCGGACCCGGACGGCGTGGTGACGGTGACGGTCACGCGCCGGCGCGGTGGCGTCACGGTCCGGGTCGACAGTGCCGGTCGCGCCGCCGACGCAACGGATTCGGCGGGGCACGGCGTCGTCGGGATGGGCGAACGCGTCGAACTCGTCGGCGGCACCCTGCACGCGGGCGCCACGGCCGCGGGGTGGCAGGTCGAGGCCCGGATCCCCGGAACCGCCCACCCGGCGAGCGAGGACGGCGACCGATGATCCGACTGCTCATCGTCGACGACCAGCGACTGGTCCGCGCGGGCCTGCGCATGCTGTGCGAGTCCACCGCGGACCTCGAGGTGGTGGGGGAGGCGTCGAACGGGGTCGAAGCCGTCCGACTGGCCGCGGAACTCGTGCCGGAGGTGGTCCTGATGGACCTGCGGATGCCGGGACTGGACGGGGTGGCGGCGACCCGGCAGATCGTCGGATCGGGGTCGCGGGCAAAGATCCTGGTGCTCACCACCTTCGACGACGACGAGCACCTGTACCCGGCGCTGGCGGCCGGCGCGGCGGGGTTCCTGGTCAAGGACACCGCGCCCGCCGACCTGCTGAGTGCGATCCGCCGGACCGTGGACGGGGACACCCCGCTGTCGCCGCAGTTGCTT
Organism: Rhodococcus sp. P4_C10; assembly: GCF_056402135.1. Taxonomy (NCBI): domain Bacteria; kingdom Bacillati; phylum Actinomycetota; class Actinomycetes; order Mycobacteriales; family Nocardiaceae; genus Rhodococcus; species Rhodococcus sp. P4_C10. The sequence goes on along the minus strand of NZ_JBFUHZ010000023.1, from coordinate 30,784 downwards.
CGTCGACTGGTCGACCGGGCGGTCGCCGCCGCTCCGGTCCCGGCCGTTCCCGAGCCGCCGCAGGCGGCTCTGACCGACCGCGAACGGGAGGTGCTGGCACTGGTGGGGGACGGCCTGAGCAACCAGGAGATCGCGGAGCGGCTGCACCTCGGCGTGACGACCGTCAAGACGCACGTCGCGAACCTGATGGGAAAGACCGGCTGCGACAACCGGGTGCGGCTCGCGGTCCACGCCCACCGGCGCGGATGAGCCTTTTCGAACCTGCACGAAACCTTCACATTTCCCAACGGACATCCCCACACCCGCCCCTTAGGGTCGAGATCATGACCCAGCGCCGAGTGCTCGTCGTCGATGACGAACGCACCATCTCCGAGTCGATCGCCGCGCGGTTGCGCGCCGAGGGTCACCACGTGCAGACCGCCGCCGACGGCCCGGAGGCGGTCGCGCGCTGCGCCGAGTACCGGCCGGACCTGGTGGTCCTGGACGTGATGCTGCCCGGCTTCGACGGCCTCGAGGTGTGCCGGCGGATTCAGGCGGAGCGCCCGGTCCCGGTGCTGATGCTCACCGCCCGCGCCGACGAGACCGACCTGGTGATCGGGCTGGGCGTCGGCGCCGACGACTACCTGAGCAAGCCGTTCAGCATGCGGGTGCTGGTGGCGCGGGTGGCGGCCTTGCTGCGCCGGAGCGATCGCGCGCTCGGGGCCACCGAGACGGAGGTCCTGGTGTTCGGCGACGTGACCATGGACCTGACCCAGCGGAGGGTCCGCGCCGCAGACCTCGAGGTGCACCTGACCCGGACCGAGTTCGACCTGCTCGCGCACCTCGCCGCCCGGCCGCGCGCGGTGATCGACCGCGAGTCGCTGCTCGAGCAGGTATGGGGCTGGGGTGAGGGGGCGAACAGCCGCACCGTCGACAGCCACGTGAAGGCGTTGCGGCGCAAGCTCGGCGGGGACCTGATCCGCACCGTGCACGGCGTCGGGTACGCGTTGGAGGCGCCGCGATGAGGCTGCCCAGACCGCTGGACCCGCTGCGCTCGTTCAAGGTGAAGACCGGCCTGCTCGTGGTCGCCTCGCTGGTCCTGGCGTCCGTGACGTTCTGGGCGACGTCCCAGTGGCAGTTCCGGTTTGCGCTGCTGAGCGCGCTGGTCGTCGCGCTGGTGGTCACCCAGGTGCTCGCGCACGGGATGACGTCCCCGTTGCGGGAGATGACGGCGGCGGCGCGGGCGATGGCGACCGGAGACTACTCGCGGCGCGTCCGGGCCACCTCCCGCGACGAGATCGGCGAGCTGGCCGTCGCGTTCAACCAGATGGCGGCGGACCTCGAGGCCGAGGACCGGTACCGGCGCGAGCTGGTGGGCAACGTCTCGCACGAGCTGCGGACCCCGATCACGGCGTTGCAGGCGGTGCTCGAGAACGTCGTGGACGGGGTGGCCGAGCCCGACCAGGCGACGATGCGTGTGGCCCTGGCCCAGACCGAGCGGCTGGGCCGGTTGGTTACGGACCTGTTGGACCTCTCGCGTCTCGAGGGCGGCGTGGTTCCGTTGCAGCGGACTGTGTTCGAGGTGCGGCCGTTCCTCGACGAGGTGGTGCGGCTGGCGGTCGACCCCGCCCGCCCCACGGCCGTCCGCATCGATGTCGAGCCGACCGGGCTGCGCGGTCACGCCGATCCGGCGCGGCTGCACCAGGTGGTGGCCAACCTGCTCGACAACGCCGCCCGGAACGGTTCCCCAGAGTCGCCGGTGCTGGTGCGGGCGCGCCCCGGCGACGCGGCCGGCGGGCTGGTCCTGGACGTGCACGACGACGGTCCCGGGATCGCGGCGGTCGACCGGTCCCGAGTCTTCGAGCGGTTCACCCGCGGCGGCGCGCAGGACGGCGGCACCGGCCTCGGACTGGCGATCGCACGCTGGGCGGTCGAACTGCACGACGGCCGGATCGGCGTCGTCGACACCGAGACCGGTTGCTGCATCCGGGTGGTCCTCCCGCCCGGCTGACCGCTGGATCGCCCTCTCTCAACACGATTCCGGGACGCGTCGGCACCCGACGGCTCGTCCCGCGATGACCCCTGCCCTGAGTTGACCCTGCCCGGACTCATTCCGACCCGAGGAGACGCTGTGACTGCACCGACAACGACAACGACAACGACAGCAGCGGCCACCGAAACGCCGTCCACGCCGCCCCGGCCCCGGAGGCCCCGAGCAGCCTGGCGCCCCGACCGGACGTCGATGGCCCCCCGGGCAACCGTGGCCGCCGCACTGGGCGCGGGTGCCCTCGCCGCGACGACGCTGGACCCGTCGCTGGCGAGCATCGCGTACCTGCTGACCGGGGTGGCGGTGGCGGCGACGGCGTTCGTCACGGTGACGCCGCGGCCGACGGCCCTGCAGGTGTGTGCCGTCCTCGCCGCGCTCGCGCTGCTGGCCGTGGCGGCGATCCGGGGCGCCGACTGGCTCGTCCTGGTGTGCGTGGCGGCGAGCTGGGTGGTCGGATCGGTCGCGCTGGTGGGCGGCCGGACCTGGACGGGGTTGGCCCTCGCCTCGGTCGCGTTGTGGTGCACGCCGACCCGGTTGGTGGGCTGGGTGCGCCGTGGCCGGTCGCGGTACGCACGGGAGTCCCGGGTGCGGCCGGGGCGGGTACTGGCGGTGGCCGCGGTCAGTGCCAGCCTGGTGCTGGCGTTCGGGGCACTGTTCGTCAGTGCCGACCCGGAGTTCGGCAGGCTCTTCGAATCGGTGGTACCCAGTGTGACACTGGGCAATCCGCTCCCGCGAATGGCGCTGGGCGTCCTGGTGGCGGGCGCGGCAGTGGCGGCGGCCTACCTGCGTCGGCGGACCCCGCGGTTCGACGTGCTCGCGCCTGCCTCGCCGCGTCCGTTGGCATGCTGGGAGTGGGCGGTGCCGTTGGTCCTGCTCGACGTGCTGTTCGCCGCGTTCGTCGCGGTGCGGCTGCGGGTGTTCTTCGGCGGCGACGGCCATGTCCTCGGCACCGACAACCTCACCTACGCCGGCTACGCCCGCCAGGGGTTCTGGCAGCTGTCGGCGGTGACGGTGCTGACCTTGCTGGTCATCGCGATCGCGGTGCGCCGGATCGACACCACGGAGCCGCGCGACCGCCGACTCGCCAGGGCGTCGCTGGGCCCACTGTGCCTGCTGACGCTGGTGGTGGTCGCGTCCGCGGTGCATCGGATGTCCCTGTACGAGAACGTATTCGGGTTCACCCGCTTGCGGCTTGGTGTGATGGCGACGGAGCTGTGGTTCGGTGTGGTGTTCGTGCTGCTGCTGGTGGCCGGGATACGGATGACCGGTCGCGGGTTGCCGCGGGCGGTGCTGGCATCGGCGGTGCTCGGGACCCTGGCCTTCGCCGCGGTCAACCCCGATGCGTACATCGCCGACCGGAACGTGCAGCGGTACGGCGAGACCGGGAGCATCGACGTGATCTACCTGCGGGGGCTGTCGGTTGACGCGGTGCCGGCGCTGGACCGGTTGCCCGAACCAGTGCGCTCCTGCGCGCTGCTGGGGATCGGCGTCGGTGGCGACGCATCGGGATTCGCCTACAACGCCGCGCGCTCGCGGGCGGCACAGATCCTGCGGGAGCGACCGGTCGGGACGTGCTACCTCGGTCAGTGGTGACCCGCTGGCATCGGCATCGCCCCGGCCGGTTCCATCCGCATCGGAGTCGGCCGCTGGCCGGGCTGCAGCACCAGGAACTGGCCCATCATGCCCTGGTCCTCGTGCATGGCCAGGTGGCAGTGGTACATGTACGGGTACGTCGGGTCGGTGTAGTCGGTGAACCGCAGCGCCAGCCGGATTCGGCTGCCCGGCGGCGTGTAGACGGTGTCCTTCCAGCCGGCCAGCGCCGGCGGCGGCGGGGTGCCGTCGATGTCGAGGATCTGGAACTGGGCGTCGTGCACGTGGAAGTTGTGCGGCCAGTTGTCGACGTTGCGCACCGTCCAGATCTCGGTGGTGTCGACGGTCGGGGAGAAGTCGATGCGGTTCATGTCCATCCGGGTTCCGTTGATCATGAACCACTGCATCTCGAAGTCGCGTTCGGCGACCGCGCCGGCGGGGTCGAGGCGGGCGATCGTGGCGAGGGTGGCTGGCAGTGCGGCGCCGGCCGTCAGTGCCGCGACCGGTCGCAGTTCGAGGATGTCGAAGGTGTCGTCGAAGCCGAACGACGCCCCGTCGGCGGCGGCGATCCCGGCGCGGTCGGTGATCGGGAACGAACGCAGCAGCGCGTCGACGCCGGCCCGCATCGTCACCACCAGTTCGACGCGTTCGCCGGGACTGAGCTGGATCCGCTTGGCCGGCACCGGTTCCGGAAGCAGGCCGCCGTCGCTGGCGACCAGGTGGAACTCGCAGTCGTCGGCGAATCCGAGGTTGTAGAGCCGCCCCGAAGAACCGTTGAGCACGCGCAGGCGGACCCGGTCGCGGGTCACCGGCAGGTACGCGCCCGCGATGCCGTTGGTGACGATCGTGTCGCCGAGCAGGCCCACGTCGGTGGCGTCGGACTCGTCGAGCGTGCCGTCCGCGGTCAGGCGCCGGTCCTGGATGATCAGCGGGATGTCGTCCACCCCATAGGCGCTGGGCAGCCCCGCGGAGTCGGTGACGTCGTCGTCGACGATGAACAGCCCGGCGAGGCCGCGGTAGACGTGCTTCTCGGTGGAGCCGTGCGGGTGCGGGTGGTACCAGAGCGTCGCGCCGGGTTGGTTCACGGTCCACGCGGGTGCCCAGGTGGCGCCGGGCTCGATGGTCTGGTGCGGGCCGCCGTCGAAACGGGACGGCAGGTGCATGCCGTGCCAGTGCACCGTGGTGGGTTCGGGTAGTGCGTTGTCGACGGTGAACGCGACGGCCTCGCCGCGGCGGGCCCGAATGGTCGGGCCGAGGACGGACCCGTTGTAACCCCAGGTGGCCGTGCGCTTCCCGGCGATCGGCTCGGAACTGCCGGTGCCCGCGGAGAGGGTGAAGTGCCGGGTGCCGGCCGCGTCCACGGTGGACGGCGCCAACGGCGGGATCGGCAGCGGCCGCCCGAGCGGACTCGGGGGGGAGGCGGGCGCCGCGGTGGAACCGGACTGTCCGAGAGCGCATCCGACGGACAACGCGATCGGCGCGGCCGTGAGGCCCGTCAGGAACGCCCGCCTGGAAATGTTTCGCACCGTGCTCCTCGGGTAGGTGGTGAATCGGTCCACTCGAGTCTTCGGGTTCGGAAGGGGCGAGAGGTCCGCCCGGAGGCCGGGGATTCGGGGGAGGGAGTCCTGCCCCGGGACCTTGTGAGGGGAGTGGTGGTGTGCTACGCCGCGAGGGTGGCCGGAGATTGTGGGATCGTTTCCCCATGCCGGTCATTGCGCAGGTCTTCGCCGCCCTCGCCGCTCTGCTGCACGTCGCGATCTTCGCGATGGAGAGCCTGCTGTGGACGCGGCCGCAGGTGTGGAAACGGTTCGGGTTGACCAGCCAGCAGGACGCCGAGGTGACGCGGCCGTTGGCGTACAACCAGGGTTACTACAACCTCTTCCTCGCGATCGGCATCGTGGTCGGTCTGGTCATCGGGGGAGTCGGCGGGCACGCGATCGTCGTGTTCTGCCTGGTCAGCATCATCGGTGCCGCCGTCGTGCTGGGTTCGACCGGTGCCGCCTACCTGCGGGCGGCGGCCCTGCAGGGCGTATTCCCCGTACTCGCGCTGCTCGCGCTCGCCGTGTTCTAGTCGGTGTGGACGTCTAGAACGGCGGGGGTGCGAGCAGGTATCGGGCGTGGACGACGCCGAGGTGCTCGGCGTGACGGGCACGGAGTCGTCGGCAGTGTGCCAGATGCTCGGGGTCGGTGACGGTCGTCAGCTCGTCCAACGTCGGGGGCAGGTCACCCGGACGCATGTGGGTCTCCCACCAGGTCGGTTCGTAGATCGCCAGGTCCGGAGAATCGTCGGCTTCGTGGTCGGCGGGTGACCAGTCCGGTGGTGGAGGCTCTGGCGGCGTCGGTGGTGGCGCCGGACGCGGTGGTGGTGACGGGGTGTAGCGGTCGGGGAGGGTGACGCCGACCGCGCCGTTGCGGCTTGTCCAGACAATCACGTCTCCCTCGAGGCGGATGACGCGGAAGTGTCGGTCGGTCTTGGCCTGGTGGTGCAGGGTGCAGGCCGGTTCACCGTTGGTTTCGACGGACCAGCCGCCACGCTCGGGGTGGGTGTGGTCGAACTCGACGATGTGGTCGAACTGGCATCGGTGGGTCGGGACGGTGCAACCGGGGAACGTGCACGTGGAGTACTTCGCGAACACTGCCCGTCGGACGGCCGCGGAGGGTCGGTAGGTCAGGGCCCCGCGGGGTGGGCGGTCGTATCCGCCGTGTCCGTCGCTGAATTCGCCGGCGAGCAGGTCGGGGTTCGCGGTGATCGAGTCGAGGATGTCTCCGACGGTGCGTTCGGTGGTGAGGTCGGTGCGGGGCGGGGATTCGTGCCAGGTCGGTGGTGGTTCGTCCCGGCGGGGTGGGGTGGTGCCGGCAGGTCGGCGACGGCTGCGGGTTCGGGTGGGGACGCCGGGGGCGGAGGTGCCGGGTTCGGTGAACTCACTGCCTTCCTCGTCGCGGTACTCGCCGACATCAACCGTCGTGCTCGTCATCCCATTGTCGCCCCGGCTCTTACGGGCCTTGATGTCCCGCGCATCGGAGATGATCGCCTGCCACGTCGCGTCTTCGGCCATCCGCCGCGCCATCTCCGGGTCTATGGGGCCGTGCCCGGACATGAAGGCCGGATCGTCCACCAACCCCAGCAACGTCTCCAGGTCGACATGGACCTGCACGTCGACGTGCCCGTGCTCACGCACGTGGACCGGCAGCAGTTTCGTCCGACATCCCGCGTCGTCGCACCGGCATGCCAGGTGCTGCTCGCCGTGGATCAGCGCCACGAATCCGTCGACCAGGAGGTTCGCCCGAGTCCGCGGATCCCGTGGGCAGACCGTCGCTGCGATCTGTTCGATCAGTCCTTCCACGATCAGGCCCTCGGCGGCGGTGAGCGTCGCGAACAGGGTTGCCATCCCGTGGGCGTCGGGGGTGACCGAGATCCGGCGGCCGTGCCGCTCCCGGCGCTTACGTGCCTGCTCGGCCTCGTCGGGGTTGACGCGGATCAGCAGTCGCATGATCTCCCGAGCCAGTCGGCCGGGCGCGGACTGCAGGGCGGCGTCGACCACCAACGGTTCGAGAACGGTCAGGGTGGCGTCGCTGATCTGGTCGGTGCACTGACAGATCATCCGCACCCGCGGGTAGTCCAGCCTCCCGGCAAGGAACGCCGCCCGGGTCAGTGGGAGGTGGTGGTCGAGTTGGTCTCCGACGGCGAGGTAGCGGCGGGTGGTGGTCGCCGACAGGGCCAGCGCCAGGGCGGCTTCGGTTTCGGCACCGCGGCCGCCGCGTTCGGCGGCGGCGTACTCGCCCAGGCGGTCGATGTCGTCCTCGATGCTGCGGCGGGCGAACGCGGCGAGGGTGAGGATCTTGTGGGCGGTGGCGATGTTCTCGGCCACCGCGAACTCACGCAGTGCGGCCAGCGCCCGGGGTCCGGTGTCGTAGTCGACGACGTAGTCGGCGGGCCGGAAGCAGTCGCAGGTGTCCGGGTAACCCGCAGATTCTGCGGCGTCTCCCGAACCCCCATTTCGAACATGTGTACTAGTTTACGCCGGAAAGTGGCGCGTGTCACTACCTTTTCGGAGATGGAAACGGGCCATCGCTTGGTGCCCACACCACTCGCGGCCGGCCGTCGCACAGGTCGTCGTCAACGCCTGAGCGGCAGCTTTTCGCCGTCCACCTTCACGCCTCGACGCGAGTGAACTTGAGCCGCAGTCCCTTCGGGCGCAGCGTCAACGTCTCCTCCACCGCGAGCGCGTACCCGGGTTCGGGCTCGACGTCGAAGCGCACGAGCAGGGTGGCCAAGGCCAGCGTCATCTCGTGCAGCGCGAACTGGCGCCCGATGCAGGACCGGATCCCGGTGCCGAACGGCTTGAACAGCTCCGCTGCGCGGCCGCGACTGTTCTCCGGAGCGAACCGGTCCGGGTTGAACTCCTCCGCGTCGGGCCCCCAGGCCGGATCGCGCTGGACGGCGAGCAGGAGCACGAATACCCATTCGCCGGCCGAGATGTCGTGGCCGCCGAGCGTGGTGTCCTGCTTCGTCGACCGGAAGAACCCCGGCGCGGTCGGCCACAGGCGCAGCGCTTCGGAGATCACCTGGCGGGTGTAGCGAAGGCGCGGGACATCGTCGTAGGTCACCTCGCCGCTCGACACGACGTCGCGGGCCTCGGCGCGCATGCGCGCCGCGATCTCGGGACTCTGCGCGATGAAGTGCAGTGCGAACGCGAGGGCGTTCACCGAGGTTTCGTGGCCGGCTACCAGGAAGGTCAGCACCTGGTTGCGGATGTTCTCGGCGTCGAGCTCGATGGCGCCGTCCGGGTGCAGCATGCGGTCGAGCAGGTCGGACCGTCGCTCGCCGGTGGTCCGCCGCTCCTCGATCACCTCGTCGACCGTGCGGACCAGCAGTGCCTGGTCCAGCTCGTTCTGCCTCTCCTCCTTGCGCCGCAGCAACTTCCCGACAAACTGCAGCGGGAGGGCGGACCTCTGCGCGTGGGTCAGGGTGCGGCTCATCGCGCCGACCAACGGGTGCTCGGCGCCGCCGAACGAGTCGAAGGTGTACCCGAACCCGCAGCGGCCGATGACCTCGAGGGTGAGCTTGCCCATCTGCTCGACGACGGGCACGAATTCGCCGGCGTGGGTGTCCAGGCTCGTGCACAGCTCGTCGACGACCTCGGTCATCGTGCCGTGATAGGAGACCATCGCCTCCTTGGTGAATGCCGGCAGCAGGACCTCGTGGGCCTTCGCCCAGTTCGATTCCCAGTTGTAGGCCGTGAACAGTGCGTCGCCCACGACCGGCCGCAGACTCTCGAGCGGGCGGCCGACGAACTTCTCCCACACGGCCTCGTCGTAGACCTGTGCAGCCAGGTCCGCAGAACCGACGAAGGTGAGGTCGGTGCCCATGATCGAGCGGCGGTAGAGCGGTCCGATCTCCTCGAACCGCTTCAGCGTGGTCTGGTTCGGCGTGACCGTGTTCAGGCCCAACACGTCCCCCACGAACGGCACTCGGCGCGGCGGGTGGGGAATGGTCGTCTTCGGCACTACGTTCTCCTGTGGTCAGGGTCCTCCTGTGGTCAGGCGCGAAGACGCTCGAGCACCGCGTCGTGCAGCAGCCCGTTGCTCGCGACCGCGCTGCCCCCGTGCGGGCCGGCGGTGCCGTCCAGCGACGTGAAGCGTCCACCGGCCTCGCGGACCAGCAGGTCGAGCGGCGCCAGGTCCCACAGCGACACCTCGGGCTCGGCCGCGATCTCGAGCGCGCCCTCGGCCAGCAGACAGTAGGAGAAGAAGTCGCCGTAGCCGCGCACCCGCCACACCTCGTCGGTGAGATCGACGAACTGGTCACGGATGCCACGGTCGCGCCAGCCGCTCAGGCTCGAGAAGCTCAGGCTCGCGGCACCCAGTCGGTCCACCGCGGACACCGAGATCTGTGCGGCCGCGCCGCCGTCGAAACTGGTGAACGCGCCGTCGCCGGCGCAGGCCCACCAGCGCCGGGTCAGGGCGGGCGCGCTGACGACACCGACCACCGGGACGCCGTCCTGCAGCAGCGCGATCAGCGTGGCCCACACCGGCACACCGCGCACGAAGTTCTTGGTGCCGTCGATCGGGTCGATCACCCACTGCCGGCCCTCGAACCGGGCGTCGCCGCCGAACTCCTCGCCGAGCACCGCGTCGTCCGGACGTTCGGCGGTCAGCCTCGCGCGCACCGCGCGCTCGACGGCCAGGTCCGCGTCGGAGACCGGCGTCAGGTCCGGCTTGTCGTCCACCTTCAAGTCCAGCGCGCCGAACCGGGCACGGGTGATGGTGTCGGCGTCGTCGGCGATGCTCAGTGCGAGTTCGAGATCGGTCACCGGACGAACCTACTCGACTGTGCCTCCGGACCGCCGTCCCGTGCGGGCGGCGGGCACCACGGACCGCCCCACGACGACCGCGGCGCCGGCTGTCGGCCGGCACCGGTAGCCTTGGGAACCGTGCAACCCGACGTTTCCGCAGACCTTGCCGAGCTCGACACCACTCTCACCACGGTCGAGAGGGTGCTGGACGTGGATGAGCTGCGCCGACGCATCGACGAACTCGAGCATCAGGCAGCAGACCCCGACCTGTGGAACAACCAGGACCATGCCCAGCAGGTGACCAGCCAGCTGTCCCACGCGCAGGCCGAACTGCGCCGCGTCGAGGGCCTGCGGCAGCGGCTCGACGAGATGCCGATCCTCTACGAGCTCGCCGAGGACGAGGGCGGCGACGCGGTGGCGGACGCCGACTCGGAGCGGGCGAGCCTGCGCGAGGACATCGCGGCCATGGAAGTCAAGACCATGCTGTCGGGTGAGTACGACGAGCGCGACGCGCTGGTCAACATCCGCTCGGGCGCCGGCGGAGTCGACGCCGCGGACTGGGCCGAGATGCTGATGCGCATGTACATCCGCTGGGCCGAGAAGCACGGCTACGGCGTCGAGGTCTACGACACGTCGTACGCCGAGGAGGCCGGCATCAAGAGCGCGACGTTCGCGGTCAAGGCGCCTTACACGTACGGCACCCTCTCCGTGGAGATGGGCACCCACCGCCTGGTGCGGATCAGCCCGTTCGACAACCAGGGCCGCCGTCAGACCTCGTTCGCCGAGGTCGAGGTGCTGCCCGTGGTGGAGACCACCGACCACATCGACGTCAACGAGAACGACGTGCGCGTCGACGTCTACCGCTCGTCCGGCCCCGGCGGCCAGTCGGTCAACACCACCGACTCCGCGGTGCGGCTGACGCACATCCCCACCGGCATCGTGGTGACCTGTCAGAACGAGAAGTCGCAGCTGCAGAACAAGGTCTCGGCCATGCGGGTGCTGCAGGCCAAGCTGCTCGAGGTCAAGCGCCGTGAGGAGCGGGCCGAGATGGACGCGCTCAAGGGCGACGGAGGCAGCTCCTGGGGCAACCAGATGCGTTCCTACGTGCTGCACCCGTACCAGATGGTCAAGGACCTGCGCACCGAGTACGAGGTCAACAACCCGTCCGCGGTGCTCGACGGCGACATCGACGGCTTCCTCGAGTCCGGGATCCGCTGGCGGATGCGCGGGGAGCAGAACTAGTTGTCGGTCCTCGCGTTCAGCCTGCTGCCGGAGAATACCGCGACCCTCAGTCACTGGTTGAAGACCAGTTTCCTGGAGATCGTGTTGTACGTGCTCGGCGGTCTGATCGTCGCGCGCTTCCTCAGCTGGGCCGGCAACCGCATCACCGACCGCATCGACCTGAACTACAGCCTGGGCGACGCGCTGGTGCGCTCGGAGGCCACCAAGCACCGGCACGCGCTGGCACAGGTGATCACCTGGGTGCTCATCACCATCGTCTACGTGCTGGTCACCGTCGAGGTGCTCCAACGCCTCGGCTTCGCGGTGTCGAGCCTGGTCGCGCCGGCCACCGTCCTCGGTGCCGCGCTCGGCTTCGGGGCCCAGCGGGTGGTACAGGACATCCTGGCCGGGTTCTTCATCATCGCCGAGCGGCAGTACGGCTTCGGTGACGTGGTCTCGATCATGGCCGTCGGCGCCGGGGACGCGGCGCTCGGCACCGTCGAGGACGTGACGCTGCGGGTCACGCGCTTGCGCTCGTCCGACGGCGAGGTGATCACCATCCCGAACGGTCAGATCGTCAAGGTGGTCAACCTCTCCAAGGACTGGGCACGCGCGGTGGTCGACGTCCCGATCCCGGCGACGGTCGACATCAACCACGTCAACGACGTGCTGCACAGCGTCGGCCGGGAGGCGTACGAGGACCCGGACCTCGAGCCGCTGCTGCTCGACGAGCCGTCGGTGATGGGAGTGGAGAGCATCGAGGTGGACACGGTGAACATTCGGATGGTGGCCCGCACCCTGCCCGGCAAGCAGTTCCAGGTGGGACGCGAACTGCGGGCCCGGGTCGCGGAGCGGCTGCGCCGCGAGGGGATCCTCGTCGGCCCGGAGCTGATCACCGACCAGCCGGTTCATGCCTCCCAGCCGGATCATTCCTCGTGACCGCGGAGCAGGGGCCTGACTCGCCCGTTCTCGGCTGGTACGAGAAGGTGCCGAAGCGCCTTCTCGGCGGGCGTGTCCGGACCTCGACGGTGCTCCTCGTCGTCGCCTTCCTGGCGACGGCGGTGTTCTACGTCTATCTCAATCCGCCGCCGCCGGATCCGGTGGAGTCGCCCGCGCCGGCGCGGACCACCGCCGAGCCCGAGGCGCAGCCGCAGCAGCAGCGGTCGAGCAGCCGGCCGGCGACCTCCACCACACCCACCCCGACGACGCCGTCGCCGAGCCCGTCCGCCGAGCCGTCCGTGACCACGGAGACCACCCCGGCGAAGCCGCCGCTGATCGTGCTGCCGCCCGGGATGAGCATCCCGTCCGGGGTGGAACTACCGCCCGGCGTGGTGGGCGAGGCCCCGCCAACGCCGACGCCGACGCCGACGTCGCAGACGCCGGAACCGACGCCGAGCTCCCCGTGACCGCAGCCCGCTGACGGCCTGGCCTGCGGCCACGCCGTTACCCGGATGGGCACGCCGTGAACATGGCTAAACTGGCTCCTCGTGATCAGCGTGGAGAATGTGTCCAAGTCCTACAAGACCTCGTCGCGGCCTGCCCTGGACAAGGTGAACGTCTCCGTGGACAAGGGCGAGTTCGTCTTCGTGATCGGCCCGTCGGGCTCGGGGAAGTCGACATTCATGCGCCTGCTGCTCAAGGAGGACACGCCCACCTCGGGCGACATCCACGTCGGTGAGTTCCACGTCAACCGGCTCGCGGCCCGCCGCGTCCCCAAGCTCCGCCAGTCCATCGGCTGCGTGTTCCAGGACTTCCGGCTGCTGCAGCAGAAGACGGTCACCGAGAACGTCGCGTTCGCCCTCGAGGTGATCGGGAAGCCGCGGGCGATGATCGAGCGCACGGTGCCCGAGGTGCTGGACCTGGTGGGTCTGTCCGGCAAGGCGGACCGCCTGCCCACCGAACTCTCCGGCGGTGAGCAGCAGCGGGTCGCGATCGCCCGTGCCTTCGTGAACCGGCCGCTGGTCCTGCTCGCCGACGAGCCGACCGGCAACCTGGACCCGGACACCAGCGGCGACATCATGCTGCTGCTCGAACGGATCAACCGCACCGGAACCACGGTGCTGATGGCCACCCACGACAACCACATCGTCGACTCGATGCGGCGCCGGGTGGTCGAACTCGATCTCGGTCGCGTGGTGCGCGACGAGGCTCGCGGTGTCTACGGCGTGGGGCGCTAGCCGCAACACCGAGCCAGCGCCGACCCACCCCGACCACACGAAGGACAGTCAACTCCGATGCGTGCCAGCTTCATCTTCGGCGAGGTCCTCACCGGCCTGCGCCGCAACCTGACCATGACGATCGCGATGATCCTCACCACCGCGATCTCGCTCGCCCTGTTCGGCGGTGGCCTGCTCGTCGTCCAGATGGCAGGCAAGACCCAGCAGATCTTCCTGGACCGCGTCGAGGTGCAGATCTTCCTCACCGACGACGTGTCCGTCTCGGACCCCGGCTGCACCCAGGACCTCTGCCGGAACCTGCGTGCCGACCTCGAGAACACCGACTCCGTGGTCTCGGTCCAGTTCCTCAACCGCGACGACGCGGTCGCCGACGCGAAGGATCGGGTGTTCAAGGACCAGCCCGAGTTGGCGTCCATGGTCAGCCCCGACGCGCTGCCGGCCTCGTTCAAGGTCAAGCTGTCTGACCCGGACCGGTTCGGCGTGGTCAACGACACCTTCGCCAGCCGGCCCGGCGTGGACAGCGTGCTCAACCAGCGGGACCTGGTGGAGCGGCTCTTCAGCGTGCTCGGCGGCATCCGCAACGCCGCGTTCGCGATCGCGATCGTCCAGGCGATCGCGTCGATCCTGTTGATCGCCAACATGGTCCAGATCGCCGCCTTCACCCGTCGCGCCGAGGTGGGCATCATGCGGCTGGTCGGCGCGACCCGCTGGTACACCCAGCTGCCGTTCCTGCTGGAGGCCATCGCGGCCGCGCTGGTCGGCGCCGTCCTCGCGATCGTCGCGCTGTTCACCGCGAAGAACCTGTTCATCGACGACGTGCTCACCGACGTCTACGACGCCAACATCGTGGCCAAGATCTCCAACAGCGACGTGCTGCTGGTCTCGCCGTTCCTGGTGCTGGTGGGCGTCGGAATGGCCGCCGTCACGGCGTACGTGACGCTCCGGCTGTACGTGCGGGAATAAGCAGTTGCCCGTTCGACCTATCCTGGTGGAGACACCGAACATCGCACGCGTGGACTGAAGGGGCCCAGACGTGAAGGAAAAGGGCCGCAAGGTCATTGCAAGCAACCGCAAGGCTCGCCACAACTACACGATCATCGACACCTACGAGGCCGGCATCGCCCTCGTCGGCACCGAGGTCAAGAGCCTCCGCGAGGGCAAGGCGTCGCTGGTCGACGCGTTCGCCACCGTGGACGACGGGGAGGTCTGGCTGCGCAGCCTGCACATCCCCGAGTACACCCAGGGCACCTGGACCAACCACTCGCCGCGGCGCACCCGGAAGCTGCTGCTGCACAAGCGGGAGATCGAGCACCTGGTCGGCAAGACCCGGGAGGGCAACCAGACGCTGGTGCCGCTGTCGATGTACTTCAACGACGGCAAGGTCAAGGTGGAACTGGCGCTGGCCAGGGGCAAGCAGGACTACGACAAGCGTCAGGACCTGGCGCGGCGGACCGCGGAGCGCGAGGTCACTCGCGAGCTGGGGCGCCGTGTGAAGGGCATGCGCTGACGCTCAGGTAGGCGGGTGGCCGTTGCCGGTGAACTGGGCGGCCACCGCCGCCGGCATAAGTTCGTACCGCAGGTGCGCGCGGGCGAACTCCGCGGTGCCGTGGGTCAATGACCGCAGATCTGTCGGATAGCGGGAGAGTTCGAGTTCCGGGACCTCGGCGCGCAGCAGCGCGACCCCCGGCTCGCTCGACTCGGTGCCGAGGACATGGCCGCGGCGTGCGGACAGGTCGCTGAGCACCGCGCCGAGGTAGTCGTCGGGAAGGATCACCCGGACGGCCGAGACCGGTTCGAGCAGCCGGATGTCGGTGTGCGTGGCCGCGTCCCGCAGGGCCAGGCCGGCCGCGGTCTGGAAGGCGGAGTCGGAGGAGTCCACCGAGTGGGCCTTGCCGTCGACCAGCGTCACCCGCACGTCGACCAGCGGGTGACCGGTGCCGACGCCGCTGGCGAGCTGGGTGCGTACGCCCTTCTCGACGGACGGTACGAAGTTCTTGGGCACCGCGCCGCCGACGACCCGGACCGCGAACTCGAAGCCGGTGCCGGTCGGCAGCGGCTCGACCTCTAGGTCGCAGATGGCGTACTGCCCGTGCCCGCCTGACTGCTTGACCAGTCGGCCGTGCCCGGCGGCGGCGCCGGCGAAGGTCTCCCGCAACGCCACCCGGTACGGCACCGTGTCGACGTGCACGCCGTGCCGGTTGCGCAGCCGGTCGAGGGTGACCTCGGCGTGGGCCTCGCCGGTGCACCACAGCACCAGTTGGTGGGTGTCCGCGTTCTGCTCCAGGCGCAGCGCCGGGTCCTCCACGGTGAGCCGGGTCAGGGCCTGGGAGAGCTTGTCGTCGTCGGTCTTGCTGTGCGCCTCGACGCCGATCGGCAACAGCGCGTCCGGCAGCGGCCAGGTGGGCAGGGCCGTGGGATGCTCGCCGTCGCCGAGGGTGTCGCCGATCCGCGCGACGGTCAGCTTCGGCACACAGACGAGGTCGCCCGCGATCCCCTCCGGCACCGGCCGTTGCTGCTTGCCGAACTGCCCGGTCAGCGTGGTCACCCGCTCCTCGCCCTCGTCGTTGCCCGCGACGCGGACGTGGGTGTCCGGTCGCAGCGTCCCGGCGAAGACCCGGACCAGGCTGATCCGCCCGACGTACGCGTCGCCGGTGATGCGGAGGACCTGAGCCGACAGCGGCGCGTCGGGATCGCAGGCGGGGCCGTGGCGTCCGCCGCGGCGCGTGGGGTCCGGGAACGCGGTGGCCACCAGGTCCAGCAGTTCGACGGCCCCGAGCCCGTTGTCGGTGACGGCCAGTGCCGGGTGCAGGGCGCAGTCGACGACCTCGCGGCGCAGCCCCTCGGCCAGCGCCTCGGCGTCGAGTTCCTCGCCCGCCAGGTACCGCTCCATCAGCGTGTCGTCCTGGCCGGAGATCGCCTCCACGAGGCTCTCGCGCGCCGCGTCCGCGTCGGGGTGCGGGCCGGCTTCGCCGTAGCTGCGGCCGGTGAGCAGGTCGATCGAACCGCACGGACGGCCGTCCCGGTAGACGGGCAGGAACAGCGGTCGCACCGAGTCCGGGCCGAGCCCGAACGCGTCGTGGCAGGCGGTGAGCATCTCGTCGAATCCGCTGCGGGCGACGTCGAGTTTCGAGACGACGATGGCACGGGGGATGCCGGCCTCGGCGCACTCGCGCCACAGCGCGCGGGTGGGTGCGGACACCGGGTCGGTGGCGGAGACCACGAACACCGCGGCGTCCGCGGCATGGAGTCCGGCCCGCACCTCGGCGTCGAAGTCGGGGTGGCCCGGGGTGTCGATCAGGTTGACCTTGAGGCCGTTCCACTCCAGCGGCAGCACCGCCAGCTGAACCGAGCGCTGTTGCTGGTGTTCGATGTCCTCGTAGTCCGCGACGGTGTTCCCGTCCGCGACCCGGCCGGCCCGGCCGATCGCGCCGGACGCGAGGGCCAGCGACTCGGCGAGCGTGGTCTTGCCGGTGCCACTGCACCCGACCAGCACCACATTGCGCAACTGCCCCCCCCCCCCCCCCCCCCCCCCCCCCCCCCCCCCCCCCCCCCGCCGCGTGGGTTGAGAGGAAAGGCCGTTACTTTGCGACGCGCTCCCACATCTGCAGGTACGCCTCGGCCCCGCGGCTCATGTCCTCGATGATCTGGTCGCCGTCGTCACCCGCGGCGATCCGCATGTCCGCGATCCAGTCCGGGATCAGGCCGTACTGCGCGACGCCATCGGTGTTGACGTCGAAGACGCGCTCGCCGGTGCGCTGGCGATCCATCACGGTGCCGCCGTCGAACGTCGTGTACGGGTACTGCAGCGGGTCGGTCTCGGCGCTCTCGCGCGGCGCGGCCTGCGGGCCGAAGCCGTTGGTGTCGGCGCCGTAACCGAAGCCGAAGTAGAACTTGTCGCTGCGGGCCTCGCGGGCCTTACGCCAACTCGCGACGAAACCGGGCTCGCGATCGGCCTTCGGGTCCTGGCCCGGCTTGGCCTTCTGCGGCTCGAGCTGGCTGGCGTACAGCGCGACGAATCCGCCGAGCGCGTAGATGCGCGGGTACATCGACGTGTCGGACCAGCTGTGGCTCGACACCACACCCGAGTACTTGGCGTCCTCGAGGATCTTCATCGTCGCGTCGGCCGTCTTGACGCCCATGTGGTCGATGTCGACGATCATGCCGCGGCTCATCATGCCGCGGATCATGTGCTCGCCCAGCGGCGTCAGGCCCCGGGTGTTGCACACCGGGCCCTCGGGGTAGATCGGGGTTGTGACGCCCGGCGGCAGCGCGGCGGTGGCCGCCGCGGGACCCTCGCCGAGGCTGAGCAGCGGGTTGTCCTTCGCCGCGCCGGTGCACGGCTCGGCCTCCCAGAACTTGCCGGTGCTCAGGAAGTTTCCGACGTTGACGGCCACGCCCTGCACGGCGGGATCGAACCGCACCCCGCCGAAGGCGTTGTCGAACTTGTGGGTGACGACCATCTGCCGCACGCCCAACGCGTACACCTCGTCGAGGCCGCGGTCGATGTCCTCGGCGGTGCACTGCGGTACGTCGTTGACGATCTTGCACCCGAACGGCTCGGACGTCTCGATGCCGAGGGTGACGGCCAGCTTGCCCTCGGCCGCGACCTGACGGACCTGTTCGGGGGAGCTCACGATCCGGAACCAGCCCCGGCCGGGGCCGCCGTACTGGGCGTCGATGTAGTCCTGCATCTCGTGGGCCTGCTGGGCCTGGAGACGGATGGTGTCCATGTCGTTGCACGACTTGGACTTGAGCGGGTACAGATCGCACAGGACCCGGTTGTTGACCAGCAGGTTGGTGAAGATGCGCAGGCCGCCGCGCCACGCCCGCTCGACCCACTTGTAGTAGGTCTGCTCGTGGGTCAGCGAGTCCTGGGCGGGCCAGTCCGCGAAGGTCGGCCAGCCGGTGGTGTCGTGCTCCTCGAACGGCGAGCCGTGCGAGATGATGTTCTCGAGCAGGGCCGGCATCCCGTCCGACCCGTGGTCGGGGCAGTCCTTCAGCGCCGCGGTGATGCCCTGCGGGTCGAAGGGCTTGCCGCAGTGCACGTCGCCCCCCATGAAGAGGTTCGCGGTCATGTGGACGTGCGCGTCGATGAAGCCCTGGACCTCGCCGTTGGGGCCGGTGCCGGCCAGGGGAGTGCCGGTGGCGTCGACCTCGGAGTCGGGGAAGTCGGCGCAGCCGCCGGTGGGCACCAGGGAGAAGCGGCCGCCGGCGGGGTTCACTCCGGGGTCGGTGAGCCGCAGGTCGGGTCCGGTGGCGGTGAGCTGGCTGCCGTTGGACGTGGCCGTGATGCTGTAGCCGCCGTCGGTGTGGGTCAGTGTCCAGTCCGTGGTCGGAAGGGCGTCGCGGGTGGGGACCACCGCGGCCGCAGTGTCGTGGGCGAGCATGTTGCCGCCGGGGCCGTAGAACATGAACCGGCCGAGCTGGGCGGCGTGAGCCCGGAAGGGTTCGGCGTCGCCGACGGTCGCGCCGTTAGCCCGGTAGCCCTCGGGGGTGAGCCGGACGAACTGTCCGGTCGGCTCGGACTGCAGGGCGTAACAGCCGTTCGCCAGGCCGTAGACGGGATCGTCGCCGGGGGTCACCGGGGCGGGGGAGGGCGACGCGCCCGCCATGGTGGCGCCACCGACAGCCAACACGAGCGCGGCGGAGAGGGCCTGGACGAACCGGCGGCGGCGCCGCGTGGCGATTGGTGTCATGTGTGTTCTGTGTCCCCTGGAAATAGCTGACGGATTCCCCGCAGGCTAGTTCATTTTGGACGTTCGTCCAGGTGTTTTCGTGGTATGGGACGGCCACGACACGCGGGCGCGTTAATGGGGATGATTTCCGCGCCGCGGGGCGTTACAGTATGTGGTCCCAGCAAGTTGCTGGGGACGTACGGGGCTGAACGGTTTCGACTTTGTACGTTGAGTTAGGGGAAGCGTGTCGGTGCAGGCAAGAGACCACCGTAAGCGTCGCTGCAAACCTATAAGCGCCGATTCCAATCAGCGCGACTACGCTCTCGCTGCCTAAGTAGCGAAGCGTGTCTGTCAGTCCGATCTCGCCCTCGGGTCGGGTACTGGCATCAGCTAGAGGGCTTTACCGCGCGGCTCGGTCACGGAGTCGAACGGGACATCAAACAGTGACTGGGATCGTCATCACGGCTTGTTCGCGAGACCGGGAGATCCAAGTAGAGGCTTAGCGAACTGCACACGGAGAAGCCCTAGCGATTCGGCAGAGGACCCGGGTTCGATTCCCGGCAGCTCCACCGAAACGAAGGCCCCGGACCACACGGTCCGGGGCCTTCGTCGTTGTCCGGCGATGGCTGCCGCCGACCTCACGGCGGGGGCGGGGCCGCAACCAGGCACCCGAGGGCTGAAAACGCCGCACCCACTCGATAGGCTCGGAACCCGCAGAAGGAGGTGCCCGCAGATGGAGCCCGACGATGTCGACTTTGCGCACACCGACCTGGCCGACCGGATGCGTCGCGACAAGGCAGTGGGCCTGGCCCGCTACGTGTGGGAACGCGCGATCAGCGGTGCGGAGTTGCTGGCACTGCCCGACGACCGGTTGCGCAAACTGGCCCGTGCGGCCGACGTGAACCCGCCGAGCACGCGGGAGACCTGGACCGTGGTGGCGTCCCTGCTCGACGAGAAGTCGCGCTGGGCGGCCGCGCACCAGGCGCATCCGCTGGCGACGCCGGCGCACGCCGACGAGAAGATCATGTGGGTCAAGCCGCCGTTGCCGCCCTGGCCGTCCTGAGCCCCTTGCCGTCCTGAGCTTGCGGAGCGCTCAGCAGTTGCTCGGCGCCGGTGCCCCGGCGAAGCGGTCGCCGAGCCAGCCGAAGGCACCGGGGATCCCCGCGATCGCGGCGGGGCCGTGGTCGCCCGGCACGACGTCGAACTGCACCCGGGTGCCGGCGCTGCACCAGTTGCGCACGGTCGTGGCGACCGAGCCGACCGGGGCGAGGACGTCGCCGCTGCCCTGCCAGATGTGCACCGGCGCGCGCGGGGCGCCGCCGTAGAACAGCACGCTGTTCTCGTCGAAGACCGAACGGGCGATGGGCGACTCGATCTGCATGGGGTCCTTCGCCACCTCCGCGGCACTGCGGTTGGCGCCCGCGTCGATGATCTCCTGCGAGCAGTCGTTCTCGATCTGGTCGCGCAGCGACATCCCGGCAGGACTGAGGTCGGCGCTGACCGTCATCCGGCCGGGGTACTCACGCTCGAGCCCGAGGGTCGCGGCGAAGGCCAGGCCGAACAGCGGGTGCGGCGCGGTGCCCAGGCCCGTCGCGAGCTCGTTCAGGTTGGCCGGCACCCCGCCCGGGGCGACGCCGACGATGGGCAGTTCCGGTGCGTATGTCGGGGCGAGTGCGCCGGCCCACGCGGTGGCCATCCCGCCGCCGGAGTAGCCGGTCAGCCCGACGGGGCTGCGGCCGAGCCGGGCTTCGGGCAGGCGCTGGACCGCCCGGATCCCGTCGAGCGTCACCTGGCCGCCGAGGCGGGCGGCGCCGTAGGCGCTGTACGGGCCCAGGTGGTCCGGCAGTGCGACGGCCCAGCCGCGGGCGAGGAGCACCCGCAACGCGGGGGCCTCCTCGAGCTGGCCGTTGAACAACGTGTGCGACGGGCCGCATTCGGTGCCGAGCGAGTTGATGATGGCCTGGTAGGACACCAGCGGACCGTCCACGCCGCCGCGCGGGACCATCACGGTGGTGACCGCGGCGAGTGGTCCTCCGGTGGAGTTGGTGGAGCGGTAGAGGATCTGCCAGCCGTCGGCATTGCCGAACCGGGACACGTCGACCGGTCGGTACCGCAGCACGTCGCCGTTGCCGCGCCCGGCCAGGTCCGGCGGCGCCGCGTAGAACGGGTCGGGGTCCGGTCGGGGAATTGTCGGCTGTGGGTGCGCCACCGGCAGGAACGTGAGTGCCACTGCGAGAACGGCGAATACAACCGTGGTGAGCCGGGACTTCGAGACTGCGGCGGGCCGGGACTTCGAGACTGCGGCGGGCCTGGCTACTCGGGCCATGAGATCCCTCCCAGTTTGCTGGGTGATCAACCTCACAAGTGAACCACAGTCCGCCTGGCCGGGCCACGGGTCTGCGGACGTCGCCGCGGTGGTGCATGCTGGCACGGTGGACGCTTTCCCGATGTTTCCCCTGGGTGCGGTGCTGCTGCCGGGTGAACTGTTGTCGCTGCAGGTTTTCGAGCCGCGCTACCTCGTGATGATCGAGGAGTGCACCGCGTACCCGGACCGGATGAGCTTCGGGGTCGTGCTGATCTCCCGGGGGCAGGAGGTCGGCGGCGGCGACGAACGCACCGACATCGGGACGGCGGCCCGGATCGTCAGCGCGCGGCCCGTCGCCGGCGGCCGGCTGCTGCTCGACTGCGAGGGCACGCAACGGATCCGGGTCGAGCGCTGGCTGGCGGATGCCCCGTACCCGCGCGCCGAGGTGGCACCATGGCCGGACGAGGGGTCCGCGATCGGCGACGGCGTCATCGGCCTTCTCGACGACCGGGTCGCCGAACTCGGCGAGGTGTACGGCGAACTCGCCCGCCGTCGCGGGTTGTCGGCGCCGGTCTTCCCCGCGCTCGTGGAGCTGCCAGGGGACGCGGCGGCGCAGACCTACGGCCTGGCCTCCCGGCTGCCGCTCGGACCTGCGGATCGGCTCCGGGTGCTGTCCGCGCCAGGCGTCGGCGCGCGCCTCGAGGTGCTCGCCGACACCGTCGAGGATGTGCTCGCGGCGGCGCGATTTCGGCTTTCGGGGCTGGAAACCGGGAGGTGAAGCCGGAGGGAACGGTGCTGGCCGTCATCTCGGTGGGCGGGGGACTCGGGGCGCTCGCGCGTTACGGCCTGGAGCGGGCGATCCCCGCAGAGGCCGGCCACATCCCGTGGGCGACCCTGCTGGCAAACGTCCTCGGCTGCTTCCTGATCGGGATCGTCACGGTGGTCGTCACCGAGGTGTACAGCGCGCCCGCGCTGGTCCGCCCCCTGTTGGTCACCGGATTCCTCGGCGGCTTCACCACGTTCTCCACCTACGCCGTGGAGGTGCACGGGCTGGCCTACGAGGGACACCTCCCGGTGGCCGTCTTCTACCTCTTCGGCACGTTGCTGCTGGCACTGGGAGCCGCACTGGCCGGGCTGACGGCCGCCAGGTTCGCCGCGGGCGCCCTGACCGAGAAGGGGGACTGACCGGCCGTGATGTTCTTGCTGGTGATTCTCGGCGGAATGGTCGGTGCGCCCGCGCGGTACCTGATCGACAGCGCCGTGAAGTCGCGCGCCAAGGGCCCCTTCCCGTGGGGCACCCTGACGGTCAACGTGATCGGGTCGCTGATCCTCGGCACGCTGACCGGTGCGGCCGTCGCCAGCGACGGCGAGGTGATGGCGATCCTCGGCACCGGGTTGTGCGGGGCACTGACCACCTACAGCACCTTCAGCTACGAGACGGTGAGCCTGCTCGAGAGCGGCGACCGCCGCAACGCGCTGGCCAACGTCGCGGCCACCCTGGTCGCGGGGCTCACCGCGGCATCGGTCGGGTTCGCCGCGGCGCACGCGATGTTCGCGTGATCGAATGACGAGAGCAGTCGTCCGACCGAGCTAGGAGATCCACCGTGGCGCACGAGCGAGCAGGCCTACCCGCGCAGCCGGGGGACCTCGAAGACCTCCCGCAGTTGGTGACGGCGTACTACGCCAGGACCCCGGACCCCGAGAACCCGGACGAGCGGGTGGCGTTCGGGACGTCCGGGCACCGCGGGTCCAGCCTGGACGGAGCGTTCAACGAGGCGCACATCCTGGCCACCACGCAGGCCATCGTCGAGTACCGCGCGGCCCACGGCGTCGACGGCCCGTTGTTCCTCGGGCGGGACACCCACGCGCTCTCCGAACCGGCCTGGACGTCCGCGCTGGAGGTGCTGGCCGCCAACGACGTTGTGGTGCTGGTCGATTCCCGCGGCCGCTACACCCCGACGCCGGCGGTGAGCCATGCGATCCTGCGGCACAACGCATCCGGTGCCACGGCGCGGGCAGACGGCATCGTGGTGACGCCGTCGCACAACCCGCCGCGCGACGGCGGCTTCAAGTACAACCCGCCGCACGGCGGCCCCGCCGACTCCGACGCGACCTCGGCCATCGAGGCGCGCGCCAACGAGTTGCTCGCCGCCGGACTGGCCGGGGTCCGCCGGGTATCGCTCGCGCGGGCGCTGTCCGGGGCGGCCCGGCCGTACGACTACCTCGGCACCTACGTCGACGACCTGCCGACAGTCGTCGACCTCGACGCCGTCCGCGGCGCCGGCATCCGGATCGGCGCCGACCCGCTGGGCGGGGCGAGTGTCGACTACTGGGGTGAGATCGCGCAGCGCCACCGCCTCGACCTGACTGTGGTGAACCCGCTGGTCGACGCGACCTGGCGGTTCATGACGCTGGACACGGACGGGAAGATCCGGATGGACTGCTCGTCCCCGGACGCGATGGCCTCGCTGATCGGCGCGCGGGAGCGGTTCGACATCGCCACCGGCAACGACGCCGACGCCGACCGGCACGGCATCGTCACGCCCGACGGCGGACTGATGAACCCGAACCACTACCTGGCCGTGGCCATCGACTACCTCTACGCGAACCGGCCCGGCTGGGCGCCGGGCACCAAGGTCGGCAAGACCCTGGTGAGCTCGTCGATGATCGACCGGGTGGTCGCGGGGCTCGGCCGGGAGTTGGTGGAGGTGCCGGTCGGGTTCAAGTGGTTCGTCCCCGGGCTGCTGTCCGGGGAACTGGGATTCGGCGGCGAGGAGAGCGCGGGCGCGTCGTTCCTGCGCCGGGACGGCCGGGTGTGGACCACCGACAAGGACGGCATCGCGGCGGCGCTGCTCGCCTCGGAGATCCTCGCCGTCACGGGCCGGACGCCGTCGGCCCGGTATGCCGACCTCGCCGAGCGGTACGGCAGCCCCGTCTACGCGCGGGTGGACGCGCCGGCGGACCGCGAGCAGAAGGCGGCCCTGGCGGCGCTGTCGGCGGACCAGGTCACCGCGACCGAGCTGGCGGGCGAGCCGATCACCGCGACGCTCACGGTGGCGCCCGGCAACGGTGCCGCGCTCGGCGGCCTCAAGGTGTGCACCGAGGGCGCCTGGTTCGCCGCGCGGCCGTCGGGCACCGAGGACAAGTACAAGATCTACGCCGAGTCGTTCAGGGGCGGAGAGCATCTCGCTCGGGTGCAGGACGAGGCGCGGGAGCTGGTGTCCCGGGCGCTGGGAGCGGGCGCCTGACCAGTCCGGCCGCTGACTAGGCTCTGCGGTAATCATGCACACCACCGCAGCGAAACTGCCACGCGAAATCTGGGTCCTGGTCTCGGCCAGCTTCGTCATCGCCCTCGGGTTCGGCATCGTCGCTCCGGCGCTGCCGCAGTTCGCCCGCAGCTTCGACGTCGGGTACATCGCGGCGAGCGCGGTGATCAGCGTGTTCGCCCTGATGCGACTGCTGTTCGCGCCGCTGGCCGGTGCCCTGGTGCAGCGGCTGGGGGAGCGCCCCACCTATCTCACCGGGCTGCTGATCGTCGCCGCGTCGTCCGGCGCGGTCGCGTTCGCGGGCGACTACTGGCAGCTGCTGCTGTTCCGGGCGGCCGGCGGCGTCGGGTCCACCATGTTCACCGTGTCCGCGTTCGGGCTGCTGATCCGGATCACGCCGCCGGGCATCCGCGGCCGGGTGTCCGGCCTGTACGCGACGTCCTTCCTGTTCGGCACCATCGGTGGCCCGCTGCTCGGCGGCGCGCTGGCGGGCTTCGGCCTGCGCGCGCCCTTCCTGATCTACGCGGTGGCGCTGCTCATCGCGGCGGCGGTGGTCTACGTGAGCCTGAAGGGGTCGGCGCTCGCCTCACCGGACACCACCGGCGCACCGATCACCATGACGCTGCGCCAGGCACTGGCCTCGGCGACGTACCGGGCGGCACTGATGTCGAACTTCGCCAACGGTTGGGTGTCGTTCGGCGTCCGGGTGGCGATGGTGCCGCTGTTCGTGGTCGAGGCGCTGGACGAGGGCACCGCGCTGGCGGGTGTCGCGCTCACCGTGTACGCCGTCGGCAACGCGCTGGTGCAGATCCCGGCGGGGCGGATGTCGGACCTGCGCGGAAGGCGGCCCTTCGTGCTGGCCGGGCTGGTGGTCAGCGGGAGCGCGACCGCGGTGCTCGGGTTCAGCGAGAACCTGCTGGTGTTCCTGGCGCTCTCGCTGGTCGCGGGCATGGGGTCCGGGCTGATGAACCCGGCCCAGCAGGCGGCGGTCGCCGACGTGATCGGGTCCAAGGCCCGGGGCGGCCCGGTCCTCGCCACCTTCCAGATGGCCTCGGACGTCGGCGTGGTGGCCGGCCCGCTGATCGCCGGCGTGCTGGCCCAGTACCTCTCGTACGGGGTGGCATTCGCGGTCACGGGCGCGCTGATGCTGCTCCCGATCGCGTTCTGGCTGGTGGCGCCGAACCGGGTCCCGCAGGCGTCAGCCGGGGACCCCGCCGCCGAGGAGGCTGCCGACGGCGTACGTAGCGCCGACGGCGATCGTCCCGAACACAAGTAGCCGCAGCGCGCCGCGCACCCGCGACTGCGAGGTGAACCCGGCGGCGAGCGCGCCGGCGACCAGCAGGCCGGCGCCGCCCGCGGCCAGACCGGCGGCCAGCGAGGCGAACCCCAGCAGGTAGGGGATCAGCGGGACGATCCCGCCGATCGAGAACATCAGGAACGACGAGACCGCCGCGACCAGCGCCGAGGGCTGCTCGGTCGGGTCGACGCCCAGTTCCTGCGTCAGGTGGATGGTCACCGCGCGGTCGGAGTCGTTGTGCACCTCGGCGGCGGCGGCCGCCGCGGTCGGCTCGCTCATGCCCATCTCGACGAACATCCCGACGAGTTCGGCCTGCTCCGCCTCCGGGTGCCGGGCCTGGGCACTCGCCTCGACCCGGACCTCCGCGTCGATCTGCTTGTTGGCGGTGGAGACCGAGGTGTACTCGCCGAGGGCCATCGAGAACGCCCCCGCGACCAGGCCGGCCACGCCGCTCAGGACGATCGACCGCGGCTCGAGGCCGGCGCCACCGACGCCGGCGATCAGCGAGGTGTTGGTGACCAGTCCGTCCATCGCGCCGAAGGTGGCCGCCCGCAGCCAACCGCCGGACACGTCGGCGTGGGTGTGGTCGAAATCGTGGGGCAGTGCGCCCCCGGCTGCCGGCGTCGAGTCGGGCATGTCCGTGAATCTACGCGGGCCGCGTCCCCGGCGGTGGGTAGCGTGGGGCGCGTGTGGATTCGTATCGTCAGCCTCCTCGCCCGACTCGGCCTCGCCGCGGTCTGGCTGATCTCGGGCGCAGTCAAGTTCGTGGACCCGACGCAGACGGAGGTCGCGGTGCGGGCGTACCAACTGCTGCCCGAGTCGCTGGTGCGGCCGGTGGCGAACACCCTGCCCATGCTGGAGATCGCGTTGGGGCTGCTGCTGCTGATCGGACTCGGGGTGCGGGTGGCGGCGATCGCGTCCGCGGCGGTGCTGGTGGTGCTGATCGCCGTCATCGTCTCGGTGTGGGCCCGCGGGCTGTCCATCGACTGCGGGTGCTTCGGCGGCGGGGGCGCCGCGGACGTCGACGGCTGGGACTACGCCCGCGAGATCGCCCGCGACGTCGGCTTTCTCGCGCTCGCCGGATGGCTGATCGTGTTCCCGCGCAGTCCCTTCTCGCTCGGTCCGCGGTCGCGGCCGGTGCTCTCAGGGGCGGCTCAGCCTGAGGTGACAGAGTAAAGCCACTATTTGCAATTCGGATGCGAAGGACTGATCAGTGAGCTCGAACAAGCCCAAGCCCAAGCCCGGCAAGTACACGCCGCAGGCTTCCTCGAGTCGGTCGACGTACATCCTCGGCGGGCTCGCGATCCTGGTGATCGCGGTGCTCGTCATCGGCGGCGTGCTGTGGACGAGCAGCCGCAGCAAGCCTCGTAACGAGGGCTACGGCGGGGTGTCGAACACCGCGGTGCAGGTTTCGGTCGCCGACGACGGCGCGGTCCTGCTCGGCCTTCCGGACGCGAAGAACACGATCGACGTCTTCGAGGACCCGTTGTGCCCCTACTGCGCGCAGCTCGAGAACACCAACGGCCAGGAGGTCGCGCAGAAGGTGGACGAGGGCACGCTCGCGGTCCGGTACCACACCCTCGACTTCCTCAACCGGCTCTCGGCCAGCGGCGACTACTCGACCCGCGCGGCCGGCGCGTTGATGTGCGTGGCGAAGTCGGGTGACGCGGTCGCGTTCTCGGCGTTCCACGGTGCCCTGTTCACCCCGGCGAACCTGCCGCCGGAGAACGGCAAGTCCGATCACTCCAACGCGGACCTCGCGCAGATCGCGAAGGACGCGGGCGCCGACGACGCGACCGTCGCCTGCATCTCCGACGGCACCCAGGTCGAGGCCGCGTCCGCGGCGGCGAAGAAGGGCAGCGAGGCGCTGGCGGCCAGCGGCGCCCGTGGCACCCCGACGGTGGTCCACGACGGCACGTTGATCGACGCGCTCGGCGACCCCGACTGGGTGTCCCAGTTCAACTGACGTTCGACGGACGGGCACCCGGCGGCAGACCCGCCGTGGTGCCCGTTCGCGTCGGTGGGGCCGATGTGGCAACCAGGGCCGTGACCAGCCAATTTGTAGCCTGCGGCGGCGATGGTGTAACTTCGTCCAGGCAAGCAGGGAGCAAGACAAGCCCTGCTGCGGAGCACAACTGAACACGGGGCTATGGCGCAGCTGGTAGCGCACCACACTGGCAGTGTGGGGGTCAGGGGTTCGAGTCCCCTTAGCTCCACCCGAACAGAAAACCCCTCGCCTCAGGCGGGGGGTTTTCTGCTGTCCGGGGTTCGTTCAGGTGTCTGAAGGTTCGTTCGGATGCGTGCCCGCCGGCCGTGTGGGGAAGGTCACGGATTCCCAACGGTTCGATGCCGAAGCGAGATCGATGCTCGTGGGTGGGTGCAAACACTGTTTCACTCGGTGCACATGTGACCGGTGTTACTGATGTTGTGAGGACTACCAGCCGATGAAGAAGTCGACCCTGACCGCCGCGCTGGCCGCGACCGCACTCACCGCGATGCTGGTGCCCGCCGTGGCCGTGGCCGCGCCCGAGGCGGACCAGCCCACCCCACTGACCGGCAAGACGGTCTTCCTCGACCCAGGCCACCAGGGCACCGGACACAGCGAGAACCTGGCCAAGCAGGTCGACGACGGCCGCGGTGGCACCAAGGACTGCCAGACCACCGGCATGACGAGCCTCGGCGGCGTGCCCGAGCACACCATCACCTGGAACGTCTCCCAGTTGGTGAAGACGAGCCTCGAGACGCTCGGGGCCAAGGTGGTACTCAGCCGCGCCGACGACACCGGCTGGGGCGGCTGCGTCGACGAGCGGGCCAGGGCGGCGAACGCGTCCGCCGCGGACCTCGCGCTCAGTGTGCACGCGGACTCGACCGCGGCCGGCGCCGACGCGGCCGACCACGGCTTCCACATGATCGTGCCGACGCTTCCGGTGCCGGACCAGAAGGTCGACGCCGTGCAGTCGACGTCGGGCCTGCAGGCGTCCGAGTTGATGCGCGACGCCTACGTCAAGAACGGCTTCACCCCGGCGAACTACGCCGGCGTCGTCGACGGGCTGCAGAGCCGCAGCGACATCGCCGGGCCCGCCCTGACCACCGTCCCGCTGGTGTTCGTGGAGATGGGCAACGGCTCCAACCCCGACGACGCCGCGGTGCTGGACACCCAGGACGGCCAGCTCAAGCACGCCATCGCGATCATCACCGGCGCGGTGAACTACCTGATGGGCACCCCGGTGGCCTCCGCCGAGGCGGACCCCTCGACCACCGCGGCGGTCCCGACCACGACCGCCGCGCCGGCCGCCACTGCGCCGTCGACGGCTGAGCCCGCGACCACTGCGCCTTCGACCACGACACCGAAGACGGCCGCGCCCAAGGCCACGACACCGAAGTTCACGACCCCCAAGGCAGCCGTGCCCGACGCCTCCCCGGCCGACGACCTGCTCGGCGGACTGGCCACCATCCGCACCCTGCTCGACGCGGTCGGGCTGGACGGGTTGCAGGACTTCGCGACCGCCGAGAACCTGGGCCTGTTCTCCGAGCTGATCGGCAAGCTGCTGGGGATCCTCAACGGCGGCGCCGCGCAGGGCTGACCCTTCGCCTTCGACTGCCGCACCCACCTAGGATGGGTGCGGCAATCGAATGGAGGGACGACGAGTGGCGAAGCGGCTGATACCGGTCATCCTCGTCGCCGGCTTCCTCGGCTCCGGCAAGACCACCCTGCTCAACCACCTGCTGCGCAACAACCGCGGCGTGCGAATCGGTGTGGTTGTCAACGACTTCGGCTCCGTGAACATCGACTCGATGATGGTGGCGGGCCAGGTCGACTCCATGGTCTCGCTGAGCAACGGGTGCCTGTGCTGCGCCGTCGACGTCAGCGAGATGGACGAGATGCTCGACCGGCTCGCGCACCCACGCTCGAACATCGACGTGATCGTCGTGGAGGCCAGTGGGCTCGCCGAGCCGAGGAACATGGTCCGGATGATCCTGGGCAGCGAGAACCCCCACATCGGCTACGGGGGACTGGTGGTGACCGTCGACGCCGCCGAGTTCGAGGACAGCCGCGCCCGGCACCCGGAGCTCGACCTGCACGTGCGGATGGCGGACCTGGTGGTGCTGAACAAAATCGACCGGATCTCCGAGGCCGAGCGCGACCGCGTGGTCGCGGTGGTGGCCGGGCTGAACGACCGGGCGCCCGTGCTGTGCACCGAGCACGGCCGGGTGGACCCGCGGCTGCTCTTCGACGAGGCCGCCCGGGCCGACGACGGCCCGCGGCAGCTGAGTCTCGACGAGTTGCTCACGGAGACAGACGGCCACGACCATGCCTGCGGGGACGCCGTCTGCGGCGACCACTCACACCTGCACGACGGCTACGACAGCGTCAGCTTCGTCGGTGCGCGGCCGATGGACCCGCGGGCGCTGATCGCGTTCCTGGAGGACCGTCCGCCGGGCCTGTACCGGGTCAAGGGTTTCGTCCACTTCGCGGTCGCGGGACACCGACAGAAGTACCTGCTGCAGGCCGTCGGCCCGCACATCCGGTTCGAGCGGGTCGGCTGGGCGCGCGGGGAGCCGCGCACGACGACGCTGGTGTTGATCGGGTGGGGCATCGACCCCGACGCCGTCGAACGCCGGCTGGAGGGGTGCACCGCGGTGCAGGAACACGAAAGCGGTGCAGAGGCCATGACTGGCGTGCACCGCTACGTGGTGTCGAACTAAGGGGTGTCGAACTAGGGGCGGGTGGCGCGACGGCGCTGGCCGTTGGCGTTGCCGCCGCCCTGCGAGCCGCCGGACCGCGGGGACTCGCTGCTGTACATCACGGTGGGCTGGGCCGAGCCCTGGCCGCGTCCGCGTCCGCCGGAGCTCCGACCGCCGCCGGCAGCGGCGCCCTGGCTGCCGCCGCGGCCGCCACCCTGTGCGCCGCCACGTCCGCCGCCCTGAGC
>NZ_JBFUHZ010000022.1:0-52023 GCF_056402135.1 Rhodococcus sp. P4_C10 | reverse complement strand
CGGAAGCTAAGCCCTCCAGCGCCGATGGTACTGCACTCGACAGGGTGTGGGAGAGTAGGTCACCGCCGTACATATTTTGCGAATGCCTCGCATCACGACTCCTTATAGGGGTTGTGGTGCGGGGCATTTCGCGTTTCCGGGGCCGGGCGCCGGCTGTCGGGTGTGCGGTTGCCGGCGGCCCTTCCCGGGGTTCGTCCCGGCGGGTGCATCCTCGGCCGACCGTGGCAGGGACCGCGGCCGGCCTGGTTCGGTGGCGGCGCCGCGGTGGTGCGCGGATACTGACGACAGCCGCCGCGGCGGGGTCGCAGACGTGGCTCTCGTGGCTACCTCGAACAGGGGGAGTGGACATGAGTACCGATCCCAGAGACTCCGAACTTCCGCCCAGCGAACCGCTGGTGCCGGTGACGGCGCAGACGGAGGCCGAACTCGCGCGAGCGGCGGCGCACAGTGCGCACAACTACGACCCGCTGCCGGTGGTGCTGGAGTCTGCGCAGGGCGTGTGGGCGCGCGGCATCGACGGCGTCGACTACCTGGACCTGCTCGCCGGCTACTCCGCGCTCAACTTCGGCCATGCACACCCCCGTCTTGTCGAGGTCGCACGTTCTCAACTCGGTCGCCTCGCACTCACGAGCCGGGCCTTTCAGCATTCGGTGTTCGCCGATTTCTGTGAGGCCGTCAGCGGGCTGTGCGGAAAGGAGGCGGTGCTGCCGATGAACACCGGCGCGGAGGCCGTCGAGACCGCGTTGAAACTGGCCCGGCGCTGGGGATACGACGTGAAGGGTGTGCCGCCGGACCAGGCGGAGATCATCACCTGCGCCGGCAACTTCCACGGCCGGACCATCGCCATCGTCGGGTTCTCCACCGACCCGGACGCACACGACGGATTCGGGCCGTACCCGCCGGGTTTCCGCACCGTCGAGTACGGGGACGCGGCGGCGATGGCGGCGGCGGTCACACCGAACACCGTGGCGGTGCTGGTCGAGCCGATCCAGGGCGAGGCCGGGGTGCTGGTCCCGCCGGACGGCTACCTCCGCGCGGTCCGGGAACTGTGCGACGAGCACTCGATGCTGATGCTGGCCGACGAGATCCAGAGCGGCCTCGGTCGGACCGGAGAAACCTTCGCCTGCGATCACGAGGACGTCGTGCCCGACGTGTACATCCTGGGCAAGGCGCTCGGCGGCGGTCTGGTCCCGGTCTCCGCGGTGGTGGCCGACTGGCCGGTGCTGCGTGTCATCGGGCCGGGTCAGCACGGCAGCACCTTCGGCGGCAACCCGCTGGCCTGCGCCGTGGCCGTGGAAGTGGTCCGGATGCTCGGGACGGGCGAGTACCAGGGCCGCAGCCGCGAACTCGGTGCGCACCTGCACACCCTGCTCGGGGCGCTGCCGTCCGACCGGGTGACGGCGGTGCGCGGTCGGGGACTGTGGGCGGGGGTGCAACTGGCCGCGGGGCAGCCGCCCGCCCGGGTGATCTGCGAACGCCTGCTGGCTCGCCGGATCCTGGCCAAGGACGCGCACGAGGGGACGATCAGGCTGGCGCCGCCGCTCGTGGTCGAGCGTGACGAGATCACCTGGGCGGTAGCGCAACTGGCAGATGCGCTGAGCTGACGCGGTCGCGTCGGTGGTGACCGCCTTCGTCGCCGGCCCCGACGCCGTGGGGGTGCTTGCGCGGGGAGCGGTGCGGGCCCGGGCGGCGCCGTCGGTGCGGTGTCCCCGGAGCCAGCTTTTGACCAGGCCCTGACCTGGGCGGTAAGGTACGCAGTCGGCGTGCGTTACGGCGGGGCATTCACGTGCCGCCCGTATCACGGGTTCCTGGGTCTCCACTGGCCGCCGGGAACATCCGCACCGTGCGCGTTGGCCAGCAGCTACACGATATGACGAGGAAGTTCTGTGTCTACGTACACCCCGAAGGCCGGAGATGTGACCCGCACGTGGCACGTCATCGACGCCACTGACGTGGTGCTCGGCCGCCTTGCCGTCCAGGCAGCGAATCTGCTGCGCGGCAAGCACAAGCCCACCTTTGCACCGCACATCGACGGCGGCGACTTCGTCGTCATCATCAATGCGGACAAGGTTGCCATCAGCGGTAACAAGCGCGACGGCAAGCTCCTGTACAACCACTCCGGTTACCCCGGTGGTCTGAAGTCGCGGACCGTCGGAGAGGTTCTGGAGCGGACCCCGGACCGTCTCGTGGAGAAGGCCGTCACCGGCATGCTCCCCAAGAACAAGCTGGGCCGCGCCATCGCCGGCAAGCTGAAGGTCTACGCAGGCCCGACCCACCCCCACACCGCGCAGCAGCCGGTTCCGTTCGAGATCAAGCAGGTGGCCCAGTGACCGCGCCGGAAGAGCAGAACGTGTCGAACGACGAGGTCATCGTCGAGGAGACCGTCGTGGAGGAGTTCGCCTCCGCGGACCAGCCCGAGATCGTCGAGGAGTTCGAGGTCGAGGCCGTCGCGCCCGCCCCGATCTACATCGACCGTCCCGTGCAGACCGTCGGCCGTCGTAAGGAGGCTGTCGTCCGCGTCCGCCTCACCCCCGGCACCGGCGAGTTCAAGCTGAACGGCCGCACCATGGAGGATTACTTCCCCAACAAGGTGCACCAGCAGCTGATCAAGGCTCCGCTCGTCACCGTTGAGCGCGCCGAGTCCTTCGACATCGTCGCCCTGCTGCACGGCGGCGGACCGTCCGGACAGGCAGGCGCCCTGCGTCTGGCCATCGCCCGGGCCCTGATCGAGGTCACGCCCGAGGACCGCCCCGCTCTCAAGAGCGCCGGCTTCCTCACCCGTGACGCCCGCGCCGTCGAGCGCAAGAAGTACGGCCTGAAGAAGGCCCGTAAGGCATCTCAGTACTCCAAGCGCTGATGTGTCGCCGGCGCCGCCCTCCGGGGTTGGTGCCGGCACCTGTTCACCAACAAGAGCAGGCGTCCAGCAGTACCGGACGCCTGCTCTTGTCGTAGGTACTCAAAGGGGTCTGATTCATGGGTCGGTTGTTCGGGACGGACGGCGTTCGCGGTCTTGCCAACGCGGAGCTGAGCGTCGAGCTCGCACTTCGTATTGCGGGCGCTGCCGCGTCGGTGCTGGCGCTCTCGGAGCGCGGCGTGCCGAGACCGACCGCCGTCGTCGGCCGAGACCCCAGGGCCAGCGGCGAGATGCTCGAGGCCGCGGTCACCGCGGGCCTCACCGCCGCGGGAGTCGACGTGGTCAGTGTCGGCGTGCTGCCGACCCCCGCCGTCGCCTACCTCACCGGCGCCTACGAGGCCTCGCTCGGCGTGATGATCTCCGCCTCGCACAACCCCATGCCGGACAACGGCATCAAGATCTTCGCGGCGGGTGGGCACAAGCTCGACGACGAGTCGGAGGACCGGATCGAGGCGGCCATCGCCGACCACGACCTGATTCCCCGGCCCACCGGCGCCGGCATCGGCCGGGTCCGGGTCGCCGACGACGCCGCCGAGCGTTACCTCGCCCAGCTGGCCCGCGGCAACAGCCATCGGCTGGACGGACTCACCGTGGTGGTGGACTGTGCCAACGGGGCCGCGTCGGTAGTCGGACCGCAGGCCTACCGGGCCGCCGGAGCCACGGTGATCGAGATCTACGCAGACCCCGACGGACTGAACATCAACGACGGCTGCGGTTCGACGCACCTCGACGTCCTGCAGGCCGCGGTCGTCGAGCACGGCGCCGACCTCGGGCTCGCGCACGACGGCGACGCGGATCGATGCCTCGCGGTCGACGCCACCGGCGCGATCGTCGACGGTGACGCGATCATGACCGTCCTGGCGCTGGCGATGCGGGACTCCGGCGAGCTGGTCGACAACACCCTCGTCGCCACGGTGATGAGCAACCTGGGCCTGCACATCGCGATGCGCGAGGCGGGCATCGAGGTCCGCACCACCGCGGTCGGCGACCGGTACGTGCTCGAGGAACTGCGCAACGGCTCCTACAGCCTCGGAGGCGAGCAGTCCGGACACGTCGTGCTGCCCGGTTTCGGCACCACCGGCGACGGCGTGCTCACCGGCCTGCGGCTGATGGGCCGGATGGCGCAGACCTCCAAGACTCTGGCCGAACTGGCCGCGGCGATGGTCACCCTCCCGCAGGTGCTGGTGAACGTGAAGGTCAGCGACAAGGCCGCGGTCGCCACCGCGCCCACCGTGCTGGCGGCGGTCGCCGAGGCGGAGCAGATCCTCGGCGAGGCGGGCCGGGTGCTGTTGCGGCCGTCGGGCACCGAGCAGCTGGTGCGGGTGATGGTGGAGGCGGCCGAGATCGAGGTGGCGCGCAAGCTCGCCGACGACCTCGCGGGCCACGTCGCGTCGGTCTGACCCTCGTCAGTTCCCGACCGATTCTCGCGCTCTCACCCGCGTCCACAGTGCGCCGGAACCGATTGAGCCGCCGCCGCGTCTGACCCAGTGACGGGTGCATTCCGCGAGGGGGCTCAGTGGGTGAGGACGACAGCGGGGTGGGCGAGCGCCTCGAGTTGGACGCGGCGGGGCTGCGAACCGTGGCCAACGGGTTGCGGGAGTCTGCCACGGCCGTGAGTGCGGCGGCGACGGCGATCAGAGGCCGCGGCCTCGACGGCCTGGCCCGACGCATTCAGGCCCTCGCGGACGCGACGTCGGAGGACGCGCGTCGGCTGGCCGTGACCGTGGACCGCTACGTCCGTCAGGACGCCGAGAACGCCCGACTCCTCGACGGCGGGACCTCGCTGGGCGGGGAACGCCGGTGACCAACGGGGCCGGTTCCTGGGTCCGCGGCGACGGGTACTTCGCGGAATTCCTCCCGCGTGCGGAGGCGGGCGTCACCTGCGATCAGTTGCGGGCGCGGGCGTCCGGGTGGGGCACGGACCTCGCGGACCGAGAGGCGGACGCGGACGCGGTCGGCGCCGCCCTCCAGGTGCTCCGTGCGGAATGCACGAGACAGGAGGACCTGGTCCGTCACCTCGCGGACGGCTGGGCGGGCGAAGCCGCCGACGCGGCCCGCGAGCGGATCGGCGCGCACTTGGGCCGGGCCCGGGAGGAATGCGCACGGGTTGCCGTCGTGCACGAGGCGATGACGGACGCGGTCCGCGTCGCCCGGACCGCACTCGACGCCGCGTCCGAGGTTGCCGCCGGCTTCGACGCACCCCTTGTCGCCGGGCACACCCCGGCCGAGGTGGACCTGATGATCACTCGCACGGCCGACGCAGGCGCATCGTGGCTGCGCGAAGTTCTTGTCCCACACGTGCAGTCGCAGGCCGCCGCGTTCCTCGCGCTCTGCGACGCGACGACGCGGGCGGTCGAGGGGGCACGGCACCTGCTCACGGATGCGCTGGACCGGATCGATGCCGACCCCGTCGCCGCCGACGTCGGTGTGGAACCGGCAATCGACCCCCCGGCGAGCGGGCCGGCGGACACTCACGGGGGCGGGGAGGACACCGAGGGCGGGGAGGACGCAGGGGGCGGGGTGCTCGACACCCGGGTGGCCGAACCCGCGTCGGCTGGACCCGAGCCGGAACCGCCGGAGCAGGCGTCGGGCTCGGAGCAGGAACAGGGGTCAGAGCAGGCGCAGGTGCAGCCTGGACCCGGACCCGTTCGGTCCGGTCTCGACCCGGAATCGCCGCTGCCCGACACCGAGTCCGCCGCTCGGCCGTTGGCCGCGGAACCGGCGCCGGCCGGCGGTGACTCGGGTGCCGACCTGGCCGAAGCCGGGCCGCTGTGACGAGCCGGCACGCGGCGGACCGGCTGCTGGCCGAGCATGCCGTCGCGCTGGACGACGTCCGGTCCAGGATTGCCGCGGCAGACCGCGCGGCGGCGCTGCGTGCACACCAATTGCGTTGTGGGACACCAGTGGAACCGCCATTCGTACGGGCCGGTCCGTCGGCGGGACGAGTGCTCCGGCGCGCCGACGAGTCCCGCGAGCGGGACCGGACCGACGCCGCGGCGGCGACTCCCGGTGCACCCGAACCCGAGCCGGACCGCGTCGAGGCCTACCGGGTGAAGAGCTGGCTGGTGTGATCCGTCGCGGCGGTCGGGTCCACGGCGTGGGTGCCGGGCAGCTGCGCGCCGGGCAGTGCGTACGGCTCGTACTCCGTCTCGCCGAGCAGGTGGTAGAGCAGGTAGCCGGTGAGCAGGGCACGGGTCGTCTTCTGCGTCTTGCGTTCGGAACCGCCGAGCCCCAGCGCGCCGAACAGGCGCCGGCCCTCGGCCAGTCCGCTCGCGGACGCGCCGTCCACGGTGCGCAGGATGGCCTGCCCGTCCCAGGCGGTCGCCAGGGACTTCGCGTTGCAGTTCATCGACTCGAGGTCGTCGGCGCCCGCGACGATCAGGCCGGGCGCGGCGATCTTGGCCGCGGACCGTTCGGCGGGCGGGGCGGTCGGTGCCGGGAACAGTGCGGCCACCGCGGCGGCCGGGCCGTGTGTCGCGGCGGCGAGCACCGCGGCACCGGCACCCATCCCGTGACCGGCGAAGGCGATCTTGGTGGGGTCGACGCTGATCTTCCCCGGGCCCAGTCGCACACCGACACAGATGTCGATCGCGGTGCGCAGGTCCGAGGCGAGCGCGACGTGAGAGGGGACCGGCGAACGCTGGGTGTCCGGGGCGGCGACGACGAGGCCCCAGGAAGCCAGGTGCGTGAGCGTCTCCTGGTACCGGTCGACGCCGGTCATCCAGCCGTGGGCGAAGGCCACCGCCGGCATCGAGAACCCCGATGCGGGCGTGAACACCACGCCGGGTTGACCGGCCAACGAGAGGTCGCCGCGCAGCACCCGGTGCGGACCGCGCTTAGATAGACGGGAGGCCAGGGTCTTCGGAGTCGGCGCCACGGTGATGACCGTATCCGATCCCACAGCCGATTCTCGAAGCAACTTCGGGCGGCCGAGGTCGAGTCGTCAGCAGAGCAGGGGGAACGAACAGTGTTCGGCATTGCGGTACCGACGTCCCGGAGCGTGGCACGCGCGGTCGAGAACGTCCGCGCGCGAATCACCTCGGACGGGCTGGCCGACCTGCGGCCGACGCCGTCGGAGGTGGTCGACGCCAACCCCGACCGCACGGTGCGCCGCTTCCGCTCGACCCGCAGGGCGGCCACCGGCGCGCCGGTGCTGCTCGTGACCCCGCTGGCGGCCCCCGCGATGGCCTTCGACCTGCGCCGCGGGTGCAGCGTCGTCGAGTACCTGCAGGAGACCGGCCGCGACGTCTACGTGGTGGACTACGGGCCGGTGAACTTCGCCGACCGTGCCCGTGGATTCGAGCACTGGGTCGACGACGTGGTGCCGGACGCGGTGCGGGTGGTCAGCGCCGACGCCGGCGGTCGCAGTGTGCACCTGGCCGGATGGTCGCTCGGCGGGATCTTCGCGGTCTACGCCGCGGCCGCGCACCCCGAGTTGCCGCTGCAGTCGTTGACGCCGATCGCCAGCCCCTTCGATCTTCGGCGGGTGCCGTTGTTCGCGACGCTGCGCCCGCTGGACCGGGTGTTCGGCCCGTACACCGTCGCGCCGTTCTACCGGTTGCTCGGCACCATTCCGGCGCCGCTGACCAGCCTCGGTTTCAAGGCGGCCAGCATCGACAAGTACCTCACCCGGCCGTTTGCCGTCCTGGCGAACCTCGACGACCGGGACCACCTCGAGCAGATCGAGGCCGTCGACCGGTTCATGGACAACATGTACGCCTACCCGGGGCGGACCTTCGGGCAGCTCTACCACGTGGTGATGCGCTCGAACGAGTTCGCGACCGGGCACATGCAGATCGCCGGCCGGCGGGTGAGCCTCGGCGACATCGACGTGCCGGTGATGGTGGTCGCGGGCAGCGGCGACGTTCTGGCGCCGGAGCCCGCGGTGCGCCACCTCACGGAACTGTTGGACGGTTCACCGAGAGTTCGCTACGGGGCGTTTCCGGGTGGGCATCTCGGTGTGCTCACAGGTCGGGCGGCGCGGGAGACCATGTGGCCGGCATTTGCCGACTTCCTCGCCGAGGGCGACCCGGACTGACGGATCGCCCGACGGATCGGCGGCAAGTCCTGGTGGCCGGACCTGCCGGTCGGCGTGGGCTCGCAGCCCCAGTACGCTGGGTAACCATGTGCGGAATCGTGGGATACGTCGGCCACCGCCAGGCGCTGGGCGTCGTGGTGGAGGCGCTGCGCCGAATGGAGTACCGCGGCTACGACTCGGCCGGGATCGCGGTGCTGGACGGCGCCGGCGGACTTGCCGTCGAACGCAAGGCCGGCAAGCTCGCCAACCTCGAGGCGGAGCTCGCCGAGACCGGCACCGAGCGCTTTGTCGGCAGCACGGGCATCGGGCACACCCGGTGGGCCACCCACGGCCGGCCGACCGACCGCAACGCGCACCCGCACCTCGACGCGACCGGCAAGGTCGCGGTCGTCCACAACGGCATCATCGAGAACTTCGCGCCGCTGCGCGCCGAGCTCGAGCAGGCCGGCATCGACTTCGCGTCGGACACCGACTCCGAGGTCACCGTGCACCTCGTCGCCCGGGCCTACGCGGAGGGGCCGACGGCCGGCGACTTCATCGCCAGTGCGCAGCAGGTCGTGCGTCGGCTCGAGGGCGCCTTCACCCTGGTCTTCACGCACGCCGACCACCCCGAGACGATCGTCGCCGCCCGTCGCTCCACCCCGTTGGTGGTGGGCGTCGGCGAGGGCGAGATGTTCCTCGGCTCGGACGTCGCGGCGTTCATCGAGCACACGCGCGACGCCATCGAGCTCGGTCAGGACCAGGTGGTGGTGATCACCGCCGACGGCTACACGATCAGCGACTTCGCCGGCAACGAGGCGCAGGGCCGCCCGTTCCGCATCGACTGGGACCTCGCCGCCGCCGAGAAGGGCGGCCACGACTACTTCATGCTCAAGGAGATCGAAGAGCAGCCGACCGCGGTGGCCGACACCCTCCTCGGCCACTTCGCGGACGGCAAGATCGTCCTCGACGAGCAGCGCCTGTCCGACCAGGAGCTGCGCGACGTGGACAAGGTCTTCGTCGTCGCCTGCGGCAGCGCGTACCACTCCGGACTGCTCGCCAAGTACGCGATCGAACACTGGACCCGGCTGCCCGTCGAGGTGGAGCTCGCCAGCGAGTTCCGTTACCGCGACCCGGTGCTCGACCGCTCGACGCTGGTGGTGGCGATCTCCCAGTCCGGCGAGACCGCGGACACGCTCGAGGCGGTCAAGCACGCCAAGGACCAGAAGGCGCGGGTGCTGGCCATCTGCAACACCAACGGCGCGCAGATCCCCCGCGAGGCCGACGCCGTCCTCTACACCCGGGCCGGTCCGGAGATCGCGGTCGCGTCGACCAAGGCGTTCCTGGCGCAGGTGACCGCGAACTACCTCGTGGGCCTGGCGCTGGCGCAGGCTCGTGGCACCAAGTACCCGGACGAGGTGGCCCGGGAGTACGCGGATCTCGAGGCCATGCCCGCGCTGGTGGCCCGCGTCCTGGAGACGGCCGAGCCGGTTCGGGCCCTGGCCCGTGAGTTTGCCGACGCCCGGACCGTGCTGTTCCTGGGTAGGCACGTCGGGTACCCGGTGGCACTCGAGGGTGCGCTCAAGCTCAAGGAGTTGGCGTACATGCACGCCGAGGGCTTTGCCGCCGGCGAACTCAAGCACGGGCCGATCGCGCTGATCGAGGAGGGCCTGCCGGTCATCGTCGTCATGCCCTCGCCCAAGGGGCGCGCGGTGCTGCACTCGAAGCTGGTCTCGAACATCCAGGAGATCAAGGCCCGGGGCGCGCGGACGATCGTCATCGCCGAGGAGGGCGACGAGACGGTCCGGGCGCACGCCGACCACCTGATCGAGATCCCGGCGGCGCCGACCCTGCTGCAGCCGCTGCTGTCCACGGTTCCGCTGCAGGTGTTCGCGGCCGAGGTGGCGAAGGTGCGGGGCTACGACGTCGACAAGCCGCGCAACCTGGCGAAGTCCGTCACCGTCGAGTAGACCCGGGCAGGTTMGGTGACCGGCAGGTCACCGAACCGCGCGGTCACTGCACGACGACGGTGCCCGCCATCCCCGAGTGCAGGGTGCAGGTGTACGGGTAGGTGCCCGGCTGGTCGAAGGTGTGGCTGTAACTTCCGCCGGTCATGATGGTGCTCGCGAACTGCGCGGGGGCGCCCGCGGCGGAGGTCACGTTGTGCGCGATGCCACGGTCGTCGAACTTCCAGGTCACCGTCTGTCCCACCCTGATCGTCACGGTGGACGGCTGGAAGCTCATCCCGGAGACGACCACGGTCGGGTCTGCGTTCGAGGCGGACGAGGTCGGTGCCGCCTGGCCGACGTCGGGTTTGCTCGTGTCGGCGCAGCCGACCACGGCCGAGGCCAGCAGGAGTCCGATTGCCGTGGCGGACCCGAGTCCGCGCATCCAGTGTGCACGCATCGCCCCAGGTTAGACCCGTCAGCGAGGCTGGACCCGTCAGCGCACGGTGATGGTGCCGCCCATGCTGGCGTGCTCGGAGCAGAAGTACCGGCTCATGCCGACCCGGATGAATTTGTGGCTGTAGGTTCCGCCGCTCTGGACGCCGCTCGCGAAGTACTCCTGGGCGTTGGCGTTCGAGACCACGCCGTGCTCGGTGCCCTGGTCGGCGAAAACCCACGTCACCGTGTCGCCGGCCCGGATTCGCAGGATCGACGGGTTGAACCGCATGTTGGAGA
Organism: Rhodococcus sp. P4_C10; assembly: GCF_056402135.1. NCBI lineage: Bacteria > Bacillati > Actinomycetota > Actinomycetes > Mycobacteriales > Nocardiaceae > Rhodococcus > Rhodococcus sp. P4_C10. The sequence goes on along the minus strand of NZ_JBFUHZ010000022.1, from coordinate 41,411 downwards.
TCGTCACGGTCGCGGATCCGCCCGCGGTCAGCGAGACTTCCGGTGACTCGGTGGTGGCGCATCCCGTGAGCACTGACGTGAGCAACAGACCGGACGCCAAGACGACTCCGAGCGCGTGAATCGACGGTGCACGCATAGCTTCAGGCTAGACCCCGGACGTCGCCGTGGGAACCGTCGAGCAGCGGGAGCCGATACGGTCGACGGGGCGGACGCCATCTTCTCGAGGAGGTCATCGATGCGGGACTACTACCCGGCCGAGCAGGTGCGTGCGGCTGAGGCTCCGCTGCTGGCGGCACTGCCCGAGGGCACGTTGATGTGGCGCGCCGCGCACGGTCTCGAACTGGTGGTGGCCTCCGAACTGCGTTCCCGCACAGGGGGAGTGGCGGGCCGCAGGGTGACCCTGCTGGTCGGTTCCGGCGACAACGGCGGCGACGCCCTGTGGGCCGGGGCGATGCTGCGCCGCCGCGGTGTGGCGGTCCGCGCCGTGCTGCTGGACCCGGACCGGGCACACGCGGCGGGGCTGGCCGCCCTGCGCGCCGCGGGCGGCCGGGTGGCACGGGGGTCGGAGGCCGACCTCGGCGATCCCGACCTGGTGCTCGACGGCATCGTGGGACTCTCGGGGCGGGGGCCGTTGCGCCCGCCCGCCGCGGCGCTGGTCCGGCGGGTGGCGGCGCCCATCGTGGCGGTCGACCTGCCGAGCGGGGTGGACCCGGATACCGGGGAGGCTCCCGGGCCGGCGGTGACGGCACAGGTCACGGTCGCCTTCGGCGCGCTCAAGCCGGTGCACGCGCTGGCCGCCGCACACTGCGGCCGGGTCGAACTTGTCGACATCGGACTGGCGCCCGGGGAGGCCTCCCTGCGGGCGTTGACCGCATCCGAGGTCGGCGCGCGCTGGCCGGTGCCGGGCGCGAGCGACGACAAGTACACGCAAGGCGTCGTCGGCGTGGTGGCGGGCAGCGCCCGCTATCCCGGCGCCGGGGTGCTCTGTGCGGGGGCCGCGGTGACCGCCACCTCCGGGATGGTGCGGTATGCGGGAACTGCTGCCGCGCAAGTGCTTTCGAGGTGGCCAGAGGTGGTTGCGGCCGATTGCGTCGAGGATGCCGGCCGGGTCCAGGCGTGGGTGGTGGGTCCGGGCGCGGGCACCGGCGAGTCCGCCGCGGCGCAGCTGCGGGCCGTCCTCGGCACCGACCTGCCGGTGCTGGTGGATGCCGACGGCCTCACACTCCTGGCGGCCGATCCGGGGCTGGTGGCCGGGCGGTCCGCGCCGACCCTGCTCACGCCGCATGCGGGGGAGTTCGCGAGGCTCGCCGGCGTCGATCCGGCGGCGGACCGGGTGGGGCACACCCGGCGGCTGGCCGCGGACTGGGGCGTCACGGTGCTGCTCAAGGGGCGGTGCACGGTGATCGCGCGTCCGGACGGGCAGGTGCTGCTCAACGACGCGGCCGGTTCGGCTGCTGCCACACCCGGTTCGGGTGACGTGCTGGCCGGCATGGTCGGCGCACTGGCGGCGTCGGGCCTGGACCTGGCAACGGCGGCGGCGATGGGGGCGCGGGCGCATTCGCTGGCCGCGAATCTGGCGGCGGGTGAGAGATCGGTCACTGCGGCCCCGATTTCCGCCGGAGCACTGTTGTCCCAGGTCAGGGCGGCTGTGCGGATTCTTCGCGCCCAACAGGTGCCCAAACCGTGACCTCATGAGGATGTGAAACTATTTGGGGATTCGGTCGAAAATGGCAGGATCGACGGACCATGATTATCCCCGCGAAGCCCAGTGTCGCGGCATACGTCCACGCGGCGGGTGCCGAATTCTCCACCCAGTCAGGGGAGCGGGGTGACCCGCAGGCACAGCCCGCGCCGCAGGCGGAAGCACTGATCGATCTCGACGCCCTTGCACACAACGTGCGGGTACTGCGAGAACACGCCGGGGACGCCGCGCTGATGGCGGTGGTCAAGGCCGACGGCTACAACCACGGCGCCGTCCGGGTCGCGAAGGCCGCGTTGGCGGCGGGTGCGGCCGAACTCGGTGTCACCACACTCGACGAGGCGCTGGAGTTGCGCGCCGGCGGCATCGATGCGCCGGTGTTGTCCTGGTTGCACACCCCCGACGCCGACTTCGCCCCCGCCATTGCCGCGGGCGTCGAACTCGCGGTGTCCTCGCCGCGGCACCTGGACGCGGTGGTGGCTGCGGCCCGCGCAGTCGGCACCACCGCCGCCGTCTCCATGAAGGTGGACACGGGACTCAACCGCAACGGCGTCTCGCCGACCGAGCTCGCAGACCTGCTCGACGGGCTGGCCCGGGCCGAGGCCGAGGGCGCGACCCGGTTCCGTGGAGTTTTCTCGCACTTCGCCCACGCCGACCAGCCGCACCACCCGGTGATCGACACCCAGGTCGCGGCGCTGCGTCACGCCGTTTCGCAGGCGGCCGCGCTCGGGCTGCGCGCCGAGCGGGTGCACATGTCGAACTCCGCGGCGGTGCTGACCCGGCCGGACCTGTCCTTCGACATGGTGCGGCCCGGCATTGCGCTGTACGGGCTGTCCCCGGTACCCGATCTCGGCGAGTTCGGGCTGCGTCCGGTGATGACGTTGCGGGCCCGGGTGGCCCTGGTCAAGAAGGTTGCGGCCGGTTCCGGGGTCTCCTACGGGCACACGTGGGTGGCGGACCAGGACACCACGGTCGCGCTGCTGCCGGTCGGGTACGCCGACGGCATCCCGCGCGCGATCAGCGGGCGTTTCGAGGTGCAGATCGGCGACCGGCGCTACCCGCAGATCGGCAGGGTGTGCATGGATCAGGTCGTCATCGACCTCGGCGCCGACCCCGGTCGGGTGGCCGAGGGCGACGAGGCGATCCTGTTCGGGCCCGGTGACGGCGGCGGTCCGGTCGCCCAGGACTGGGCGGACGCGCTCGACACCATTCACTACGAAGTGGTGACCGGCGTCCGTGGCCGCGTGGTGCGCAGTTACCGCCGCGGCGGTGCCGGGGCGGCCAGGTGAATCCGTTGAAGCGGGCCGGGCTGGCGGGCGGCGCGGTGACGGCGGCAGGGCTCGGTGCGCTGGCCGGCGTCAGCGTCGCCCGTCGCCCGGCGCGGGGCCGTCGGGGGTTCCGCGACCGGTACGCCCGCGAGGACTTCGGGATGATGGAGGCCGACCGGGGCTGCGTCGTGGCGGCCGACGACGGCACCCCGCTCGCGGTGCGCGAGGTCGGGCCGGCCGATGCGCCGGTCACCGTGGTCTTCGTGCACGGCTACTGCCTGCGCATGGAGTCCTGGCACTTCCAGCGCCGTCAGCTCGAACGTCGTTGGGGCGCCGCGGTGCGGATGGTCTTCTACGACCAGCGCGGGCACGGCCGTTCCGGCACCTCGAGCGTCGCGAGCTGTACCATCGGCCAGCTCGGCCGGGACCTCGACGCGGTGTTGCGCGCGGTCGCGCCCGACGGCCCGGTGCTGCTGGTCGGGCACTCGATGGGCGGAATGACGATCCTGGCCCTGGCCCGGCAGCGACCGGAGCTGTTCGACGAACGGGTGATCGGGGTGGGGCTGATCTCCACCGCCGCCGCGGGCCTGAACAAGACAGGGCTGAGCCGCAACCTGCGCAACCCCGTGATCGACGCGTTCCGGTTGGCGGTCCGTACGTCGCCCGGACTGGTCCAGTTCGGCCGGGGCGCGGCCCGCGCGGTGATTTCGCCGATCATGCGCGCGGCCTCGTACGGCACCGACGTCAGCCCGAGCCTGGTGCGGTTCTCGGAGGGCATGCTCAACGACACCTCGGTGACCACCATCGTGAACTTCCTCGAGTCGCTCGAGCTGCACGACGAGTCGGAGGCGCTGCCGGTGGTCGCGCCACTACCCGCATTGGTGCTCTGCGGCGACGCCGACATGGTCATCCCGTTCGCGCAGTCCGAGGCGATGGCCGACGCGTTGCTGGACTGTGAGCTGGTGCGGGTGGCCTCGGCCGGGCACCTGGTGCAGCTGGAGTTCCCGATGCGAGTCACCGACGCGATCGACCGGCTGTTCGCGCGGGCGATGCGGCAGCAGGACCAGACCGAAAGGAGCGTCGTCAGTGGCTGACCGTACGCAGACCGGCATTGCGCTGCCCACCGCCGAGGACACCGAGGCCTTCGGCCGTCGGCTGGCGGTCGAGCTCGCAGCCGGGGACCTGGTGGTGCTCGACGGTCCACTCGGTGCGGGCAAGACGGCGTTGGCGCGCGGCATCGCGGCCGGGCTCGGGGTGCAGGGTCGGGTGAGCTCGCCGACGTTCATCATCGCCCGCGAGCATCGGGCGGGTGAGCGCCCCGGCGGCGGCGAGCCGGTGGCCATGGTGCACGTGGACGCCTACCGGCTCGGTCTCGCCGGCGAGGCCGGCTCCGGTGGCGGCGCCCAGACCTTCGACGAACTCGACGCGCTGGACCTCGACACCGACCTGGCCGGTGCGGTCGTGGTGGTGGAGTGGGGCGAGGGCGTGGTCGAGCACCTCGCTGACCGGCATCTGCTGGTCCGTCTGCGGCGTGAACCGGAGTCCGATGTGCGCACCGCGGAGTGGGGCTGGGTGTCCTAGCTCGACGGGCAGCGTCGAGACCTGTTCTGACGTGCGGGTATCCTCGGTAATCGTGCTCGTACTCGCCGTCGATACCTCTACCCCGGCCGTGACCGCGGGGGTGGTTCGCCTCGACGGCGACACCCCGCGCACGCTGGCCACCCGAATCACGGTCAACGCCCGTGCGCACGCGGAGGTGTTGACGCCGCACATCCTGGAGTGTCTGGCCGAGGCCGGTCACGTCCCCGCGGACCTCGACGCCGTGGTCGTCGGTGCCGGGCCCGGCCCGTTCACCGGGCTGCGGGTGGGGATGGCCACCGCGGCCGCCTTCGCCGACGCGCTGGGCATCCCCGTGCACGGGGTCTGCAGCCTCGACGCCATCGCCTCGGAAGCCGCGCTCGGCCGGGACCTGTTGGTGGTCACCGACGCCCGGCGTCGCGAGGTGTACTGGGCCCGGTACTCCGCGGGCGCGCGGGTGGAGGGTCCTGCGGTGAACAAGCCCGCCGACCTCGACCCGATGCCGTCGGCGGCCGTGGCCGGGTCCGCCCGGCACGTGGACCTGTTCGACCTGCCCGTCGAGCCGGTGGAGACGCCGTCGCCCGCCGCTCTCGTTCGCGTCGCCGCGGCCGCGTTGAACTCCGACGCAGAGCCGGAACCTCTTGTGCCGCTTTACCTTCGTCGTCCCGACGCGGTTGAGATGGCGGATCGCAAGAAATGAGCGCGCGCATTGTCGCGATGACGGTGGCCGACGCCGCGCGGTGCGCCGAGCTGGAGGAGGCGCTCTTCCCCGGCGACGGACCGTGGAGCGCCGACGCGTTCCGCGCCGAACTGGCCCAGCCCCACAACCGCTACTTCGTGGCGCGCGACGACGCGGGCACGACACTCGGGTACGCCGGAATCGCGTTGCTGGGTACCGCGTCTGACCCGGAGGCAGAGGTGCACACCATCGGCGTCGACCCCGCCGGCCAGGGCCACGGGATCGGCTCGCTGCTGCTCGCGGCGTTGCTGCGGGAGGCCGACGCGCACGGCGGACCGGTGTTCCTCGAGGTGCGTACCGACAACGAACCCGCGATCGGGCTGTACCGGCGCGAGGGCTTCGAGAGCGTCGGGATCCGCCGAAACTACTACCAGCCCAGCGGCGCCGACGCGTACACCATGCGCCGGGCCGGGGCGAGCGAAGCGACGGGGGATGTCACTGTGGCGAGCGAAGCGACGGGGGATGTCACTGTGGCGAGCGAAGCGACGGGGGATGTCACTGTGGCGAGCGAAGCGACGGGGGATGTCACTGTGGACGGACAGCCGGAGGGCGAACGAGCATGATCGTGATGGGCATCGAGAGTTCCTGCGACGAAACGGGAGTCGGCATCGTCCGCTGGCGCCCGGACGGCACCTGCGAGCTGCTCGCGGACGAGGTGGCCTCCAGCGTCGACCAGCACGCGCGGTACGGCGGCGTGGTGCCCGAGGTGGCCTCGCGCGCGCACCTCGAGGCGATCGTGCCGACCATGCGTCGTGCCCTGGCGCAGGCCGGCATTGCCAAGCCCGACGCCCTGGCCGTCACCATCGGCCCCGGGCTCGCCGGCGCGCTGCTCGTCGGTGCGGCCGCGGCGAAGGCGTACGCGGCGGCGTGGGACGTGCCCTTCTACGCGCTCAACCACCTCGGCGGCCATGTCGCCGTGGACACCCTCGAACACGGGCCGATGCCGCCGTGCGTGGCGCTGCTCGTCTCCGGCGGGCACACCCACCTGCTGCACGTGGAGGACCTGGCCAAGCCGATCACCGAACTCGGCACCACGGTGGACGACGCGGCGGGGGAGGCCTTCGACAAGGTGGCCCGCCTGCTCGGCCTCGGCTTCCCCGGTGGTCCGGCCCTGGATGCGGCGGCACAGACGGGGGACCCGAAGGCGATCGCCTTCCCCCGCGGGATGACTGGCCCGCGCGACGCCCGCAACGACTTCTCGTTCTCGGGTCTCAAGACGGCGGTCGCGCGGTACGTCGAGTCCCGCGAGCGGGCCGGCGAACCGCTGTCCATCCCCGACATCGCCGCGAGCTTCCAGGAGGCGGTGGCCGACGTGCTCACCATGAAGGCGGTCCGCGCGGCCACCGACGTCGGGGTGGACACCCTGGTCCTCGGCGGCGGTGCGACGGCCAACTCGCGGATCCGCTCGATGGCGGAGGAGCGCTGCGCGGCGGCCGGTTTGACGCTTCGCATCCCGAAGCCGCGGCTGTGCACCGACAATGGGGTGATGATTGCCGCACTGGGTGCCCACGTGATCGCCGGGGGCGCACGCCCGTCCCCGTTGAACGTCGCCACCGACCCCGGACTGTCCGTGACGGTGAGCCAGTCGCGGGACCGGGGCGATGCAAACTGAGCGCTTCGAGGCCCTGTCGAAGGCGGAGCGCCGCAGGCTGATCCGCCGGGCGGTCGTGCGTCCGGCGGGCACCGCGGTGTTGCTGTTGGTGGCGTACTTCGCGGTGCCGATGACAGACCTGCAGTCGGCGTCGGCTTTCGCCGGACTGGTGTTCGGTCTGACGGCGGTGACGGTGCTGTGCGTCTGGCAGATCCGGAAGATCGTGCGGGCGCAGTATCCCGCCCTGCAGGGCGTCGAGGCCCTCGCGCTGACCCTGCCCGTGTACCTGCTGTCCTTCGCCACGCTGTACCACCTGATGTCGGTGCAGGCGCCCGGCGACTTCAACGAACCGTTGTCGAGGATCGACTCGCTGTACTTCACGCTGGTGTGCTTCTCGACCGTGGGCTTCGGGGACATCGCCGCCAAGAGTGAGGTCGCCCGGGCCGTCGTGTCGGTGCAGATCGTGGGAAACCTGATCCTGATCGCGGTCGGTGTCCGCATCCTCACCGCCGCGGTCCGCCGCGGTCAGGCCCGCTTGCAGCAGGGGAGCGACTGACGCCGCCGTCGGCAGGCGGGCGGCTAGGTTGCCACCGGCCCCGCCACCACGGTCGGGGAGAGGGTGAGCAGGGTCTGTGACGTCGGCGGCGACGTCAGCTCCGCGACGGTGATGCCGTCGAGCGAGTCGTAGAACGCGTCCTGGGCGCGCCGCAGCGCGGTACGCAGGCGGCACGCGTTCCGCAGCGGGCAGGGGGTGTCGCCCTCACAGGTGACGACCTCGCCGTCGCCCTCGAGCGCCCGGGTCAGCCAGCCGACCGAGGTGCGACGGGCGGCGTCGGTGATGGACAGTCCGCCGCCGCGACCGCGGCGGGCCTCGACCATGCCGAGTTCGCTCAGCCGCGCGACCACTTTCGCGGTGTGGGTGTAGGGGATGGACAGTTCGTCCGCCACCTGGCTGGTGGTCAGCCCGCCGCCGCCGGGGGCGACGGCGAGCCGCATCACGACTCGCAGCCCGAGATCGGTGAATCGCGTCAGCTGCACGGCACCGACCGTACCGAACGCGAAATACCCGCGCAATCGGCGGGCATTTCGGCGTCTGTACTGGTCAGGCGCGCGGTGACGGCAGCACCAGTTCGGTGTTGTGGTCGCCCGAGACGCCCATCTCCTCCGGCTCCATGTGGATGTCGTTGAAGGACAGCTCACGGTAGAGCGACGCCAGCCCGGTTGCCGAGAAGTCGCCGTGCGGGACCGAGTACGGGGCGTCCGACTCGATCAGCGTGGTGAGCAGCGAGACGGTCCCGTCGCCGTTGTCGACCACCTCGATGATCCGGGCGTGCTGCGGGAAGTCGATGTGCGAGGCGGTGTTGATCTCCCAGAAGCCCTGCGCCGGCGTCAGACCGGGTCGCGGGTGGATCCGGTTCTCGTGGGTGTGGCCGTTGACCCAGGCCAGCACGTTCGGGAAGCGGTTGAGCAGCTCGACCACCTGGGCGCCCTTGTACCGGCGCTCGCCCGGGTTCTCCGGGTCGGGCGTGACGTCGTCCATCGTGTCGCTGGTGTGGTGGCTGAAGAGCAGGAAGTAGGTGTCCGTGCGGGACTGGGTGACCGGCCGGCCGCCGTCGTCGAAGTAGCGGCTGCTGCCTGCCTGCAGGGTCTGTTCGATCCAGCGGAACTGGGCCTCGCCGAGCGAGCCGTCGACGGCTCCGGCGTGGTTGGTGGAGTCCATGCTGATGCCGACGACGCCGGGCGCGATCTCGAAGGAGTAGTAGCCGATGCCGGACTCGCCGGCGTCGGGGGCGAAGCCGTGGCCGACCGGGCCGGGGCCGGTGTTGGCCGGGTCGAGGTGGGCCGCGATGTACTGCCGGGGCGTGAACGGCGCGCGGCTGGCGTCCGGGGTGACCACGCGGGGCGGGGTGGTGAGCGCGCTGAGCAGGGCCGGGATGGCGGACGGATCGGAACTGGCGGCACTGCCGATGGCACGAGCCTGCTCGGAGTTCGGTGCCTCGATCTTGAGGGACCCCGTGTACATGTTCTCGAGCAGCGGAATCCCGTTGGGGAGGGTGCCGGAGATCGCGTCGTCGTGGTTCCCGAACACGCTGTACCAGGGGGTGCGCAGGCCCGGGCTGGTGACCGGTCGCAGGGCCGCGCCGAGCAGTCCGGGCATCTCCGGGAATCCGGCCTTCTTGTACATGTCCTGGATCGGCGACTCGGGGTTCCAGTACAGGTCCGCGCCGGAGTTCTGCACGCCCTCGTAACGGTCCGCGGCACCGGTGTTGGGGATGAAGGTGCCGCCGTTGAGCGCGGTGAGCAGCCAGCCGAGTTCGGCGTGCTCCTTGTTGTCGGTGTTGTCGCCGGTGGTCACGACCGCGTCGAACGGGCGCCCGGTGTGCGGGCCGCCCCGCAAGGAGTTGATCCGGGACACCAGGGACACCAGTCCCTGGGTGGTGAGCGTCTCGTGCGGGCGGAACGCCGACCCGGTGAACGGGTGCACGTACTCGAACCGCATCGGCGACTGGGCGTCGAGGATGTGCAGGTCGGTCAGCTGGACGAAGGAGGCCAGCACCCGGCGGCGCTCCTCGCGTCCGGACTGTGCGCCGGCCAGTTCGCCGCGCACGATCATCGGCCACCCCGGACCCGCGGTCAGGGCGCGGTAGCCGGATCCGCCGAGCGGGGTGGCCACGGCCTCGAGGGTCGTGCCTGCCAGGTACTCGGGGAGCGCGTCGGCGGCCGCGTACCAGGTTCCCCACGGCGCCCGGCCGAACGTTCCGAGGCCGACGGCGCCTGCGGCGCCCAGCCCGGCGAGCCCGAGAAATCCACGTCTGCTGATGTTTGCCACGGCGACGACTCTAGGTCACCTTCTCGTCACCCACGGTTTCTACGGGTGACTGGCTGATCGTGGCGCTGCGGTCCGGTGGCGCCGCCTGCCCTTGAGCGCTGGCACTCGCATGTATAGAGTGCTAGTTGGCGCTGACCCAGCCTCGGCACCCGCGACGACGGGGCTCGGTGAGGGGCCGCTTGCGTGAAGAACAAAACCGACACGCCTGGGGAACAGCCCCGGGCGCAAGTACCCCTGAAAGTGGAGGGCTCATCGTGGCGAGCGTGAACATCAAGCCGCTCGAGGACAAGATCCTCGTCCAGGCCAACGAGGCCGAGACGACGACTGCCTCAGGCCTGGTCATCCCCGACACGGCCAAGGAGAAGCCCCAGGAGGGCACCGTCGTCGCCGTTGGCGAAGGCCGCGTGACCGACAAGGGCAACCGCATCCCGGTCGATGTCAAGGAAGGCGACACCGTCATCTACAGCAAGTACGGCGGAACCGAGATCAAGTACGCCGGTCAGGAGTACCTGATCCTGTCGGCACGCGACGTGCTGGCTGTCATCTCCAAGTAAGCCCACTCGCAGTCCGCCCCGGTGTCCCCTCTTCTCGGTGACCCCGGGGCGGATCGCGTTGACGGACCCTCCCGAGCCAGGAGCAGCTACGTACTATGTCCAAGCAGATTGAGTTCAACGAGAAGGCGCGTCGTGCGCTCGAGCGCGGCGTCGACCAGCTGGCCGACGCGGTCAAGGTGACCCTCGGCCCCCGCGGCCGGCACGTCGTCCTCGCCAAGGCCTTCGGCGGCCCGACCGTCACCAACGACGGCGTCTCCATCGCCCGTGAGATCGAGCTCGAGGATCCCTTCGAGAACCTCGGCGCCCAGCTCGTCAAGAGCGTCGCCACCAAGACCAACGACGTCGCCGGCGACGGCACCACCACCGCCACCGTGCTCGCGCAGGGCCTGGTCCGCGGCGGCCTGAAGAACGTCGCCGCAGGCGCCAACCCGATCTCCCTCGGGGCGGGCATCGCCCAGGGTGCCGACCTGGTCGTCGAGGCACTGCTCGCGGCCGCCACCCCGGTCGAGGGCAAGGCCGCCATCGCGCAGGTCGCCACCGTCTCCTCGCGTGACGCGGAGATCGGCGAGCTGGTCGGCGAGGCCATGACCCGGGTCGGCGTCGACGGCGTCGTCACGATCGAGGAGTCCTCGACCACGCAGACCGAGCTCGTCGTCACCGAGGGCGTGCAGTTCGACAAGGGCTACCTCTCGCCCTACTTCGTCACCGACGTCGACGCCCAGAAGGCGATCCTCGAGGACGCGCTGATCCTGCTCGTCCGCGACAAGATCAGCTCCCTGCCCGACGTCCTGCCGCTGCTCGAGAAGGTTGCCGAGTCCGGCAAGCCGCTCCTGATCATCGCCGAGGACGTCGAGGGCGAGGTGCTCTCCACGCTGGTGGTCAACGCCATCCGCAAGACGATCAAGGCGGTTGCGGTCAAGGCGCCGTTCTTCGGCGACCGCCGCAAGGCGTTCCTCGACGACCTCGCGGTCGTCACCGCGGGCACCGTCATCAACACCGACGTCGGGCTTTCCCTCAAGGAAGCCGGCCTCGAGCTGCTGGGCAACGCACGCCGCGTCGTGGTCACCAAGGACGAGACCACCATCGTCGACGGTGCGGGCACCGAGGCGGACATCGCCACCCGGGTCGGCCAGCTGCGCCGTGAGATCGAGAACTCCGACTCCGACTGGGATCGCGAGAAGCTCGAGGAGCGCCTCGCCAAGCTGGCCGGCGGCGTCGCGGTGATCAAGGTCGGCGCCGCCACCGAGACCGACCTCAAGGAGCGCAAGTTCCGGGTCGAGGACGCGGTCAACGCGGCCAAGGCCGCGGTCGAGGAGGGCATCGTCCCCGGCGGCGGTTCCGCGCTGGTGCAGGCCGGTCAGGGCCTCACCGCCCTTGCCGCGTCGCTCACCGGCGACGAGGCGACCGGTGTCGAGGTCCTGCGGGTCGCGCTGAGCACGCCGCTGTTCTGGATCGCCACCAACGCCGGCGTCGACGGGTCCGTCGTGGTCAGCAAGGTCGCCGAGGCGCCCAAGGGTCATGGCTTCAATGCCGCGACCCTCACCTACGGCGACCTGCTCGCCGACGGTGTGGTGGACCCGGTGAAGGTGACCCGTTCCGCGGTCGTCAACGCCGTCTCCGTCGCGCGGATGGTGCTCACCACCGAGAGCGCCGTCGTGGAGAAGCCTGTCGACGCGGTCGAGGACCACGGGCACGGCCACAGCCACTAGGCACGCTCGATCGTCACACGCGTTGTCGTGACACACACGAAGGCCCCCGGACGGAAATTCGTCCGGGGGCCTTCGCATCGGCCGGTCCTCACGTCACACCGCGATGCGGTGGCGGCCACGACGGGCGTGCATCTCCCGTTCGGCTTCCGACATGCCGCCCCAGATCCCGTACGGCTCGCTGACGCTGAGGGCGTGGCTGCGGCACTGCGCGAGCACGGGGCAGCGGTGGCACATCTCCTTGGCTCGCGTCTCGCGCTGCGCTCGGGCCCGGCCGCGTTCCCCGTCCGGGTGGAAGAACATCGAGGAGTCGACTCCGCGGCAGAGTCCGTGCATCTGCCAGTCCCAGATATCGGCGTTGGGGCCGGGGAGGTGATTCGGCTGCGGCATGTCATCTCCTAAGGTCGCGTATTCAATTCCCTTCGCAACGTTAGAGGTGTGACGGAAATGGAGTCAATACTTTCGTGAGTGGCGATTTCCATAGCGCGGCAGCACGAAATTAACATTCCGTTCATCGACATCGACACCGAATTGTGATTCAGGCGGCTGCGATTCGATCCACGGTTGGCCGCGGACGGCCTGGGCCTGGAAGTGAATATAGTGGTCAGGTCCTATTCGTGCACGGCGTGGCGCAGCCCCCGCGGTCGGAGAATCCGGATCATTGAACAGCAATCCGTATGCTGAATGTACTGAATGTAAATGAGAGGAAAACTATAGACAGGTCCGGCGTGAATGGGTATGTGAGAGCGGCGGCGGCGAATTGCCCTACTCGTCCGCCGCGGGACGCCTTGTCCGCCGGCGGGTGGTGGGGGACCGGGCCGCGGGACCTACTCTTACGCCGTGCCTCCCCTCCTCGCCGACCAGTCCGACGCCGACCGGTCCGACGTCACCCAGTCCGATGCCGACCCGGCGGTGGGCCTCCTGGCCGGTGTCGCCTTCGGCCCGAGGCCGGGGACGCGGGAACTGCCGCAGGCGGAGACCGCCGAGGGGCACTGGCTGCGGGCGGTCGCCCTCGGCGGGCAGGGTCGTTACGCCGCGGCGCACACCGAACTGAACCGGGTTGCCGCCGGCCGGCCGGATCCCGTGGTGTCGTCGCTGGCATCGAGCACCGAGGCGTCGCTGCTGCGTCAACTGGGGTGGCACCGACTCGCGTCCGGGTACGACGGCCGGGCGCTGGGTGTGCTCGGATCGGCCGCGGACCCGGCCGGGGTGCGCGTCCGGGCGGCCCGCGCCGACGCGCTGACCGGACTGGCAGCCGACGCCCTCGGCTGCGGCCGGTTGGACCTCGGTTTCCGGTTGCTGGCGCGGTGCGCCGAACTCCTCGATGCCGGTGACCCGCGGTTGTGGCGCCAGCAGATCCGGTTGAACTGGGTCACCGCCGAGATGTCCCTGGCGTCCGGTGACCCCGACCGCGGCCACCGGCACGCGGGGCTGGCCGTCGAGCGGGCGCGGGACACGGACTCGGTGCGCCACCAGGTCAAGTCGAAGCTGCTGCTGGCCGCCGCGGTCAGCGCCGGGCCGGATCCCGCGGCGGCCGCCGCGCCCGCCGCGGAAATTGTCGACAGCTGTGCCGAACACGGGCTGGTTCCGCTGCGGTGGGCGGCCGCGATGCTGCTCAACGGCGTGCAGCCGAGTCCGGAGGCAGCCGCGGTCCGGGACGCGTGTCGACGCCAGATCCGTGACTGGGGTGGGCGATTCAGAAACCCGTGAGGGTCTGTCGCTATCCTTCGACTATTCCACCGCCAGGTGGGAACGCCCCGTGTGGGCGTCCCTGTAACGCCAGGACGATCTCTCACGATGACTACTACGAGCGAGGAATTGGACTCGGCAGTCGCTGCGGCAGCGCAGGGCGACCGGGTTGCCCTGGCTCGAGTGTTGGAGACAGTCCGACCCATGGTCGTGCGTTACTGCCGGTCACGGGTCGGAGTCGCGGAAAGAGGACAGCTTTCCGCGGACGACGTGGCGCAGGAGGTGTGCCTGGCTGTGATGACCGCGCTTCCGCGGTACCGAGATCAGGGCAGGCCCTTCATGGCCTTCGTGTACGGGATTGCCGCACACAAGGTCGCCGACGCGCATCGCAACGCCGGACGTAACAAGGCGGAGTCGATGGCAGAGGTGCCCGACGTCGTCTCGACCGAGGAAGGACCGGAGAAGCTCGCGCTCGACTCGGAGACCGGCCGGCAGATGAAGACGCTGTTGGCGACGCTCTCCGAGAAGCATCGGGAGATCATCATTCTCCGGTTGGTGGTCGGGCTGTCCGCCGAAGAAACGGCCGCCGCGGTGGGGAGTACCGCGGGTGCCGTCCGAGTTGCCCAGCACCGGGCGCTCACGAAACTCAAAACCGAAGTAGCGAAAGCGGGTGAGATGTATGGCTAGGGGGAGCAAGCACGGCGAAGACGACCGGCGGGCGGATCAATACTCCACGTCCGATGCCGATCTCGCCCGAGGCGCGACGCCGACCGCCGGTGATCCGGCCGACGTCGACGCATCGACGCCGTTCGACCTGGCGGAAGTCCAACGCGACGACGCCCTGCTCGACGCGCTCTCGGGCGGCCGACCAGTGGCCACCGGCAGCCCCGAGGAGAGCGAGCTCGCGGCGTTGCTGGCCGACTGGCGGGCCGAGATCCTCGCGCCGGCGATGCCGGCCGAGCCGACCCTCGGCCGGGTGGTCGCGGCAGTCGACGACCAACTCTCCGGTGCGGGTCGCCACGGTCGCCGTGGCCTCCGGTTGCTGCGTCCGATCGCGGGTGCGGCCGCCGCCGTGGCCGTCGTGATGGCCGGTCTCACCGTCTTCTCGTACAACGCCGTGCCCGGTGATCCGCTGTGGAAGGTCAAGGAGGTCGTGTTCACCGAGCGCGCGAACTCGACCGTCGCCAGCATCGACACCACCACGAATCTCGAGGAAGCCGAGCGGCTGATCAAGGCCGGCGACTCGACAGCGGCGGTCCAACTGCTGCAGTCGGCGGGCAAGCGGGTCACGGATGTCAACGAGTCCGACAAGCGGGACGCGCTGACCGCCCGGATGGACAAGCTGATGGCCGATGCCGCAAAGAGCGGCGCCCCGACCAGCACGGTGACCACCACTCCCGGTGAGAGTGCCGCGGCCGGCGTCACCACCACCGCGCCGGCTCCGCCCGTCACCACGGTGCCCGGCGGGCCGGCGACCACGGTGCCGCCGGGACCCACCGAACTGCCGGTGGTCCCGAGCGTGCCGCCGGTGACGTCGGAGCCGACCACACCGGCGCCGTCCCCGTCCCCGTCGCCGTCCCCGCAGCCGTCCCCTTCGCCCTCGCCGACGCCCAAGCCGGGACCGGGCGAACCGCCGACCGGGGTGCCCAGCGCGACGACGACCCCGCCGGCGCCCGCCTCGACGACGGTCGAGACGCCGAGGGATCTGACTTCACCCGCGACCAGCTAGCCGCACCGGCGGCGGTCGCGGCAACACCGGCGCGGACAGCACTCAACGCGGACACGACTCAACGCGGACACAACTCAACGCAGGCAGCGCTCAACGCAGACGAACGGCCCGACAAGATGACTTGTCGGGCCGTTCGTCTGTGTTCGGTCTAGAGGTCGAAGCCGTCGCCGTGCAGCGCCTCGTTCATCGACGCGTCCGCGTAGCCGCGGCAGTAGTCCCAGGTGACATAGGCCTCGGGGACCGGGTCGTAGGCCGGCTCGTGCGGGCGGACCGTGCCGTCGACCAGCAGCTGGAGCAGGTTGGCTCGCAGCATGTCCCAGTCGTGGTAGTGGTCCTGCTGGCAGTCGTCGCAGCACACGACCAGACCGCGGATGCCGCGGTGGCCGAGCAGTGCCTCGTAGACGGCGAGGTCGGCGAGGTCCTCCTCGACGGCCAGTCGCTCCTGGGCGTCGAGGGGCTGACCGGGCTCGATCGCGTCGAGCGCGGCGGAGGGGTCTGCAGGGTCACCGGCAAACGGATCCGGCGGCAGACCGGGGGGCAGTTGATCACGCACAGCACCACGGTACGCAGGCCGAGTGGGTCTGCGCCACCCGTCACACTCACCACGTTCGCCCGTAGGTGAGTGCAGCCGATACCATGGTGTCCGGGCTGAGGGAAGAATCCGCCCCCAGTCGAGCGTTCTTCCCCTCGTCCGAGCACTCCCGCCGCATTCGCGCCCACGAGGGTCACGAGCCCCCGATGTGGTGCCGCCCCACAGTTCCAGGAAAGGTCCCGAGCCGTATGAGTACATCCGGAGGACACGTGCGCACCGGCGGAGATCGCCCGGACAAGGTGGCGATGCTGGGCCTCACGTTCGACGACGTGCTGCTGCTTCCCGCCGCGTCGGACGTCATCCCGAGCCAGGTCGACACCTCCAGCCAGCTGACCCGCGAGATCCGCCTCCGTGTCCCGCTGGTGAGTTCCGCGATGGACACGGTCACCGAGGCCCGGATGGCGATCGCGATGGCGCGCGCCGGCGGCATGGGCGTGCTGCACCGCAACCTCTCGGCCGAGGCCCAGGCCGGCCAGATCGAGACGGTCAAGCGTTCCGACGCGGGCATGATCACCGACCCGGTCACCTGCAAGCCGACCGACACCATCGCCGAGGTCGACGCCCAGTGCGCGCGCTTCCGGATCTCCGGACTGCCGGTCACCGACGACGCCGGCCAGCTGGTCGGCATCATCACCAACCGCGACATGCGGTTCGAGGTGGACCAGAACCGCGCGGTGTCCGAGGTCATGACCAAGGCGCCCCTGATCACCGCCCGCGAGGGCGTCACCGCGGAGGCCGCGCTCGGCCTGCTGCGCCGGCACAAGCTCGAGAAGCTGCCGATCGTCGACGGCCAGGGCAAGCTGACCGGTCTGATCACGGTCAAGGACTTCGTCAAGACCGAACAGCACCCGAACGCCACCAAGGACCGCGACGGCCGACTGCTGGTCGGTGCGGCGGTGGGCGTCGGCGACGACTCCTGGACCCGCGCGATGATGCTGACCGACGCCGGGGCCGACGTGCTTGTCGTCGACAGCGCGCACGGCCATCAGGTCAACATCCTGCAGATGATCGCGAAGCTCAAGGCCGAGATCGGCGATCGCGTCCAGCTCATCGGCGGCAACGTCGCGACCCGAGCCGGCGCTCTGGCGCTGGTCGAGGCGGGCGCGGACGCCGTCAAGGTGGGCGTCGGGCCCGGCTCGATCTGCACCACCCGCGTCATCGCCGGTGTCGGTGCGCCGCAGATCACCGCCATCCTCGAGGCCGTCGCGGCGTGCAAGCCGCTGGGTGTGCCGGTCATCGCGGACGGTGGCCTGCAGTTCTCCGGCGACATCGCGAAGGCCCTCGCGGCCGGCGCGTCGACGGCCATGCTGGGCTCGCTGCTCGCGGGTACTGCGGAGTCCCCGGGCGAGCTGATCCTGGTCGGCGGCAAGCAGTTCAAGAGCTACCGCGGCATGGGCTCGGTCGGCGCGATGCAGAGCCGCGGCCAGGCGAAGTCCTACTCCAAGGACCGCTACTTCCAGGACGACGTGCTCTCCGAGGACAAGCTGGTGCCCGAGGGCATCGAGGGCCGGGTGCCGTTCCGTGGCCCGCTGTCGCAGGTAACCCACCAGCTCACCGGCGGTCTGCGTGCGGCCATGGGTTACGCCGGCGCGTCCACCATCGAGGAGTTGCAGGAAGCGCAGTTCGTGCAGATCACCGCGGCGGGACTCAAGGAGAGCCACCCGCACGACATCACCATGACGGTCGAGGCGCCGAACTACGTCGCGCGCTGACCGCGGACGCGTAAGTTCCCGCCTGATCCAGGCAACCATCAGCCACATCGAAGAAAGGGGCGCGCGTGCGCGACCTCGTTGAGATCGGCATGGGCCGCACGGCCCGTCGCACCTATGAGCTGGACGACATCGACATCGTCCCCTCCCGGCGGACACGTTCGTCCAAGGAGGTGTCGACGGCCTGGCAGCTCGACGCGTACCGCTTCGACATCCCGGTGCTCGCCCACCCGACCGACGCGCTGGTCTCGCCGGCGTTCGCGATCGAGCTGGGCAAGCGCGGCGGCCTCGGCGTGATCAACGGTGAGGGGCTGTGGGGTCGGCACGCCGACGTCGAGGCCAAGATCGCCGAGCTGGTGCAGATCGCCGAGTCCGACGTCGATGCCGACGCGCCGATCGCCAAGCTGCAGGAGCTGCACGCCGCCCCGATCCAGCCGGAGCTGCTCGCCGCCGCGGTCGCGCAGGTGCGGGCCGCGGGCGTGACCGTCGCGGTCCGGGTCAGCCCGCAGAACGCGCGCGCGCTGACCCCGGCACTGGTGAAGGCCGGCATCGACCTGCTGGTCATCCACGGCACGATCATCTCGGCCGAGCACGTCGCGAACGGCGACGAACCGCTGAACCTGAAGACGTTCATCGCCGAGCTGGACGTCCCGGTTGTCGCGGGCGGCGTCAGCGACCACCGCACCGCCCTGCACCTGATGCGGACCGGCGCGGCCGGCGTCATCGTCGGGTACGGCTCGACCGCGGGCGCCACCACCACCGGCGAGGTGCTCGGCATCGGCGTCCCGATGGCGACGGCGATCGCCGACGCCGCGGCCGCCCGCCGCGACTACCTCGACGAGACCGGCGGACGCTACGTCCACGTGATCGCCGACGGCGACATCAGCACCTCCGGGGACCTGGCCAAGGCCATCGCCTGCGGCGCGGACGCCGCGGTGCTCGGTGCGCCGCTGGCCGTGGCCGCCGAGGCGCCGGGCGGCGGCTGGTACTGGCCGTCCGCGGCCGCGCACCCCTCGATGCCGCGCGGCGCCATGCTGCCGGTCTCGTTCGGCGACCGTCCCAGCCTGGACCAGGTGCTCACCGGCCCGTCCGACGACCCGTACGGGTCGCTGAACCTGGTCGGCGGACTGCGTCGCTCGATGGCCAAGTCCGGGTACTCCGACCTCAAGGAGTTCCAGAAGGTCGGGCTGACCGTCCGCGCCTGACCCGCTCCGCCGAGCGCTTTCCAGGCCGTTACCGATACCTGGCGTTACAGTTAGACGACCCCCTGTGGCTCCGGTCACAGGGGGTCGGTGCATACTGGCGAGTAACAACCTTTGGTTCACGGTGGAGGTCTCCATGGGCAAGCGCGCGACTGACTTCGATGTCCTGGTCATCGGCTCCGGATTCGGTGGCAGTGTCACCGCGCTCCGGCTGGTGGAGAAGGGGTACCGGGTCGGCATCCTCGAGGCCGGTCGGCGGTACGCCGACGCCGACTTCGCGAAGACCAGTTGGGATCTCAAGCGGTTCCTGTGGGCGCCGGCACTGGGCTGCTACGGAATCCAGCGCGTGCACCTGCTGCGCGACGTCCTGATCCTCGCCGGGGCGGGGGTCGGCGGCGGCTCGCTGAACTACGCAAACACGCTCTACAAGCCGCCCGCGTCGTTCTTCCAGGACCCGCAGTGGCGCGACATCACCGACTGGCACGACGAGCTCAGCCCGTACTACGAGCAGGCGCAGAAGATGCTCGGCGTGGTCCGCAACCCGCACATGACGCCCGCGGACGAGGTGATCAAGTCGGTGGCCGAGGACATGGGCGTCGGCGACACGTTCATCCAGACCCCGGTCGGCGTGTTCTTCGGCGAACCCGGCAAGACCGTCGAGGACCCGTACTTCGGCGGCGTCGGCCCGGCGCGGACCGGCTGCATCGAGTGCGGCGAGTGCATGACCGGCTGCCGGCACGGCGCCAAGAACACCCTGCTCAAGAACTACCTCGGCCTGGCCGAGAAGGCGGGCGCGCAGATCGTCCCGATGACCACCGTGACCGGGCTGTTCGAGGCCTCGGACGGCACCTGGGACGTGGCCACCCGCCGCACCGGCGCCAAGGTGCGCAAGAACAACAAGACCTACACCGCGCAGCACGTCGTGGTCGCCGCCGGTACCTGGGGCACCCAGCACCTGCTGCACAAGATGAAGGACACCGGTGCGCTGCCCAGGCTGTCCGACCACCTCGGCGAACTCACCCGCACCAACTCCGAGTCCATCGTCGGCGCGGGCAGGCACAACGTCGACCCGGCCATGGACCTGACCCGGGGCGTGGCGATCACCTCCTCGTTCCACCCGACCGCGGACACCCACATCGAGCCGGTCCGCTACGGCAAGGGCTCCAACGCGATGGGGCTGCTGCAGACCCTGATGACCGACGGCGGCGGCACCACCCCGCGCTGGGTGAAGTTCCTCGGCGTCGTCGCGAAGAACCCGATGCAGATGCTGCGCATGCTCACGGTGAGGAACTGGAGCGAGCGCACCATCATCGCCCTGGTCATGCAGAACCTGGACAACTCGATCACCACGTACACCAAGCGCGGCGTGTTCGGGCGCAAGGTCACCAGCAGGCAGGGCCACGGCGAGCCGAACCCGACGTGGATCCCGGCCGGCAACGACGCCACCCGGCGGATCGCGGACAAGATCGACGGCGTCGCGGGCGGCACCTGGGGCGAGATCTTCAACATCCCGCTCACCGCACACTTCCTCGGCGGCTGCGCGATCGGTGCCGACCCGAGCCGCGGCGTCATCGACCCGTACCACCGGGTGTACGGCTACCCGACGCTGAGCGTGGTGGACGGGGCCTCGGTGTCGGCCAACCTCGGTGTGAACCCGTCGCTGACCATCAGCGCGCAGGCCGAGCGGGCCGCGTCGCTGTGGCCGAACAAGGGCGAGCAGGACAGCCGGCCCGCCCAGGGCGAGGCCTACCGACGGATCAGCCCGGTGGCGCCGAACAGCCCCGTGGTGCCCGCGTCCTCACCCGCGGCCCTGGTGCTGCCGATCGTCGAGGTGCGCACGGGCAAGGCCGCGAAGGCGTCCGACGTGGCCTGAGTGGGGCCGCCGCGGGGAGGCAGAGGGCCTGCTCCGCGGGGGTGTGGGCGGGGGAGTCCGGGCGCTGACTAGACTGGTCGGCGTGGCAGACACCCAGCACCCCGGCTCCTCCCAGCAGAATCCCGTTCTCGTCGTCGATTTCGGGGCGCAGTACGCGCAGCTGATCGCTCGCCGGGTACGGGAGGCCAACGTCTACTCGGAGGTGGTCCCGCATACGGCGACCGTCGAGGAGATCGTGGCCCGTCGTCCCGCGGCGGTGATCCTTTCCGGCGGCCCGTCCAGCGTGTACGACGACGGCGCACCGCAGCTCGACGCCCGGCTGTTTGACCATGACATCCCGGTGTTCGGCATCTGCTACGGATTCCAGGCGATGGCCGGTGCGCTCGGCGGCACCGTCACCCACACCGGCACCCGTGAGTACGGCCGCACCCAGCTGAGCGTGGACGGCGGCCTCCTCCACGAGGGCCTGCCCGAGCTGCAGCCGGTGTGGATGAGCCACGGCGACGCCGTGACCGACGCCCCGGAGGGCTTCGAGGTGACCGCGACCAGCGCGGGCGCCCCCGTCGCCGCCTTCGAGAACCGGGCCAAGCGCCTGGCCGGCGTCCAGTACCACCCCGAGGTGCTGCACTCCCCGCACGGGCAGCACGTGCTCAGCCGCTTCCTCCGCGAGATCGCGGGCATCGCACCGACCTGGACCGCGGCCAACATCGCCGAGGACCTGATCGAGCGGGTCCGCGAGCAGGTCGGCGACGGCCAGGCGATCTGCGGGCTGTCCGGCGGCGTCGACTCCGCGGTCGCCGCGGCCCTCGTGCAGCGCGCGATCGGCGACAAGCTCACCTGCGTTTTCGTCGACCACGGGCTGCTGCGCGCGGGTGAGCGCGAGCAGGTCCAGCAGGACTTCGTCGCGGCCACCGGCGCCAAGCTGATCACCGTCGACGCGGTCGACACCTTCCTCGGCGAGCTGGACGGCGTGTCCGACCCCGAGACCAAGCGCAAGATCATCGGCCGCGAGTTCATCCGCAGCTTCGAGGACGCGGTGTCCGAGGTGCTCGGCGAGAGCGCCGCGCACGGCGACACCGTCGACTTCCTGGTCCAGGGCACCCTGTACCCGGACGTCGTCGAGTCCGGCGGCGGCACCGGCACCGCGAACATCAAGAGCCACCACAACGTCGGTGGCCTGCCGGAGGACCTGCAGTTCAAGCTGGTCGAGCCGCTGCGCCTGCTGTTCAAGGACGAGGTCCGCGCGGTCGGCCGGGCGCTGGGACTGCCCGAGGAGATCGTGTCGCGTCAGCCGTTCCCCGGTCCGGGTCTCGCGATCCGCATCGTCGGCAGCGTGAACCAGGAGCGGCTCACGCTGCTCCGTCAGGCCGACGCCATCGCCCGCGAGGAACTCACGGCGGCGGGCCTGGACGGCCAGATCTGGCAGTGCCCCGTGGTGCTGCTCGCCGACGTGCGCAGCGTCGGTGTGCAGGGCGACGGACGCACCTACGGCCACCCGATCGTGCTGCGTCCCGTCTCCAGCGAGGACGCCATGACGGCGGACTGGACGCGTCTGCCCTACGACGTGCTCGAGCGCATCTCCACCCGGATCACCAACGAGGTACCGGACGTCAACCGCGTCGTGCTCGACGTGACGAGCAAGCCGCCGGGAACCATCGAGTGGGAGTGATCCTCGGGACCCGGCGGGACGCGTAGGCGCCCGCCGGGTTTCCGGCTTTCCGGGGCCGAAACCCGGATTCACAGTCAACTGCCAGGTCGGCGACGCCGAAAATGGTGTTGACTGGTATTACAACGTCGCGGACCGTTCATGCGACGAAAGACATTGCCGAAGCCGGTGAAGTGACCCCTGGCTCGGAGCGCTCGCCCCCGCACCTCGCACCTCGTACACGAGGCAGACGACGAAACTCCTCACCCGCGGCCACTTCCCCGGCAGCGCACGAGAAGGGTGTGGCGATGAACGAGAAGATCGGAACGCGTGGATCGCGTCGGCTGCTCGCCGGCCTGGCGGTCGCAGGTGTGATGGTCCTGGTCCCCATGACGGCTGCGGCAGGCCCCGCCGCGGCGGCCCCGGTCGCGCCGGTGCCGGTGGTCCAGGTGAACGGGCACGGGCACGGGCACGGGCACGGCAACCAGAACTGGAACAACAACTGGAACAACAGTTGGAACCGTGACTGGAACAACAGTTGGAACCGTGACTGGAACAACAGCTGGAACCGGGACTGGAACAACAACCAGAATCAGAACTGGAACTGGAACCAGGGTTTGCCGCTGCCGTTCGGCGGGCTCTTCGGCAGTTGAGCCGCGCGGTGACGGTCAGTGCGCGGCGGGGCCGCGGCCGTCGAGGTAGAGGTAGCCGCCGACCAGCAGCGCCATGCCGACCAGTCCGGCGCCCACCGGTGCGGCACACGCGATCGCGGTGATCACGGTCGCGGTGGCCAGCACTAGCGCGGTGGTCTTGGACTCGCCGCCTGCGCCGTCGCCGAGCAGGGTCTCGCCCATCGAGCGGGTCTCGTCGGGGGTTCGCATCAACAGCCAGGCGGCCAGGTAGACCGGGACGCCGGCGCCGGCGAGCAGCAGCGATGCGAGGGACGCCAGCCGGACCGCCCACGCGTCCACACCGAGTCGTCGGGCGACGCCGGCGCAGACGCCGGCGGCCATGCCCTCGGCGGGCAGCCGCTGCGGAAGATTCTGGAGGAAAGAGCTTTTCGTGCTGCTGGGGCCGGATTCGGTGAAGGGGATCTGGTTCTCGCTCATGACGTCCATGCTCGTCGCAGGGAGGCGCTCGGCGCCATCGGGAAGCACCCGGATCTTTGCCGCCCGCGTCTCAGGGTGCGGTCTCGGGGTGCCGGTCAGAGCGTGGCCAGGCCGGCCGGGTCGACGTCGGGATCCGCGCGCCCGCAGAGTGCGGTGGCCACCCACAGCGAGCGGGCCGCGTCGCCGGGCAGGCCGGATTCGAGGTAGTCGAGGTGGTTCTCGACCTCGCGCGCGACCGACCAGCGCCGGGCCAGGTCCCGGTCGAGCCCGGCCGCCTCGGACAGCGCGTCGCAGCGGGCCTGCAACGACTCGGCGCCGCCGCCCAGCTCGCCGAGGCGGTTCCAGAGCATCGGCGCCACCGCGAACTCGGCGACCCTGAGCAGGGGCTTGGGGTCGATGGCCCGCCACCGCGTGCCGTCGGGGGTGGCGAGGATGTTCTCGAAATGCAGGTCGGTGTGTATCAGAGCTGGGTTGCTCTGTGCTGAAACAGGATCGCCGCACGCCGCCTCCCGGCACACGGCCAGCGCCTCGTCGAGCAGCCAGGACGGGCCGGGCCGGCCGAGACGGCCCCACCGCTCGGGCAGCTCGCGCTGCCAGCGCCTCGCCAGTTCGGTCAGCGAGTCGAACGCATGCGGTCCGGCGGATACGGGACCGGACATCTCGCGGACCAGCTCGCCCCACCCCCGGATCGCCTGCGGGACCGGCACTTCCCGCAGTGTTCGGGTGTTGTCCAGGCGTTCGAGCAGGGTCACCTGGCGCGCCGGGTCCGCCCGCAGCGCCCTTACCGCGCCGCGGCCCGCCCACACGGTCAGCGCCGCGGCCTCGTGCGCCGACTCGGGGGACGGGTAGGAGATCTTCAACGCGGCGGCGGTGCCGTCGGGCAGGCGGACCGGGATCACGATCCCGACGTAACCGTGCCAGACGTGGTTGCCGTTCCTGACCAGGCGCCACGCGGCGAGGTAGCGGTCGGCGAGGCCCGGGAGGCGACCCAGCCAGTCGTCGGCGTCGTCGGCGTGGCTGCGCAGGTTCGTGCGGAAGCCGTCGGGGATCGCGAGCACTACTTCTTCCGGCGTCCCGGCGCGAACACCAGCACCAGCCCGACTGCGACCGCCGCGAGCACGATCATCCAGCGGAACTGGGCGCCGCCGAGGGACTGGAAGTGCTCGGGCCCGATGAGCGACCATGCGCTCACCAGCAGCGCGACCAGTCCGGCGAGCAGCAGTCCCGCGGCGGGGCGTCGGCCGGTCGCCTGCCTGGTGTTGCCGCCCTCGGGGGCGTCGTCGTCTACGTTCTGGTACTCAGCCACGATCCACCGTCAAATCTCCGACCTTGCCGGTCAGGTTAAGGGTCAGTACCGGTCCGCCGATCCCGTCGGCGCCGCCGTCGACGCCCTCGGGCAGGCACATCACGTCCCCGAGCGCCATGCTGCAGTGGTTCCGGACGTCCATGTTCGGGGGCACCAGCACGGTGAAGCTGCCGACGCCCAGGTCGATGTCGACCGTCCTGTCCTCGGTGAGGGTGACGCCGCCGAGGTCGAGGGTGAAGTCGCCGACCTGTCCGGAGTACCGGGACTCGAGCTGATCTGCGGAGGTGAACTGCCACGTCCGGGTGCCCACGTTCTGGCTGTTCCAGTCGACCGGGCCGATCAGCGATGCCAGCACCACGAAGCCGATCAACGGCCCGGTGACCACGAGCAGGCCGTAGCCGCGGCGCAGGAACGCGCCGACGACGAGGCCGACACCGATCACCGCGAGCGCCACCGCGCCGAGCTGGCCGGCGGAGAGCCACTGGGTGCCGGTTGCGGCGCCGACCGCCCAGGCGGCGACGGTGACCAGGATGGCGATCCCGAGCACGGTGGAGGTGAGCCGGGACTTCGGCGGCGCCGGTACCGCCGGCGGCGGTGGGGGCGTCGGCTCGGGCAGGTCCCAGGCGAAGGGTGCGACGCCGAGCGGGTCCCAGGACGGCGGCGTCGGTTCGGGACCGAACGGCGACGGCGGTGCGGAGGGTGCCTCCGGTGCGGACGGCGCGTCCGGCGTCGCGGCGCCGCCGTGCCCGGCCGCGTCGTCGACGCGGGGTGCGGGGTCGGGCGCGGCAGGGGCGCCGGCCTCGGGCGCGGGCGGAGCGGGCGGCGTGGCCTTGAAGCCGGGCGTCGGCTCGTAGGTCTTGGGCAGCGTCGCGTACGCCCCGGGGGCGGTGTACCCGCCGAACCAGGACGGGTACCCGGTGCCGGGGTAGCCGCTGGCCGGCGGCGCCGCGAAGGCGTCCGGGACCACCCCGGCCGGCAGCGGCGGCGGCACCGGCCTGCGCTGGTGCAGCAGCCACAGCCCGCCGAGCATCAGCGCCAGGCTGACCAGCCCGGACCCGCCGAGGCCGACGCCGACCGGGCCGAGGGTGCTCATCGCGATGACCAGTGCCACCGCGAGCACCACCGTCCGGGTGCCGGACTCCGAGCTGTGACCCCGGCCGACCAGCGACTCCGCGGCCGAGGCCTGGTCGCCGGCCCGCGGCAGGAGCAGCCAGCAGGCGAGGTAGAGGACGATGCCGACGCCGCCGAAGATCGTGGACACCGCGAACGCGACCCGCACCAGCACCGGGTCCACTCCGTAGCGGTGGCCGATGCCGGCGGCGACACCGGCGATCGGGCCCCGGCTCGGCAGGCGCACCGGCCGGGTACGCCACAACTCCTGCAGTTGTTCGGGGAAGCTCGGATTGCTCATGCGACCATCGTGGCCCGGCCGGGCCCGGCGGCGCATCGGGACAAACCCTGATCTTTGCCGTCGTCCGCGGGCCGACAGGGCCGGGGGAGATCAGGGTCCACCCTGATGCGCCGGGGCGTCGCCACGTGCCACCATCGACGGTGTGCAGCCCCTCTTCCGTGCGTACCCACCGGACCCGGCCCTCACTCCCCGGCTCGAGCGCCGGGCAGGTGGCCGGGTGGTCGGCGGCGTCGCGGGCGGGATCGCAGACCACCTCGGCGTCGACGTCCTCAAGGTTCGGCTGGCGTTCGTGTTCCTGGGTGTGCTCGCCGGTGCGGGCATCGTCGCGTACGGACTGCTGTGGATCTTCACCCCCGCGGGCACGGACACCGAGCGGCCCAGTCACACCGAGCGCCAGCGCGCGTTGGGGCTGGCGGTCATCGGCCTCGCCCTGTCGGCGGGGCTGACCTGGCTGCTGAGCGGCACCGCCGCCTCGGTGATCGCGCCGGTGATCGTGGTCGCGATCGGCGCGGCGTTCGTGTGGCGGGAGTTCGACTCCGACGGGCCGCGGTCGGCGATCGGGCTGCCGCAGCGGCCCACGGTGCTCACCTGGGCGCGGGTGCTCGGCGGCGCCACCCTCATCGTGTTCGGGCTCGGCGTGGTGGTGCTCGCGCGCGTCGACCTGGAGTCGCTGCGCTCGTCGTTGCTGGCGGTGGTGGTCACGTTGATCGGGGCCGGGCTGCTGACCGTGCCGCTCTGGCTGCGGATGTGGCGGGCCCTGGGCGAGGAACGCAGCGCCCGGATCCGGAACGAGGAGCGCGAGGAGATCGCCTCGCACCTGCACGACTCGGTGCTGCAGACACTGGCGTTGATCCAGAAGCAGGCGGACCGGCCGCAGGAGGTCATGCGGTTGGCCCGCGGTCAGGAACGGGAGCTGCGCAAGTGGCTCTTCGACGGCGGGGACGCCGCGCACGCCAGCCTCGCCGAGGCGCTGCGCACCATCGCGGGCGAGGTCGAGGACCAGCACGGCATGACGGTGCGGCCGGTGACGGTGGGGGACGTGCGTCTCGACGTGGACGAGGCCGAGTCGGGTCTGTCCAAGGAGAGTTTCACCGCACTGCTCGGTGCCACTCGCGAGGCGCTGGTCAACGCGGCCAAGCACTCCGGCGAGACCAATGTCGACCTGTTCGCCGAGGCGGAGGCCGACGAGGTGAATGTGTTCGTGCGTGACCGCGGTACCGGGTTCGACCCGTCCGCGGTGCCGGAGGACCGACAGGGTTTGACGAAGTCGATCCGGGCACGGGTGGAGCGCCGGGGCGGGCAGGTCGAGGTGCACTCGGCCCCCGGACGCGGAACGGAGATCCGGATTCGGATGCCCCGCAACGGGAACGGGAGCGGGACGGGCGCCGCGGCAGAGCCGGTCCAGGAGGACGACGCGACCGTCATAGAGTGGTCACAACAGTCGACGCGGCCCCCTGCCGATCCCGTCCACGCCCACCCCAGCACAGAGGAGCAGCCCAGGTGACATCCGCCGGAACCGTGTACCGCGTCTTCCTTGTCGACGACCATGCCGTGTTCCGGTCCGGGGTACGCGCCGAACTCGGCTCGGAGTCGGACATCGAGGTGGTCGGCGAGGCGGGCGCGGTCGCGGAGGCGATCGCGGGGATCAACGCGTCCGCACCGGACGTGGTGCTCCTCGACGTGCACATGCCGGACGGCGGCGGGGTCGCGGTACTCGGCGGGATCGCGCCGGGCCCGGTGTGCCTGGCGCTCAGCGTGTCCGACGCCGCGGAGGACGTCATCGCGGTGATCCGGGCGGGCGCGCGCGGGTACGTCACGAAGACCATCTCGGGCGCGGAACTCGCGGACGGGGTGCGCCGGGTGGCCGGGGGTGACGCGGTGTTCGGCCCGAGGCTGGCCGGCTTCGTACTCGACTCGTTCACCGGGCGGTCGACGGCGCCGGAGCCGCCGCTGGACCCGGAACTGGACTCGCTCACGCCGCGGGAACTCGAGGTGCTGCGTCTGCTGGCGCGTGGCTACACCTACCGCGAGATCGCCGAGACCCTGGTGATCTCGATCAAGACGGTGGAGACGCACGCATCCAACGTGCTGCGAAAGACCCAGCAGTCCAACCGGAATGCGCTCACCCGGTGGGCGCACCGGCGTCGGATCGAGTGACGGCGACCTCACCAGGTGCGGCGGGCCAAGACGATTCGCCAGGTGGTGCCGGGGTGAGTCACATCCGGGTCAGCGCGAGGATCACCACGGCGACGACGGCGAGTGCGACGCACAGCAGCACGATGGCGACGGCCATCGGGACGGCCGAGTGGGCCGGCGCCGGGGCCGGCGCCACCGGAAGGTGGCCGGGGGCCTCGGGCACCCGGGGTCCGGGGCGGGGCACCCGATCCAGCGGGACGCTCTGGTGCGCGGCGGGCAGTCCGGTGACGGTGCTCGACGGCAGGCGGTTCGCGCGCCGGACCGGCCCGCTGGCCGCCGACCGCCGCGCCCAGAACGGCACCGTGCCGTCCGGTTCGAGCAGGGGCGCGTCGAGGACGTAGCCGATGCTGCCGCCGCTGCCCGCGGCGATGTGGGCCAACAGGTCCCGGGTCTGCGCCATGGTGGGGCGCCGTGCCGGGTCGGGTTCGAGCATCAGCAGCAGTGCGTCGGTGAGGTCGCCGCTGTGCACCGGCCGCATGATCTCGGCCTTGGCGACCTTGTGCAGCAGGGCGATCGAGTTCTCGTCGATGCCGAACGGGGGCTGCCCCTCGGTGGCGGTGTACAGCGTGGCGCCGAGCGAGAACACGTCGGAGGCCTCGGTGGGGTCCTCGCCGCGGGCGACCTCCGGTGCGAAGTAGGCGGGGGTGCCGGTGATCACCCCGGTCTGGGTCACATGCGGGTCGCCCTTCGCGCGGGAGATGCCGAAGTCGCTGATCTTCACGGTGCCCGCGGCGCGGCCGCGGTCGGCGATCAGGATGTTGCCGGGCTTGATGTCGCGGTGCACGATGCCGGCGGCGTGGGCCTGGGACAGCGCGTCCGCCACCTGGGCGCCGATCTGGGCGACCTGCAGCGGCGGCAGGGCCTCGGTCACGTTGAGGGCCTGCGCCAGGCTGCGCGAGGGCAGGTACTCCATGACCAGCCAGGGCTCACCGCCCTCGAGGGCCACGTCGTACATGGCGATGGAATGGTCGTGGGAGAGCCTGGCCGCGATCCGGCCCTCACGCATGGCGCGGGCGCGGACGTCGCGGGCGGCTTCCTCGGTGAGCCCGGCGGTGGAGATGACCTGCTTGATGGCGACCTCGCGGTCGAGCAGGGTGTCGCGGGCGAGCCAGACCGAACCCATCCCGCCGCCGCCGAGCTTGGCGCTCAGGCGGTACCGACCGGCCACCAGGTAGTCCGGTCCGACGATCCGCTGCTCCCGCTCCTGCTCCGCCACACCGTGAGGGTAGTGGACGTTGCCGACAGTGCAGCCAGTCCGAACGGTGAGCTGCGTCTCGTGGCCGACGCGGACCGGCTCGGTTGCCTTGACGTCGACGGACGGAGTGGGCTTTACTGGGTTTTATCGAAAGAGTGTTCGGTTTCTGCGTCTTCCCCGCGGGTGTCGTCCGGCGTACGTCGGCGGAGGGAGCTGTGGTGGTGGAGTCAGGCGCGGTGTTGTCGGGTTCGGTGCCGACGGATTTGGCTGCGACGGATTCGGTTCCGACGGCTGGGGTCGACTCGGTCGGGGGGCTGTCCCGGTCGGAGCGGCTCGAGCAGCTCCGACGCCAGATCGCCGCGGTGCCCGCACGTGGCGAGGCGGTGGCCCGCCCGGCCCGGCCCTGGGGCGGTGCCGGGCAACCGGGCCGGGCCGTATCCGATGCCCGGGTCGTGCCGGACGAGGGCCGCGGTCGACCGGTGCTGCCGGTGCCGCCCGCGCTGGCCTGGCTGTTGCCCGGCGGCGGGCTCGCGCGCGGTTCGGTGGTCTCGGTGTCCGGTGCGGGTTCGCTGCTGTCGGGCCTGCTGGCCGCGGTGACGGAGTCGGGCGGGCATGCGGCGGTGATCGGACTGCCCCGGCTGGGCCTGCTGTCCGCCGTCGAGATGGGCGCCGAGCTGGGCCGGCTGGCGGTGATCCCGGACCCGGGGCCGGATCCGGTCGAGGTGGCGGCGGTCCTCCTCGACGGCATGGACCTGGTGGTGCTGGGCCTCGGCGGGCTGGCGGTGCCGCCCTCGCGGACGCGGGCGATCGTGGCCCGGGCCCGGAGCAAGGGCGCCACGCTGGTGGTGACGGACGGGCACTGGGGCGGCGCCGAGGTGCGGTTGGCGGCCGCGGTGCGCGGCTACCAGGGGCTGGGGGAGTTGGGTCGCGGGCGGCTGCACGGGCTGCGGCTGGCGGTCACCGCGGAGGGCCGGGCCTTCCAGGCCCGCACCGCCCGGCTGGACCTGCGTCCGGTCCGCGGCCGGGTGGAATGGGTGCCAGAGGAGGTCGCCGTCGCGGCGCGTGCCGGGACAGGGCCGCGCGAACTCGGAAGCGGTGTCGCATGAGTGCCGGGATCGTGTCGAGTCCGGCCCGGGTGCTGGCGTTGTGGTGTCCGGACTGGCCGGCGGTCGCCGCCGCCGCGGTGGCGGACCTGGCTCCGACCGAACCGGTCGCGGTGCTGTCGGGCAACCGGGTGATCGCGTGTTCGGCGCCGGCCCGCGCCGAGGGGGTCCGACGGGGGCTGCGCAGGCGCGAGGCGCAGGGGCGCTGCCCGCGGCTGCACGTGTTCGCCGCGGACCCCGGCCGCGMCGCCCGACTGTTCGAGCCGGTGGCCGCGGCCGTCGACGCGGCGGCGCCCGGGGTGGAGGTGCTGCGCCCGGGGCTGCTGGTGCTCGCCGCGCGCGGGGTGAGTCGCTACTTCGGTTCCGAGGAGTCCGCCGCGGAACGGCTGGTCGACGAGGCCGCGGCGGCCGGGGTGGAGTGTCAGGTGGGGGTGGCGGACGAGCTCTCCACCGCCGTGATCGCGGCCCGCCGGGCGGTGCTGGTCCCACCCGGCGGCGGCGCCCGGTTCCTGGCGCCGATGCCGGTGTCCGAGTTGGCCGCCGAGCCCGCCCTGTCCGCGCCCGAACGTGCGGACCTGGTGGACCTGCTGCGCCGGCTGGGCCTGCGCACCATCGGCGACTTCGCGGCCCTGGCCCCGGTGGCGGTGGCGTCCCGTTTCGGTGCCGACGCCGTGCTGGCCCACCGCAGCGCCCGCGGGGAGCCGGAGCGTCCGCCCTCGGCGCGGCCGCTGCCGCCGGACCTCGTGGTCGAGCACCGCCCGGACCCACCTCTCGACCGGGTGGACGCGGCGGCCTTCGCGGCGCGGGCGTTGGCGGAGCGGCTGCACGCCCGGCTGGCCGCCGCGGGGGTGGCCTGCACCCGACTGCTGGTGCACGCGAGTACCGGTAACGGAGAACATCTTTCGCGAACCTGGCGCTGCGCGGAGCCGCTGACCCCGGAGGGCACGGCGGACCGCGTGCGCTGGCAGCTGGACGGCTGGCTCACCGGCCGCAGTGAGTCCCGGCCGACCGCGGGAATCGAGGTGCTACGGCTCGAGCCGGTGGAGGTGGTGGAGGCCGGGGCGCTGCAGCTGGGGTTGTGGGGCGGGGTCGGTGCGCAGGACGAGCGGGCCCGCCGCGCGCTGGTCCGGGTCCAGGGACTGCTCGGCGGCGACGCGGTGCAGGTGGGCGTGCTCAGCGGCGGCCGGGGACCGGGGGAACGGGTCACCCTGCTGCCGCTGGGCGACGAGCTGGTGCCCGCGGTGGACCCCGCGGCGCCGTGGCCCGGCCGGCTGCCCGAACCCGCGCCCTCCGCGGTGCTGGCGGGCAGTCCGGCGGTGACGCTCGAGGACGCGGCCGGCGACGCGGTGTGGGTCACCGAGCGGGGTGCCTTCAGTGCGTCGCCGACGTTGCTGCGGTGGGGCAGGCGGAGCTGGCAGCTGCGGGGCTGGGCGGGCCCGTGGCTGCTGGACGAGCGGTGGTGGGACCCGGCGCAGTCGCGGCGCTCGGCCCGGGCGCAGGTGCTGCTGGACGAGCCGAAGGCGCTGCTGCTGATCTTCGTCGGCGCGAGCTGGGCGGTCGAGGGGGTGTACGAGTGAGGACGTCGCCCGCAGCTCCACGCCCTGCGATCCATACCCCTAGGGGGTAAACTTTGCGGGCATGGACGCCGAGCGCGAGATGCACACGGACCACCCGGACGTCGAGGCCCCCGAGGGGACGGACCACGGCGTGCACCCGTCCGGTCACGACCAACACGACGGTCACGACCAGCACGGCGCCGGGCACGGCGACCACGTCGCCCAGTTCCGGCGGCTGTTCTGGGTGATGCTGGTGCTCGCGGTGCCGGTGGTCCTGGCCAACGCGATGTTTGCGGACCTGGTCGGCTACTCCCTGCCCGCCGGCTCGGCGATCACCTGGGTCTCGCCGCTGCTCGGCACGGTCATGTACCTGTGGGGCGGCCGGCCGTTCCTGTCCGGCGCGGTCGACGAGATCCGGGCCCGCCAGCCCGGCATGATGCTGCTGATCGCGCTGGCCATCACCGTCGCGTTCGTCGCCTCCTGGGGTGCCAGCCTCGGCCTGCTCGCCCACGACCTCGACTTCTGGTGGGAACTCGCGCTTCTCATCGTGATCATGCTGCTCGGGCACTGGATCGAGATGCGATCCCTCGGCCAGGCCTCGAGCGCGCTCGAGTCCCTCGCCGCCCTGCTGCCGGACGAGGCCGAACGGGTCGAGGGCGACGAGACTGTGACCGTGTCGACCGCGGACCTGGCCGCGGGCGACCTGGTCGTCGTCCGGCCCGGTGGCCGGATCCCCGCGGACGGCACCGTCGTCGACGGCGCCGCCGACGTGGACGAGTCGATGATCACGGGGGAGTCGCTGGCGGTGCGGCGCGAGGCGGGGGACCGGGTGGTCGCCGGCACCGTCAGCACCGACTCGGCGCTGCGGGTCCGCGTCACCGCGGTCGGCGACGACACCGCGCTCGCCGGCATCCGCCGCCTGGTCAGCGAGGCCCAGAACTCCTCCTCGCGCGCCCAGGTGCTCGCCGACCGCGCCGCGGCCTGGCTGTTCTGGTTCGCCCTCGGGGCCGCGCTGATCACCGCGGCGGTCTGGCTGATCCTCGGCGCCCCCGAGGACGCGGTCACCCGCACCATCACGGTCCTCGTCATCGCCTGCCCGCACGCGCTGGGGCTGGCCATCCCGCTGGTGGTGTCCATCGCGACCGAGCGGGCGGCCCGGGCCGGGGTGCTGATCACCGACCGTCGGGCGCTCGAGTCGATGCGCACCGTCGAGGCGGTGCTCTTCGACAAGACGGGCACCCTCACCAAGGGCAGCCCCGCCCTCGTCGCCGCGGCCGGTGCAGGCGCGGTGGGCGAGGACGAGGCGGTCGCCCTGGCGGCCTCCGTCGAGCGCGACAGCGAGCACCCGCTCGGCCGGGCCATCGTGGCGGCCGCCGAACACCGTGGACTCACCGTGCCCGTTGCCGACGCGTTCCGCGCGCACAACGGCGTGGGCGTCACCGGCACCGTCGCCGGGGCGGAGGTCGGCGTCGGCGGACCGAAGATGCTCGCCGACCGCGGGCTGGACGCACTGCCCCAGACCCGGGACTGGGCGGCGCAGGGGTCGACGGTGCTGCACGTGATCCGCGACGGCGTCGTCGTCGGGGCGGTCGCGCTGGCCGACGAGATCCGCCCGGAGTCCGAGCAGGCCATCGATGCCCTGCACCAGCGGGGCGTGCACGTCGCGATGATCACCGGCGACGCCGAGGCGGTGGCGCAGTCGGTGGCGCGTCGGTTGGGGATCGTGGCGAGCGGAGCGACGGGGAGTGTTGCGGACGAGGTGTTCGCCGGGGTGCTGCCGCAGGACAAGGGCGCGAAGGTCAAGGAGTTGCAGTCCGCCGGCCGCAAGGTCGCCATGGTCGGCGACGGCGTCAACGACGCCCCGGCGCTGGCCCAGGCGGACGTCGGGATCGCCATCGGCGCCGGCACCGACGTGGCCATCGCCTCCGCCGGGGTGGTGCTGGCCAGCGACGACCCGCGTTCGGTGCTGTCGGTGATCGAACTCTCCCGCGCCACCTACCGCAAGATGATCCAGAACCTCACCTGGGCGGCCGGATACAACGTGATCGCGGTGCCGCTCGCCGCGGGGGTCCTGGCGCCCTGGGGTTTCACCCTCCCGATGGAGGTCGGTGCCCTGCTGATGTCCGCGTCGACGGTGGTGGTGGCGGTCAACGCCCAGTTGCTCCGGCGGCTGGACCTGCGTCCCGAGGCGATCCTGGGCACGCCCGCTCGGTAGCCTCCGCAGGACCAGTGAACGGCGCGAAGGGCGGTAACCGATGGTGACGACGGCTGTGGCCACCATGGTCGACGGGCTCGAGATCTCCTACCGGGACTCCGGCGGCCCGGACGCCGTGCCGGTGCTGCTGGTGCACGGCATGGGCGGTGACAGCCGCACCTGGGACCGGTTCGCCAGGACCCTGGCGCAGGGCGGTCGTCGCGTGATCGCCGTCGACCTGCGCGGCCACGGGCGCAGCGCGCACGCGCCGTCGTACCTGTTCGACGAGTTCGGCGGCGACCTGCTCACGCTGTGCGATCACCTGGCACTCGACGAGGTGGACGTGGTCGGGCACTCGCTCGGCGGGCACTGCGCGAGCCTGCTCGCCCAGTCGCGTCCCGAGCTGGTGCGGCGGCTGGTGCTCGAGGAGACGCCGCTGCCGCTGCGCCCGGGCGAGACCGTCGGGCCGATGTCCGGCCGGCTGCCGACACCCGTCGAACTGTGGCACGCGACCACCAGCCTGCTGCGTCATCCTCGGGCGGCGCTGGCCTTCGACCGGTCCATGACCCGCAGCGCGCTGGCCCAGTTCCACCGGCCGAACCCCACCTGGTGGGACCGGCTGCCGCGGATCGCGGCGCCGACGCTGGTGGTCTGCGGGGGACCGTCCGGCATGGTGCATCCCGGCAGGCTGGCGGCGGCGGCCGCCGCCATCCCGAGCTGCCGGGTGGTGACCATCGAGGTGGGGCACAGCGTGCACCGCGACCGGCCGAACCAGTTCGAGGCCGTGGTCGCGGAGTTCCTCGCCGGCGAGTGAACAGCCCGCGTCACCAGCCCGCGCTGAAGGAGTACCAGGGCCCGCGCAGGTGCCACACCCGCACGCCCTCGCCGACCGGGTCGGGCGTGGTGGGCTCCCCGTTCGGCAGGTAGGCCACGCCGTCGTCGTTCAGGAAGCCGCTGGCGGGGATGACGAAGTAGAAGTTGTCGCCGTGCGTGCGTACGCCACCGACGTCGTAGCTGCCGATCCGGCGCTCCCGTCCGGAGTCGGTGCCGGCCCGGACCTCGTCGACGGCGGCCGCGAAGTCGCCCGCTGCGAGGGACCACCGCGCCTGCAGCGGCGCGTCGAACACCGCCAGTGCGGCGCTGACCACCGCGACGGCCGGCACCGCGAGCAGCCAGGCGGACCAGGTCTTGGTCCGCACCAGGAACGCGGCGGTCCGGGTCAGCCAGCAGGCTGCGATCACCACGGTCGGCCAGAAACACCCGAGCACCAGGATCCACCCGTTGGGGGTGGGGTAGCTCAGCGCCCACAGGCCTGCCAGGCACACCGCGACCGTGGCGGCCAGCAGCACCCAACCGGGAGGACGGTCCCAGAACGCCGACCACCACTGCCGCATCGAACCTCCCCGCCGCGTGACCCCGTCGCCGGGCGGGGTCTTGCCCGCGAGGCCCGTCGAGGCTAGCCCGAGTCGGCCGCCCGCACGGCAGCTCGACTCCGTGAAGGGTCGAGTTCGAGTACGGGTTCGGCCAGGAGGGTCGGCTCGGTGCGCCCCCGCAGCGTCACGCTCCGGACCGGCATCCAGCGTTGCGATTCGTCCCAGGCCGCGGCGGTGAGGGCGTGCCCCGACGCGAGGGCGCGGCACTCGCAGGTCTTCGCGACCTCGGTGAGCCGGGCGGCCTCGTTGACGGGATCGCCGATGACGGTGTACTCGTACCGCTGTTCGGCTCCGATGTTCCCCGCGAACACCTCGCCGAACGAGACGCCTACACCGAAGTCGATCGCGTCCAGCGCGCGGAGAGTGGGCCGCAGTTCCCGGGCCGTCGCGAGCGCGGATCCTGCTGGGTCTGCGACGGGCCGCGGGGCACCGAAGACCGCCAGGGCGGCATCGCCCTCGAACTTGTTGACGAAACCGTGGTGCCGTTCGACCGTGGCGACCACGATCCGAAAGAACGCGTTGAGAACGGTCGCCACCTCGTCCGGTGGCCGGGTCGCCGCAAGGTTCGTGGAGCCGACGATGTCGATGAAGAGAACCGCGGCCTGGGTGACCTCGCCGCCGGCCAACCCGTCGCGGTCGGGCAGCGCGTCGTGTTCGAGTGCGCGGTGGGCGACATCGCGGCCGACATGGCGGCAGAGCAGGTCGCGTAGGCGCTCGCGCTCGGCCCGTCCCGCCGTGACATCGTTGAATTTCGCCGCCTCGCCCGCGCGGAGGGGATACGAGCGTGGGACCGCAACGGCCCCCGGTCGACTACTCGTTTCACGTCCCACTCGCATCCGGCCGTCGGGCATTCGGACGCCGGGCATTCGGTCGCCGCGGCGGCGTGGCGGTTCGAGTCCCATGGACATGATCCGACGGTAGGTCGTCGGTCGTCGTCGACGCATCGGGCGGTCGTCGCATCCACCCGCCGCCCGAAGCAGCTCTCGTGGGTACTTCGACCCACCATGGACGACGACCGGCATCAGTCCAGGCCGTGGCGGCACGAATAGGCGGTCGCTGCGGCGCGAGTGGTGACGCCGATCTTGCCGAAGATGTTGCTCAGATGCCGCGCGACGGTCTTCTTGCTCAGCGACAGACTCGCAGCGACCTCCTGATTCGTCAGTCCGGCGGCGACGAGTCGCATCACCTCGACCTCCCGGACGCTGAGCCCGTCCGGGAGTGGCATCGGTTGCCGTGCACGTCCGAGTAGTTCGTCGATGTGGGTCAGGTCGGGTGACGCGCCCAGGCGGCTGAACACCGCACGACAGGTGTCCCATTCGAGGCGCGCGGTGTCCTCGTCGCCGATCGCACGGCAGGCCAGTCCGATCAGCTGGTGGCTTCGCGCGGCCTCGTACGGCATGTCGAGGTCCGCCCAGGTTCGTGCGGCGGCTCGTAGGTCGGGCAACGCACCGGCCGGGTCGCCTTCGGTCAGACGCAGGGCACCGGCGACCTGTGCCGCTGAGGCCCGGACGGCCGGCGGGGCGTCGACCATGGCGGCGAGTTCGTCGGCCGCCGCGCGTGCGAGTTCCAGGTTCCCCGCGGCCGCCGCGATTTCTGCCTGCGCCGGGAGCAGTTTCGCCCTGGCGAGGCGGTCCGAGGGATGTTCGGCCAGCGAGCGGGCGAGCCCGGCGGCGGCGGCGTCGGCGCGGCCCTGCGCGGCCCGCAGCAGGGCCATCCCGGGCTGAACGTCCCAGCCGTAGCTGCCGGCCCGCCCGAACGCCACCTCCGCGGCGGGTAGGTCACCGGTCAGCCGTCGGATCTCGCCGATCTGGTACCACGCCTGTCCCGCGTCCATGGCAACGGTGCCGTTCTGCCCCGTGCATGCCTGCCGCGCTTCGCGTTCGGCGTCCGACCATGCTCCGTGCAGGCGCATGATCCGGGATCGGTGCATCCGGCACGAGCCGGAGAATGCAGTGCCGCCGTGCTGCGTGCGCAGCCACTTCTCGAATGCGGACGTCCACGCGCTGGCGCGCTCGAAGTCCGACATGTAGTCGCACATGTTGATCGAGCTGCAGTAGATCCACCAGGAGCTGGTTGCATTCACCTCCCGGGTGGTGACCGCCACCATCGCGTCGTCGAGTAGTGCCGTTCCGCCCGACACGTCACCGAGCGCAACGAGGGCCCGGCCCGTCTGGTGCAGGCCGAGGTTCACCAGGTCGGGATCTGCGAAGTGGGTGCCGATCCGGGTGGCGTTGCGCGCCAGATCGAGCGAACCCGCAACGTCTCCGCCCTGGAAATTTGCCTCGGCCTCGGCGACGCACACGTAGCCGTGCACCGCGCTCTCGGGCTCGTCGTGCAAGAGGCGCTGTGCGCGGGCGAGCCAACCCATGGCGGGAGGCACGTCACCGCGCAGCATCAACACGAGGTGGATCCGGACCGCGCACATCGCAGCGCCGCAGTGGTCGCCATCGCGCAGCCGGTCGGTGTAGATCCGGCCGTGTGCCTGCACGCTCTCCTCGGTCCTGCCGGTGAAGTGTGCAGACTCGGCGAGCGCCTCGAGATCGTCCGGATCCAGGGCCGCCGACTCGTCCGCGCGACACAGCGAGGCGTACGCCTCGTCCCAGACATGCTCTCGGTACGCGGTACGGCCGCGCGCGAGTTCGTCGACCATGACTACGACGTTTCACCGCCTGCCGCGTGATCACAAGAGGTCGCCCGGCCGAACGCGGCGAGCGGTGACACCATCGCTGATCGGGCGCCGGTGGGTCGAACTGCCCATTGCGGCCGGTTCCTGCGGCGAAAGATACAACCATTGCCCGATGCGGCGGGACGACGGGCTTCCTAACGTTGGATCATGTCTTCACGCGTTCCTGCGCCGGACCCTCGTCGCCACGCGCCTGATGTGGAGGTGGGCGGTCGTCGACGGCACACGGTGCGCCGGGTGCCGTTGCGCTACATCGATCCGACGAACAGCCACGGGCGCCTGTACCGGCTCTTCGAGCGTTTCGGGCGGACGCGGGCAGGACAGGCCTTCGCGCGCCGCGTTGTCGTCCGCAGCGACCCGTGGCTGGACCGGGTTACGGGCGGCCGCCTGACCTGGGAGTTGGGGCAGATTCCGTCGGCGACGCTCGAGACCACCGGCGCCAGGTCGGGTCTACCCCGTGCGGTACAGATCACCTACTTCCACGATGGGCGTGACGTGGTCGTGGTCGCCTCGAATTTCGGTGGAACGAAACACCCGCAGTGGTATCGCAACCTGCTCGCGCACCCCGAATGCGACTTCGGCGGCGAGGGATTTGTGGCGACCGATGTCACCGACTCCGAAGAGTACGAACGCCTGTACGCGCTCCCTGTGCGGCACCACGGAAGAACGTGGTGCCGCACAGGCGCGATCGGGTTGGAGCCGTACCTAGGCGGCCGCCTGCCGTTCCTTGTGTGCCGCCATCTCCTCGACGAGGATCGGCACCCCCATGTTGCAGGAGTGGATGCCGACGACGGTGGCGAGCTTGAGCACCTCGAGGATCTCCTCGGGCGTCACCCCGATGTCCAAGGCTGCCTGGATGTGGCGCCGGGTACCGGGCGCGTACATGTGGGTGGCGGAGGCGTCGACGGCGATGCACAGCAGCTGGATGACCTTCGGCGAGAGCACCCCGCTCTGGTACGGCTGCATCGCCATCTTCATGTACAGCTCGGTCCACTCCGGGTCCATCTCGTGCAACTCGTCCCAGAGCGAGTTCCAGCCGCCACCGGCCTTCATCGCGTCCACCACGGGATAGCTGCTCTCGTTCTCGCTCATGATCTCTCCGTGTTTCGTAGGGTCGAGCGGACTCAGTTGGCCGGTGCGGCGGGGGCTGCGTTCGCACGCAACTCCGCCAGCCGCCGCAACCCGGCCGGGTAGGAGCGCCTGCCCAGCAACAGCGCCGCGGCCGCGGCGATGTAGACGAGCGGTGCCAGCCGCATGGCGTCGAGCAGGCCCAGGTGATCGGCGAGGATCCCGACGACGAAGGGGCCGAGGGCCAGTCCGAGGAGGTTGTTGGCCACGGTCAGGGTTCCCATGGCGGAGGCTCGGATCGAGGTGTGCGTGAGGTTGGCGACCATCGCGGCACTCGGACCGGAACACCCGGCGGAGAAGAACGCGCCGATCCCGAGCAGGACGAGCTGGGCGGTGCCGGTGCCGATGCTGAATCCCGCGGTCAGGAACACCAGCGAGATCAGGCAGTAGGCGATCGCCGAGGTCCACTTGGCGGCCGGGTCGTTGCGGCTCACCCGGTCGGTGATCATGCCGCACACGATCATGCCCGTACCCACCAGCAGGACGAACACCGAGGCGGCCACGCCGGCCTTGTCCGGCGCCAGGCCGTAGTACCGGTTGAAGAAGCTCGGCATCCAGGCCAGCAGGACCGCGGCGGTGAACATCTGCAGTCCGCCACCGAGGTAGACGAACAACACCGTGGGGTTGGTGAACAGGCTCGAGACGGGGGCTCGGAATCCGTCGGCCTCGAGTGCGGCACCGGGAGTGGCGTCCTCGACGGCGTACCGCTTCAACCTCGCCTCGGTGACGACCACCCGGAAGACCGCGACCAGCAGGAGGCCGAAGACCGCCATCGCCGCGAACGACCATCGCCAACTGAACTGGACCGCGATGAAGCCGCCGATGGCGACACCGATCACCGACCCGAACGACCCGCCGGCCATGAAGGCGCCGGCCAGTGCGGCATGGACGCGGGGCGCAAACACGCTGAGCACCAATGCGATACCGACGCTGCCGTAGGCCGCCTCACCGACCCCGACGAGGAAGCGGGCGCCGAGCATCTGCTCGTAACTGGTGGCGATCGCGCACAGCAACGTCGCGACGCTCCACAGCACCGCCATCAGGATCAGGCTCTTGACCCGGCCCCAGCGGTCCGCAAGGAGCGAGAGGGGGAAGGTCAGCAGTCCGACCATCAGCGCGACGATGCTGCTCAGCGAGGCGAGGTGGGAGTCCGACAGGGACCACTCGGCCTTGAGGATCGGGAACACCGCGCTGAGGACCTGCCGGGACATGTAGTCCGAGAGCAGCAGGCCGAATGCCAGGGCGAAGACCACCCACGGGTAGATCCGTCGCTTACGCGAGGGCGTGGAGGCTTCGGCGTGGCTCTCGATTGGTTGAGCTTGCAGCACCATTGCTATTCCTTGGTTCGTTTCGAGCAGACTTCAGGGGGTGTCGCGGGGCGGAGCTGCCCTTATGCGTGCTGCGTGAATCCGGTCTGGCCGGGCTTGCGGTTCGGCGCGTAACCGAGCTTCGCCAGGGTCTCGTCGGCGTCGGCGTAGGTCTCGCCGATGCGGTAGATGTCCCGGGCCTCCTTGGCGGTGGCCACCTCACGACCGAGCTCGCCTGCGACGCGCACCAGCTGGCGGACCTGCTCGGCGGAGGTGATCTTGACCTCGCCGTTCGGGGCCCACAGGTTGTCCTCGTTGCCGCAGCGCGGGTGCAGGCCCATCGCGATGGCCATCGTGTTCACCGGCAGCACGCTGCGCATCAGCGT
>NZ_JBFUHZ010000021.1:0-59810 GCF_056402135.1 Rhodococcus sp. P4_C10 | reverse complement strand
CAGGTGCGCCGCCCGCCGTCACCGCGCGGGTCCCTGCTGCGGCGGGTCGCTCCGGGGCGTCGCCTCGGACGCCGGCCGCGACGTCCGGCCACAGCGCCGCCTCGGACGGTTCGGCGGCGGCGCGGTCCGGCGGCGTGCCGACCGGCTCGGAGTCGGGGTCCGGGTCCGCGAGCAGCTCCCGGAACAGCGGGCACCGCGCGTCGAGTTCGTCGACGGTGCCGGTGTCGATGATCCGGCCGCCGTCGAGGACGGCGACCCGGTCGGCGAGCGTCAGGGTCGAGCGGCGGTGCGCCAGGATCAGGGTGGTCCGGTCGCTTCGGCAGCGCAGCGTGTCGAAGATGGCGGCCTCGGTGGCGGCGTCCACCGCGGACGTCGCGTCGTCGAGGATCAGCAGCCGCGGGTCGACCAGCAGGGCGCGCGCCAGCGCCACCCGCTGGCGCTGGCCGCCGGAGAGCGTCAGCCCACGTTCGCCGACGACGGTGTCGTAGCCGTCGGCGAGGGCCTCGATGAACTCGTCGGCCTGCGCCATCTTCGCGGCGATCCGGATGTCCTCGGCGCTGGCGTCCGGTCGGCCCAGCGCGATGTTCGAGGCGACGGTGTCCGAGAACAGGAACGGCTCGTCGAACACCAGCCCCACCGCGCCTCGCAGCTGCTCCCCGCGCAGGGTGGTCACGTCGAAGGCCTGCCCGCCGGCGGTCAGCGCGACGGTGCCCGCGCTCGGCGCGTAGAACCGGGGGAGCAGCAGCGAGAGCGCCGTCTTGCCGGACCCGGCGCGGCCGACCACGGCGACGGACTCGCCGGGCGCCAGGTCGAGGTCGAGTCCGCGCAGCACCTCCCGGCCCGGCTCGAACCCGAACGTGACGCCGCGCAGCCGGACCCCGACCGGGCCGTGCGGCAGGGCGACCGGATGCGGGGGGTCGGCGACGGCGGGTTCGGTGTCGATCACCTCGTAGACCCGTTCGACGGCGGCGCGCGAGAGCTGCGCCATGATCACCACCGACGACAGGACGCGGGTGACGTTCGACATGGTCGCGACGTAGGTCGCGAAGGCCAGGAAGGTGCCGATGGTGATCGCGCCGCCGAGCGCGAGGTAGCCGCCGAAGGCGATCACCCCGACCAGGCCGAGCTGCGGCAGCGCGGCCATGGTCGGCGCGAACCGGGAGTTGATCCGGGCCGCGCGCAACCGCTCCGCGTACAGGGTGCGGCCCAGGTCCTCGAGCTGGTCGACGGCACGGGCCTCCTGCCCGAAGCCCTTGACCACCCGCACCCCGGTCACGGTCTCCTCGACGTGCTGGGCCAGGTCCGCGGCACGCTGCTGGGCGGACCAGGTGGCGGCGAACAGCTTCGGCCGGATCCGCCACACCACCAACGCCACCGCGGGCACCACCAGCAGCGCGACCACGGTCAGCAGCGGGGACAGGTAGGCCATCACCACCACGGCCAGCACGAACTGGATCAGCGCGCCCGCCGACAGCGGGACCATGGCGAGCAGGCCCTGCACCAGCTGCAGGTCGGTGATCGACCGGGACACCACCTGCCCGGTGCGGATCTGGTCCTGCCCGAGTCCGTCGAGGCGTTGCAGCGAGCCGAGGAGGCCGAGCCGCAGGTCGTGCTGGACGTCGAGGGAGAGTTTGCCCGCGAGCATCCGGCGGCCGAACTGGCAGCCGAACCGGACCACCGCCAGGCCCGCGATGGCGGCGGCGACCACCGCGATCGCCTCGGTGGCACCGGAACCGGCGTCGTCGACCGCGATCCGGGCTAGCAGCGGGAAGGAGATGTCGATGACCGCGGCGATCAACGTCACCGTCAGGGCGCCGACCGTGACGGACCGGTGTGCCCAGCAGGCGGCGGCCAGACGTCTGATCCAACCGCGGGGCTTCGTCTCGGGTGCCATCGACAGCCACGTTAGACCCGACCTCCGACGGGTCCGCTCGGTGCCGGTCAGGTGATGTCGCGGCGCGTGGCGGCCCACCAGCCGAGGCCGCAGGCGAGGCAGGTCCAGAAGAGCAGCGCGATCGCGGCGACCGGCCACGGGGCGTATTCGTCGATGTTCGAGGCGGAGGTCGCCGCGATCGTGGACCAGGTGGCCGCCGTCGGCAGGAGCTGAGTGAGCGCGCCCGCCCCGACGCCGTGCAGGACCGCCGTCACGACCATCTCGCCGGCGGGGTACCAGGCCACCAAGGCGACCGCGGCGGTGGTGGACGACCCGAGCGCCAGCTCGAGCCCCGCCCCGATCAGCGACCACGCCACGGTGGTCAGGACGCCGGCGGCGAGCATCGCGGCGACCGGCCACGACATCTCGAAGAGGCCGCCGGCAAAGGTCAGAATGCAGATCAACGCGACCGTCTCGACGGCGACCGCGTAGGCCGCGCCGAACGCCGCCGTGACCGCCAGTTTTGCGGCGACCACCCGGTCTCGGCCGGCGGTGGTGAGGAAGGTCGGGGTGAGCGTCTGGTGCCGGAACTCGGTGCCGGAGTTGATCGCTCCGAACAGCCCGGCGAACAGGGCCACGCCGGCGATCGCGA
This sequence comes from Rhodococcus sp. P4_C10, assembly GCF_056402135.1. Taxonomy (NCBI): domain Bacteria; kingdom Bacillati; phylum Actinomycetota; class Actinomycetes; order Mycobacteriales; family Nocardiaceae; genus Rhodococcus; species Rhodococcus sp. P4_C10. Next base: position 57,285 of record NZ_JBFUHZ010000021.1, on the reverse strand, counting down.
CGAACAGTCCGACCGACGCGGCGCCGGTGGTCAGTTTGGAACCGCTGAACTCGATGTCACCCGCCATCGCGGCATAGAAGGTCCCGGCGAACAGCGCGACGAACAGCGGGGCGAGGACCAGCGCCCACCAGAAGCGCAGGGTGGTGACCTTGCGCAGTTCGCTGGTCAGCAGCGCGGTCATCGGGGGCCTCCGTGGGGATCGGTCGCGTGCTGGAGCTGCGGGGCCGGCGGGCCGTAGTGCTGGGCGGCGTACTGCCCGGAGGTCATGGACGCGAACACCTGCTCGAGATCGACGTGCTCGGTGACGGACCCGAAGATGCGCACGCCCGCCGCGCCGGCGATCTGCGCGACCTCGGCCTCAACGGTGCCGCCGACGGCGAGCCGGCCGTCGGGGAGCACCTGGGCGTCGGTGATGCCCTCGGCGCCGAGGGCGAGGGCGAGCCGCGCGGCGTCGGAGGAGGCGACCAGGACCCGGCCGGTGTGGGAGCGCCGGAGGTCGTCGATACCGCCCTCGAAGACGAGGCTGCCGCGGTCGACGATCACCAACCGGTCCACCGTCTGCTCCACCTCGCGCAGGAGGTGACTCGACACCAGCACGGTCCGCCCCGAACGGGCGAACGCACGCAGGAAGTCCCGGAGCCAGGCGATGCCTTCGGGGTCGAGGCCGTTCGCGGGCTCGTCGAGGACGAGGATCTGCGGGTTGCCGAGCATGGCGGTGGCGAGCGCGAGACGCTGGCGCATGCCGAGGGAGAAGGTGCCGGCCTTCTGGCGTCCCACCTGCTCGAGACCGACCATGCCGAGCACCTGGTGGGCCCGGTCGTCGGGGACGCCGACCGCCGCGGCGTACACCAGCAGGTGGCCCAGCGCGGTCCGGTTCGGGTGCACGCCGAGCGAGTCGAGGACCACACCCACCGTGCGCGCGGGCTGCGCCAGCGCGGCGAACGGCAGCCCGGTGACGACGGCGCTGCCCGTCGTCGGCGTGATCAGCCCCAGCAGCATTCGCAGGGTGGTGGTCTTGCCGGACCCGTGCGGCCCCACGAACCCGGTGATCGACCCCGTCGGCACGGTGAAGCTCAGCTCCGAGACCGCGCGCACGGCGCCGAACTGCTTGCTCAGGCCGACCGCCTCGAGCGCCGGACGCGCGTGGGCCGGACCCGTCGTCTCGCCTGCGCTCATGCCGTTACCTCCCCTGCCGGACTCCACGGTGCGCCTCACCCTATCGGCGCGGTGCTGCCCGGCGGCGGTTCGCTACCCGCGCAGCGCCAGCGACTCGGCCAGCGCGGCGAGGGCGGGCTCCTCGTCGCGGTCGTAGGGAAGCACCTGGACGGCCACGTGATTCGCGCCCGCGTCGAGATGCTCGGTCAGCCGCGCGGCGATCGACGGTGCGTCGCCGTGCGCCACCAGTGCGTCGATCACCCGGTCGCTGCCGCCGTCGGCGAGCTCGTCGGCGGTGAACCCGAGCCGGGCCAGGTTCGCGAGGTAGTTCCGCCGGTTCAGGTAGGGGGTGACCAACGGGCGTCCGGCCACCCGGGCCGCGACGGGGTCGGGGTCGAGCACCACCTTGTGCTCGGCCGCCAGAAGCGGTGCGGGGCCGAGCAGTTCGCGAGCTTCGCGGGTGTGCTCCGGCGTGGTCAGGTAGGGGTGCGCGCCGGCGGCCCGGTCGGCGGCCAGTCGCAGCATCTTGGGTCCGAGCGCCGCCAGCACCCGGCGGCCGGCGGGCACCCCGGCCGCGTCCAGTTCGTCGAGGTAGGCGACCACGGCCTGGTACGGCTTGGCGTAGACCTCCGCCGAGGACTCCCGGTGGCCGGCGCCGACGCCGAGCAGGAAGCGCCCGGGATGGCGGGCCTCGAGGCGGTGGAACGACTCGGCGACCTCGGCGGCCGGCGAGCCCCAGATGTTGGTGATCCCGGTGGCGACGGTGAGGGTGGTCGTGGCGTCGAGCATCTGTTCGGCGACGGCGAGGTCCGCGGGCGGCGAGATGCCGATCCAGAGAGTGCCGTAGCCGAGTCGCTCGACGGCCCGGGCGAATTCGGGGGTCAACCCGGCGACGCGGCGCCACACGCCGATCCGGCCGATGTCGGGGGTCTGAGGGTCGATGCTCATCTGCTGCTCCGTTCGTGGACTGCTCGGGGCCAATCAACCATGCGGGCGCGGCACCTCATACCGGTAGCTGATTCGGCCCGATCGGCTCTTTTGTAGCGTTCCACCCATGGTGGGCCTCCGCGATCCGGCGCTCTCCGGCACACACGGCCGGCTCCTGGTGCTGCGGGCGAGTGTCGCGCTCGTGGTGGCGATGGGGCTGGGCCGATTCGCGTACACGCCGATCCTGCCGCTGATGGAGCAGCAGGCGGGCCTGAGCGGAGAGTCGGCCGCGACGATGGCGACCGTCAACTACCTGGGCTACCTGCTGGGTGCGGTCCTCGCGACATTCCTGCCGGTGCTGACCAGGAGCCGGGCGGCGCTGCGGGTGTCGCTGGTGGCGCTGATCACGACGCTGGCGGCCATGCCGCTGACACAGTCCCTGCCGGTGTGGCTGACGCTGCGGGGGCTGGCCGGCCTGGCGAGCGCGGTGGTCTTCGTGTTCACCGCCCGGGTCGCGCACCAGGAACTGTCCGGCCGTCGCGACGGCGCCGGCTGGGTGTTCGGCGGCGTCGGCGGGGGAATCGCGTTGTCCGGGTTGGCAATCCTGGCCCTCGGTGCGGACGCGGACTGGCGGACCAGCTGGCTGGTGGTGGCGGCGCTGGCCGCGGCGTTGTCGGCGTTGTCGTGGACGCTGCCCGGGGGACGGCCGCAGCCGCACGCGGTCGGGGGAGCGGGCCGGGTGCCGCGCCGGAACCGGGTGGCGTTCGGCTGGCTGCTGGCCGCGTACTTCTGCGAGGGTCTCGGCTACATCATCTCGGCCACCTTCCTGGTCGCCGCGGTCGCCTCGCTGGGCAGTGCGACGTGGCTGGGCAGCGTGGTCTGGATCGCGGTGGGTCTGGCCGTGGTGCCGTCGTGCGTGTTCTGGATGCGGCTCTCGCGCAGGCACTCCCAGGTCGCGATGCTGACGGTGGCGATGACGGTGCAGGCGGCGGCCGTGGCGGCGTCGGCGGTCTCCGGCTCCGCGGTGGTGCAGGTGCTCGGTGCGTTGTGCTTCGGCGGCACCATGATCGCCATCGTCACGCTGGCGCTGGCCGAGGGAACCGTGCTGGTGGGTGCGAGGGCACCGGCGATCGCCACGGCGGTGTACGGGGTGGGGCAGGTGATCGGTCCACTGATGGTCGCGCCGCTGCTCGACGGCGGATACACCCCGGCCCTGGCGGTGGGTGCGGTGGTGCTGGCGGCCGGGGTGCTCTTCACGCTGCCGCTGCTCCGGATGGAGCGCCGGGCGCGGGCGCGCCCCCCACGCGACCGGGTGACCGGTCGCGCGGGGGCGCTGGGGTGACCCTGTCGGCGCGGTGGCGCCCGGCAGACGGCCGCTACCCGCGCAGCGCCAGCGACTCGGCGAGTGCGGCGAGGGCGGGCACCTCGTCGCGGTCGGACGGAAGCACCTGTACGGCCACGTGATTCGCGCCCGCGTCGAGGTGTTCGGTCAGCCGCGCGGCGATCGCTGTCGCGTCGCCGTGAGCCACCAGGGCGTCGATCACCCGGTCGCTGCCGCCGTCGGCGAGTTCGTCCTCGGTGAAGCCGAGCCGGGTCAGGTTCGCGACGTAGTTCCGCAGGTGCAGGTAGGGATTGTCGACAGGCGGTCGCCCCACCGCCCGGGCCGCGACGGGGTCGGTGTCGAGCACGACCTTGTGTTCGGGTGCGAGAAGCGGTGTGGCCCCGAGCAGTTCGCGGGCCTCGCGGGTGTGCTCCGGCGTGGTCAGGTACGGATGCGCGCCGGCGGCGCGGTCGGCGGCCAGTCGCAGCATCTTCGGGCCGAGTGCAGCCAGCACCCGGCGTCCGGCGGGCACCCCCGCCGCGTCCAGTTCGTCGAGGTAGGAGACCACGGCCTGGTAAGGCTTCGCGTAGACGTCCGCCGAGGCCTCTGGATGGCCGACGCCGACGCCCAGGAGGAAGCGGCCGGGATGGCGGGCCTCGAGACGGTGGAAGGACTCGGCGACCTCGGCGGCCGGCGAGACCCAGATGTTGGTGATCCCGGTGGCGACGGTGAGGGTTGTCGTCGCGTCGAGTACCTCTTCCGCGATCGAGAGGTCGGCCGGGGGTGAACCGCCCAGCCACAGGGTGCCGTAGCCGAGTTTCTCGACGGACTGCACGAACTCGGGCGTCAGGCCGTACGCGTGACGCCACACACCGATCCGGCCGAGGTTGGGGGTCTGCGGGTCGATGCTCATCTGCTGCTCCGTTTCGGTGGACTGCCTGAGGAAACCACACCCGCCCGGCGAATCAATCCGGCTGCCGATCGACCGGGTCGGTTTCTTTGTAGCCTTCCCTCCCCGGTGAGCCTCCGCGACCCGAAGCGACACGCTGCCGCTGCTCCGGGCGTGGCGCCGGACTCGGGCGCACCCCGGCGCGACCGGACGACCGGCCGCGCGGGGGTGCGTGGGTTCACTGTCGCGGCGAATCCCGCGACGCGGTGCCTACTGGCCGAGCATCGCCTTCATCTGGTCGATCTCGGCCTGCTGGCCGTCGATGATCGACTGCGCCAACTCCTTGACCTGTGCGCTCTGACCGGAGGTCAGGATCTTTTCCGAGGAGTCGACGGCGCCGACGTGGTGCTCGATCATCATCTCGAGCCAGGCCTGGTCGAAGGCCGCGCCGGTGGACTCGTCGAGCTGTGTCATCTGCTCGGCGGTCATCATGCCGCCGTGGTCCATCCCGGGCATGGAGGCGTCCGTACCGGGCATGGAGTGGTCCATGCCGGGCATGGAGTGGTCCTTGGTGGCGTCCGTCGCCGGCGTGTTCCAGTCCTCGAGCCAGCCCGTCATCTGCGCGATCTCGGGGCCCTGGGCGGCTTCGATCTGCGCCGCCAGCGAGACCAGTTCGGGGTTGGCGCTGCGGTCCGAGACCATCTCGGCCATCTCCACGGCCTGCTGGTGGTGCGGGATCATCATCTGCACCCACATCACGTCGGCGGCGTTGTGCGCCGACGCGGCATCCGCCGGGGTGGTGGCGGGCATGGAGGTCGAGGTCCCCGCCGCCCGGTGCTCGGTGGTGTGCTCGGGGCCGGTGCCGTCGTTCGCGCAGCCGGCGAGCAGTGCGACCGCCGCTGCGGCGGAGGCGATCATGGTTGCGGTCTTGGTGCGAGTGTTCATCTTTGGTTCCTTGGCTGTAGCTGTTGGTGTGACGGTCGCGACTGCGCACGCACGCAGTGGTCCTGTCACACCCGCAGCACGCACAGCGACGCCAGCCGTACCGACGTCGGCAGGGACGGGGGCCCACGGCCGGAACTCCGAGTCGGGTGCGTCCGGCGCCGCGGGACCCGGATCGGGTTCGCGGGAATCCCGAACAGCAGCAGGGCCATGGCCAGCAGCAGCGCGGAGGCGAGGACGGCCAGGCACGGGTTGAGCACGTGGTGGTTGTCGCCGTGGCCCGGGGGAGTGTCGGAGTTCTGCGCAGCATCGAATCCTGGGGCGGGACCCGGGGCGGTCCCGGCGACCGCGACATGATCCTGGGCGACCGCGACATGATCCTGGGCGGATGTGTCATGGGTCGTCGCGGCGTGCGAGATCGACTGCGCCGCAGGAGTGGCCGCGAGCGGCCCCCCCCGCGACCAGTCGCCGAGCCCAACTCATGATTGCCATCATACCCTAGGGGGGTCAGGTAGCGAGTTCGAGCTGCCAGCTGGCCGGCGCCGGTCCGAAGGCGTCACGGGCGTTGTTGATCACGCCCTTGCCGATCGTTCGGTTGCCCGCGCCGCCGATCGCCGCGCCGATGCCGGCGGGCACCAGCTTGCCCAGGATCAGGGCGCTGCGCCGGGCGGCGTACTTGGTGACGAACTTGCGCAGCAGGCTCTGGTTCATCCCCGCCATCGTGGGCGCGGGGATCCGGTTGGTGATCAACGAACCCCAGTTCTTGGTCGTCACGCCCACCGCCTTCTCCACGATCTCCATCCCGGAGGTGCCGAGCGCGACCGCGAGCACCAGGGCCCGGCGCTGCTCGTGCTGCTGGACCGAGATGCCGTGTACCGAGGCCACCGCCAGCGTCAGCAGCGCGCAGGCCTCCAGGAAGAACACCGACTCGGCGCCGACCGCGGCGATCGAGCCCACCGTCCCGATGCCGGGGACCGCCGCGGCCGCACCCACTGCGCCGCCGCTGCCCGTCACCGCAGTGAGGAACATCCGTTCCATCCGTTCGACGATCTGCTGCGGGTTCTCGTCGGGGTGTGCGCGGCGGACCCGCTCCACGTACTTCGCGACGGCGGGACCCTGCAGCTTGCTGCCGTTGTCGAGCAGCGACACGACGACCTGCTCGACCCGCCCCATCATGTGCGCCATCGGTTCTCCCCTTCGCCACGGCCCACCGCGACTGGCGGCCGAACTCCCTTCCAACGGCCGGCCCCCGCGGTTTGTTCCTCCGGCCGCCTCGGGTCTCCGTCGGCGCCGTGCGTCGCGGTCCGCGTCGTCAGCCCAGGGCCCAGTGCTCGACCGGGACCACCTCGCCGGGCTTCGGGGGATGCGGCGGCGTGCCGTCGCCGAACGGCCTGCCGCCCAGCAGCTCCCGGCCGTGGGGCTCGAGCCAGTTCGCCAGGCACGGACCCTTCGGCACGATCTGCGTCGGGTTCACGTCGGTGTGCACCACGTAGTAGTGCTCCTTGATCTGGGCGAAGTCGATCGTGTCGCCGAAACCCGGCGTCTGGAACAGGTCTCGTGCGTAGTCCCAGAGCACGTGCATCTCGGTGAGCTTGGTGCGGTTGCACTTGAAGTGGCCGTGGTACACCGGGTCGAACCGAACGAGGGTGGTGAACAGACGCACGTCGGCCTCGGTGATGGTGTTGCCCACCAGGAATCGCTGGGTGGCGAGCCGCTCGGTCAGCCAGTCGAGCCGGGCGAAGAGCCGGTCGTAGGCCGCCTCGTACGCCTCCTGCTTGCCGGCGAACCCGCACCGGTACACGCCGTCGTTCACGTCCCGGAACACCAGTTCGGCCACCTCGTCGATCTCCGCCCGCAGCTCGGTCGGGTACAGGTCGGGGGCGCCCTCGCGGTGGTACTGCTTCCACTCGGTCGACAGGTCGAGGGTGATCTGCGGGTAGTCGTTGGTCACCACCTGCCCGGTCGGGATGTCGACGATCGCGGGCACCGTGATGCCCCGCGGGTAGTCGGGGAAGCGGGCCAGGAAGGCGTCCTGCAGCCGCGGGATCTTCAGCACGGGGTCCACACCACCGGGGTCGAGGTCGAAGGTCCAGCTGCGCTGGTCGTGGGTGGGTCCGCAGATGCCCATGGACAACACGTCCTCGAGCCCGAGCAGGCGGCGGACGATGATGGCCCGGTTCGCCCACGGGCAGGCCCGGGCGACGATCAGTCGGTAGCGGCCCGGCTCCACCGGGTAGCCGTCGCGTCCGTCCGCGGTGATCCGGGTGTCGATGTAGCGGGTGTCACGAGTGAATTCCTTGCCCTTGCCGACGTATGCCCCGGTGGAGCTGCTCTCTTCGGTCACTGCGAATCAACTCCCTGTTGGACTGACGATTCGCGGGCGCGGCCGCGGACCGTGGGGCCTGTACAACGACACAGTTCACACGCTACTGCGGTGCACCGTGGCGAGGGTGTGGGATCCGAGCACCTGATAACCCAGCGTCGCGGCCAACCGCCAGGACGCGATGTTCTCGGGATGGCTGCGCCACTGCGCGATCATGCCCTCGTCGACGGCGTCGTTCGTGGTGAGTCGGGCGACGACCGCCGCATGTCCGCGCCGGCGGAGGTCCGGTGCGGTGAGGGCACCGACGTCCGCGACGATGCCCTGCCACTCGCGGTAGCCGGCCGCGGCCAACGGGGAGCCGGCGTCGTCGAGCAGGGTGAACCAGCGCTCCCGGTCCGAGAGTGCCGCCTCGGTGACCTCGTCCGGTGGGCAGAGTGCCTCGAGCGCCCGCACCTGCGCGAGGTCGTGCGAGATCAGCGGGTCGTCGGACTGACCGGTGTCCGCGCCGACCTCCGCGGTGTAGGCGAGCAGGAGGGGACCCGGGCAACTGCCGCCGTGGTCCTTGGTGAGGTCGAGCAGGGTGCTGCGCTCGCTCAGCGCGTCGTCGTCGAGGTCCTCGGCCCGCTCGAGCGCCCACCGCGGGCCGACCAGCGCGCTGGCGCCGGCCAGCCGGAGGAACTGCACCCGGTCCGCGTCGTCGTCGACCAGCACCCGGCGGGCGCCGGGGCGGGCGAGCGCGGTGTCGGGCAGTCCGAGCGCGCGCGACCAGGCCAGCGCGACGATGTCGAGATGATGAGCGTCCACCCCGTCACGCTATCGGTCCCGGCGAGATGTTGCCGCCGCCTACTCCTCGCCGTATATTCCACTTGGACTAATTGGTGGGGGGCAGACACGGATCGGGGGAGCGCAGTGGCCACAGCGCTGACACCGCTTGCGATCACCGTGCTCGCGCTGCTCAACGAGCGCCCGATGCACCCCTACGAGATGCACCAACTGCTGCTCCAGCGCCGCGTCGACCGCGTGGTGAAGGTCCGGCCCGGCTCGCTGTACCACGCGGTGGCGCGGCTCGAGCAGGCCGAACTGATCGCGGTGCTCGGCACCGAGCGTGCTGGCAACCGCCCCGAACGCACCACCTACACCGTCACCGACAGCGGTCGCGCCGCACTCGAGGCCCGGATCGCGGAACTGCTCGGCGCCCCCGTCCGCGAGTACCCGCAGTTCCCGCTGGCGCTGGCAGAGGCGCACAACCTCGCGGCGGCCGATGTGTGCCGACTGCTCCGGGCCCGGATCGCGGCGGTCGAGGCGGACCTGGACGAACTGGACGCCGTGCGGGCCGTGCACGTCGCGGCGGACCGTCCGCGCGTCTTCTGGTTCGGGCTCGACTACCTGCGGGCGCTCGCCGCCACCGAGCTGGACTGGATGGCCGCGTTGGTGGCGGAGATCGAGTCGGGCGAACTGCCGTGGCTCACACCAGAACTCATCAGAGACCGACTCAGCCAACCGGCAAGGGGATGACCGTGACCGAGTTCAACCAGAACGCGGAGATCAAGCAATGGCCGGCGCTGTGGGCGCTGTGCCTGGGGTTCTTCATGATCCTCGTGGACTCCACGATCGTCGCCGTGGCGAACCCCGCGATCATGACGGGCCTGCACACCGACATCAACAGCGTCGTCTGGGTCACCAGCGCGTACCTGCTGGCCTACGCGGTGCCGCTGCTGGTCACCGGACGCCTCGGTGACCGGTTCGGCCCGAAGAACCTCTACCTGGTCGGCCTGACGGTGTTCACCCTCGCCTCGCTCTGGTGCGGGCTGTCGGGCAGCATCGAACCGCTGATCGTCGCGCGGGTGTTCCAGGGCTTCGGCGCGGCGATGATGACCCCGCAGACGATGGCGGTGATCACCCGGATCTTCCCGCCGGACAAGCGCGGCACCGCGATGGGCCTGTGGGGTGCGGTCGCGGGCGTCGCCACCCTGGTCGGGCCGCTGGCCGGCGGCGTGCTGGTCGACGGCCTCGGCTGGGAGTGGATCTTCTTCGTCAACGTGCCGGTCGGCATCATCGCCTTCCTCGCCGCCGTCAAGTACGTGCCGGTGCTCCCGACGCACAGCCACCGGTTCGACATCCCCGGCGTGGTGCTCAGCGCGCTCGGCATGTTTGCCCTGGTGTTCGGGCTGCAGGAGGGCAACTCCTACGACTGGTCGACGCGGATCTGGGTGCTGATCGGGATCGGCGTCGTGCTGCTCGGTGTGTTCATCTGGTACCAGTCGTGGAACAAGAACGAGCCGCTGCTGCCGCTGAGCCTGTTCCGGGACCGCAACTTCTCGCTCGCGAACATCGGCATCACCTCCATGGGTTTCGCGATCACCGCCATGGTGCTGCCGCTGATGTTCTACGCGCAGGCGGTGCGGGGACTGACCCCCACCGGGTCCGCGCTGCTGATGGTTCCGATGGCGGTGCTCACCGGCGCGCTGGCGCCGAACGTCGGCAAGCTGGTGGACCGGGTGCACCCGCGCTACATCGCCGCGCCGGGCTTCCTGATGCTCGCGATCTCGCTGGGCTGGCTGGCGCTGGTGATGACGCCGCACGTCGCGATCTGGGAACTGCTGCTGCCGATCGGGCTGATGGGCATCGCGAACGCCTTCATCTGGTCGCCGCTGGCCGCCACCGCCACCCGTAACCTGCCGATGCAGTCGGCGGGCGCGGGGTCCGGCGTCTACAACACCACCCGCCAGGTGGGCGCGGTGCTCGGCAGCGCGGGCGTCGGCGCGCTGATCACCGCCCGGCTCTCGGCCAACGGGATTCCGACCGGCGGCGAGGAGGGCGCCGGCGGCGTGCTGCCCGACTTCGTCCGCGACGGCTTCAGCACCGCGATGGCGCAGTCGGTGCTGCTGCCGGCCGCCGTGCTGCTGATCGGTTTCGTGGCGTCGCTGTTCTTCGAGCGGCCCGTCCGCGAGTCGGACCTGCCGCCGGTGGACGCCCGCGAGGAGTCGGTCGAGGCCTGACACGCAGTGAGGGTGGGACTGACGCACGCGCCGGGTGCCCGGCGCGATACTGGCGTCATGACGGAGACCGTGAAGCCCACCCGCCTCGAACGCAGCACCACCGACGCCGGCGCCGAGTTCGCCGTCCTCACCCTCGAGCACGGACCGCTGAATCTGTTCGACCGCGCGATGTTCGACGCGATCACCGAGGACGTGGCCGCGCTGACCGCGGCGCCGCCGCGTGCGCTGCTGCTGCGCGCGGCGGGCAAGGTGGTCTCCGGTGGGGTGGACGTGCACGAGTTCGACGGGCTCGGCGCCGGGCGGGGCGCCGACCTCTGGCGCACCCTGTTCGCGGAGATCGTCCACCCGATCGAGGCGCTGCCCTGCCCGGTGGTGTTCGCCGCGCACGGGCTGACCCTGACCGCGGCGTTCGAGATCGCCCTGGCGTGCGACCTGGTGCTGGCCGCGCCGCAGGCCAGGTTCGGTCTGGTGGAGACGGTGGTGGGGCTGACGCCGTCGATGGGCGGACCGCAGCGGCTCGCGGAGCGCGCCGGCTCCGGCCGGGCCCGGGAACTGGTGATGACCGGCGACCTCTACGACGCCGCCACGATGCATGCCTGGGGCGTGGTCAACGCCGTGCACGAGGACGTGGACGCCGCGGCACGGGCGTTGACGGCGCGGCTGGCCGACGGCCCGACCCGGGCCCACCACGCCACCAAGCGGATCATCGAGGCCTGGCGTTCCGGTGGTGTCGCACACGCGGATTCGATCACCCCAGAGGTGTCCGGGGCGTTGTTCGAGACCGACGACCTGCGGGGTGCCGTGCGCAGCTTCCTCGACGTCGGACCGGGCAAGGCGCAGTACACCGGGAACTGAGGGTGCGCGGGCGTCTGACACCGGGCGCCCGCAACGCCTAGGGTCGAAGCCATGTCTGGGTCCGGTGTCAGCCGCGGGGGACGCGTAGGAGGGGTCCTGGTCGCGGCGTCGGTGTTGCTGGCGGCCGGGTTGTCCGGCGGCTGTTCCACGTCCGCGCCCTCGGATCCGGATCCGGTGGACGTTGCCGCCGATGCCTACGTCTACGGCGCCGCGCCGGTGACGCTGGCGCGGACCCGGGCGAACATGACGTGCCTGCTGCCGGTCAACGAGCTGTTCAACCAGGCGCAGCTGTCGGGGCCCGACTCCCGGACGGTGGTCGCGCCGAACGTCGACACCCTGTATTCGATTGCCTGGCTGGACCTTCGGGCCGGCCCGGTGCTGTTCACCCACCCGGACATGGGGGAGCGGTACTTCGGTTTCCAGTTCCTGGACATGTACACCAACGTGTTTGCGAACGTCGGCACCCGGGAGACCGGCCCCGCCGCCGCGCGGCTGATCGCGCCGCCCGGCTGGTCCGGGCAGGCGCCGCCCGGTGCGGCGGCGGTCGAGTCCCCGACCTGGGACGCGTGGATGATCGGCCGGACACTGGTCGAATCGGAGGCGGACCTGCCCGCGGCGCGGGCCGCCCAGCGGCAGTACTCGATGCGGGTCCTCGGCCCGGCGGTGGCCGGCGCGCCGCCGACACTGCCGCCGAACGACTGCGGTGACAACCCGGCGCCGCAGGCGCTCGCGGCGTCGGGGCCGGAGTACTTCGACGAGCTGTCGGCGATCCTGGCCGCCAATCCGCCGCCACCGGCCGACCGGCCGCTGCTCGACCGGATCGCCGCGCTGGGCGTCACGCCGGGTGCGACGCCGAGCGGCGGCAGCCCGGACACGGTGGACGCGCTGGCCGCCGGCATGACGCGCGGTGACCGGCAGATCACGGCGGCGACCGACACCGGCGACCGGGTCTGGCGGTCGCTGCCGGACGCCGGCCGGTACTCCACCGACTACCTCCAGCGCGCCGTCGTGGCCAGGATCGGTCTCGGCGCCAACGTGCCGGAGGAGTCGGCGTACGCGGTGGCGTGGGAGGCGTCGGACGGTGGGCCGCTGCGCGGCGAGCGGGGCTACCGACTGCACTTCCCCGCCGACGGCCTGCCGCCGGTGGACCGGCGTGGATTCTGGTCCGTCACCATGTACGGGCCGGACATGTTCCTCGTCCCGAATGTGTTGGGCCGGTATGCGATCGGCGACCGGACCCCGGGCCTGGCCCGCAATCCGGACGGCTCCCTCGACGTCTGGCTGGCCGCGGCCGAGCCGGTGACCGGTACGTCGAACTGGCTGCCCGCCCCGGAGGGCGAGTTCGTCGTGATGCTGCGGTCCTACCTGCCCACCGACCCGTCCTGGACGCCGCCAGAACCCGAACCCGAGGGATGAGAAGATGCCGACCCCACTCGCCGAACTGCACATGCACATCGAGGGCTCGCTCGAACCGGAGCTGATCTTCGCGCTCGCCGAGCGCAACAGGGTGACGCTGCCGTACCGGGACCTCGACGACCTGCGTTCGCGCTACGAGTTCACCGACCTGCAGTCGTTCCTGGACCTGTACTTCGCAAACATGGCGGTGCTGCGGACCGCGCAGGACTTCGCCGACCTGGCCCGTGCGTACTTCGCCCGGGCGGCCGCGGGCGGGGTGCGGCACGCGGAGATCTTCTTCAATCCGCAGGCGCACACGGCGCGCGGGGTGCCGCTGCGGGAGGTGCTCGACGGCCTCGGCGACGCCGTCCGTGGTAGCGAGTCGGAGTTCGGGGTGTCGAGCGCGCTGATCGCCGCGGTGCTGCGCGACCGCCCGGAAGCCGAGGCCGCCGCGATGCTCGACGAGCTGCTGGGTCTGGACGTGCCGGTGCTCGGCCTCGGGCTGGACTCCGCGGAGGTCGGCAACCCGCCGTCGCGGTTCGTGGACGTCTTCGCCCGGGCCCGGGCGAGCGGCCTGCGGACCGTCGCGCACGCGGGGGAGGAGGGCCCGCCGGAGTACGTCTGGCAGGCGCTCGACCTGCTCGGGGTCGAGCGGATCGACCACGGGGTGCGCTGTCTCGAGGATCCCGCGCTGGTGACGCGACTGGTCGACGACCAGGTCCCGTTGACGGTGTGTCCGCTCTCCAACGTCCGGCTGCGGGTCGTCGACACCATGGCCGAGCACCCGCTGCGGGCGATGCTCGCCGCCGGCCTGCTGGTCACCGTCAACTCCGACGACCCGGCGTACTTCGGTGGCTACGTCGACGACAACTTCGCGGGCCTGCGGGACGGCCTGGGACTGACCGAGGAGGAGCGGGAAACCTTGGCCCGCAACTCGATCCTGGCGTCCTTCGCCTCGCCCGAGCGCAAGCGGGAGTTGCTGGGGGAGTCCTGACGCCGGCGGGCGGGTCCGGTCAGCGGGTCAGACCGGAGTCGACGACCGAACGGGCGAGCGCGAGCACGTCGAGGTCGCGACCGGCGGGGCCGACCAGGCACAGTCCGACCGGTGCCGCGCCGGTGGTGCGCAGCGGCACCGTGGCGGTGGGCAGCCCCGCGACGGTGGCGATGCAGGTGAGCATCCCGGTGCTGCGCATGGTGTTGCGGTAGGTGTCTCCGCTGAGGTCGCCGTCCGACTTCGGCGGGGCCGGTGTCGCGGTGGTGGGCAGCACCAGCACCCGGTCGCCGAGGAAGGCGCGGACCGTCGCGGCGGCGGCGGCGAGGGTGTCGGACGCGCGCCGGTAGGCCTCTGGGGAGGTGCGGGCGGCGCCGGTGAAGTTCTCCCGGGGCTCACCGCTCAGCGAGGTCGTCGCCGCGGCGGCGAACGCGCCGTGACGCTGCCAGGCCTCGTAGGCGAGGACGGTGGTGACGGCCTCGTGCCAGTCAGGCAGCGCGCCGATGTCGAGGTCCTGGTCGGCGAGGTCCGGCAGGCCCGACTTGCGCCAGGCCGTCAGTGCCCGGGAGGTCGCTGCCGTCACGACGGCGTCGGCCACCGCGTTGACGCCGGGCGCGGTGACGGCCCGCGACAGGGGGCGGGCGGGGACGCTCGGAACCGACGCGGCGACCGCCTCCGCCAGGGTCGAGATGTCGGCGGCCAGCCAGCCGATCGTGTCGAGGGTGGGACTCAGCGGCACCAGGCCGTCGGTGGGGACTGCGCGGCGGGTCGCGGTGAACCCGAACAGGCCCTGGTAGGCGGCGGGTATCCGGATCGAGCCGTCGGTGTCGGGGCCGAGTCCGACCGTCGCCGTGCCCGCGGCGACGGCGCTGCCGGCGCCGGAACTCGATCCGCCCGGGAGTCGCTCCGGCGCAGCGATGTTCGGTGGGGTGCCGAACAGGTCGTTGACGCCCGAGTGTCCGTAACCGAGGTCGTCGGTCTGCGCCAGCCCCACCACCGCGGCGCCGGCGCCGMGCAGGCGCGAGACGGCCGTCGCGGTGGTGGACTCGACGGGCGCCTGCGCCAGCCATCGCGGGGTGCCGGCGCCGATCTGCTGGCCGGCGACCGCGAACACGTCGGTCACCGCCACGGTCGCCCCGTCCAGGGCGCCGGAGCCGGTCGCGGCGGCCAGGGGTGAGCCCTGCACCCGCCAGGTGGCTCGCGACGCCGGGGTGGACGCGGCCGCGGCGCCGCCGCCGGGCAGCGGCGGGACCCCCGGATCGGCGGCCCCGTCGCCGCAGCCGCCGAGCAGCAGCGTGGTCCCGGCCGCGGCACCGAATGCGAGAAAGCCCCGCCGAGTCAGATCGGTCATCCGGTCAGGCTAGGGCGCGCTCAGCCCAGGACCTGCCGGAGGTAGTCGTTGTCGAAGACCCGGGTGGGGTCGTACTTGTCGCGCACGGAGCAGAACTCGTCGAACCGCTGGTAGGTGGGACGCAGATCGGCCGCGGTGCGGCTGTGCAGCTTGCCCCAGTGCGGCCGGCCGTCGGCGGCGCGCGCGATGGACTCGACCGCGTCGAAGTAGGGGCGGTGGTCCCGGCGGTAGTACTGGTGCACGGCGACGTACGCGGTCTCGCGGCCGTGCGCGGTGGACATCCACACGTCGTCGGCGGCGGCGAAGCGCACCTCCACGGGGAAGGCGACGCGGAAGTCGGACCTGCCGAGCCACTGGTCGATCTCGCGGAGGGTGTCCGGCAGCGCCTCGACCGGGACCGCGTACTCCATCTCGCGGAACTTCACCCGCCGCGAGGACGCGAAGATCCGGTAGCTGCGGTCGGTGAACTCGCGCGCGGAGAGCGCCCGGGAGGCGACCTCGTTGATCTTCGGGATGGCGGCGGGGAACTGGGCCGCAACCCGGTTGACGCCCTCGAAGAAGGTGTTGGAGAGCAGCTCGTCGTCGACGAAGCCGCGGATCCGGCCCACCGGTTCGAGCGGGGTGGTCGCCGGCAGTCGCGTGTTCCGCTTGGTCAACACGCGGTCGGTGTGGGGGAACCAGTAGAACTCGAAGTGGTCGACGCCGCGGGAGTTCTCGTCGATGCGCTCCATGACCGCGCTGAGGCGATCCGGCGACTCGACCGCGCGCATGGCGTAGGCGGGCTCGCACTGCAGGGTGAGGGTGGCGATCACGCCCACCGCGCCGAGGCCGATGCGGGCGGCCTCGAACAGCTCCGAATTCTCTTCGGGGGAGCAGTCGACGACCGTGCCGTCCGCGAGCACCAGGGTCAGCGCGCGCACCTGGGTGGCCAGTCCGCCGAATCGGGCACCGGTGCCGTGGGTTCCGGTGGCGATTGCGCCGGCAATTGACTGGGCGTCGATGTCGCCAAGATTTGTCATGGCGAGTCCGAGATCCCACAGCATGGGATTCAGGTCGCGCAGTCGCGTTCCCGCGAGAACGGTGACCAGCGCGCCGGCCGGTTCCGTGTGGACGACGGATTTGATGCCGGAGAGGTTGTCCAGGCTGATCAACACGCCGTCCGTCACGGCCACTGGCGTAAACGAGTGACCAGCGCCAACGCACTTGACGTGCAGGCCTTCCGTCGTCGCGCGGGCGATTTCGAAACTGAGCTCGGCCACGCTCGCGGGCGTTGCGTAACGTCGCGGGCTCGCGCTTGCGCACTCAGCCCAGTTGTGCCAGGTCTGCTGATCCATGACGCCACTATTCACATGGACAGTCGTCCAGGTCAACAGTTGACGCGATCTTTATTTCTGCGATCTAGGATCATCCAATGCTGAACAGGCTTCCGGCGGACGAGCGTCGCGCGCAACTTGTCGAATCTGCCATGGGAATTGCAGAGCGGGGTGGTATCAGTTCCGTCACCATCCGGGCGGTCGCCGAGAATGCGGGAGTCTCGCTCGGGGTGGTGCACTACTGCTTCGACAGCAAGGAGGCGTTGGTTGCCGCGATGGGCGAGTCGCTCGTCGTGCAGCTGAGCCAGGCGCTGGGATACGCCTTCGGTCAGGCGCAGAGCGAAGAGCAGCACGGCGGCCTGCGTGGGCTCCGCGAGGTGCTGCACAGCGGGATCACCGCAATGTGGCCGATCATCGAGGCGACGCCGAACCGTCAGCTGCTCACCTACGAGATCACCGCGTACGGGCTGCGTCAGCAGGCAGCCGGCGCGGAGCTGGCCGGCGTGATCGCGGACATGCAGTACCGGACCATGGACGCCCAGGCCGTCGACTTCCTCGAGCAGTCGGCCGCGCACACCGGCACCAAGTGGACCGAGCCGGTCGCGCACATCGCGCGATTCGCGTTGGCCGTGATCGACGGGATCGTGCTCCGGTGGTTGGTGGACCGGGACAGTGAGGGCGTCATCGCCGAACTCGACGACCTCGTGCAGATGATCACCGGCAAGGCCGTCGAACTCTGACCCAGGATCGGCTCGCACTTCACCGCTGCGGAAAAGTGGTCGCGCCAAGACGTGGACAGTCGTCCAGTTCGGGTGGTTGACTCGTTGGCATGACCGCCATTTCCGACCGTCCGGAGACCATGGCCCGCGACGGCGCGACCCGTGCACGACTGGACGACGCCACCCGCGAGCTGGATCCGCCGCTCGCCGCCGTGGACCTGGGGGCGCTGCGCGCCAACGCCGCGGACCTCCTCCGCCGGGCAGGCGGGACGCCCGTGCGGGTGGCCAGCAAGTCGGTCCGGTGCCGCGCGGTGCTCGAGGAGACCCTCGGGACCGGGCTCACCGCCAGCGGCGGCTTCCGCGGGATCATGTCCTACTCGCTGCGTGAGGCGATCTGGCTGGTGCGCCTCGGCGCCCGGGACGTCCTGATGGGCTACCCCACCACCGACCGCGGTGCGATCGCCGAGCTGGCCTCGGACCCGTTGCTGCTCGACTCGATCACCCTGATGATCGACAGCGCCGACCACCTCGACGTGGTGCACGCCGCCGCCGGCAGTTCCTCCGTCCCCGCCCGGGTGTGCCTGGACGTGGACGCGTCGCTGCGAGTCGGGCCGGTGCACCTCGGCGTGCGCCGCTCACCGCTGCGTACCCCGGAGGAGACCGAATCGCTGGCCCGGGCGGCCGTGCGACGGGGCTTCCGCGTGGTCGGCGTGATGTTCTACGAGGCGCAGATCGCCGGGTTGCCCGACAGCAGCCCCGCGATCCGACTGGTCAAGCGTGCCTCCGCAGCCGAGCTGTCCAAGCGCCGCGGCGCGGTGGTCGACGCGGTCTCCGCGGCCGCGGGGAAGCTGGAGATCGTCAACAGCGGCGGAACCGGGTCGCTCGAGGTGAGTTCCGCCGACCCTTCGGTCACCGAGGTCACCGCGGGCTCGGGGCTGTACGTCCCGACCCTTTTCGACCGCTACCGCGCGTTCACGCCACGGCCGGCGCTGTTCTTCGCGTTGTCCGCGGTGCGCCGCCCGACGCCCAAGATCGCGACGCTGTTCGCGGGTGGCTACGTCGCGTCCGGCCCCGCCGGCGCATCCCGGGTGCCGACGCCGGTGTGGCCGGCCGGTCTCAAGTTGCTGCGCAACGAGGGGGTCGGCGAGGTGCAGACGCCGGTCACCGGGCTCGCCGCGGGCGGGCTGCGGATCGGCGACCGGGTCTGGTTCCGGCACGCCAAGGCCGGCGAGCTGTGCGAACGGTTCACCGCCCTGCACCTGGTGGACACCGACGGCACCCGCACCGTGGTCCCCACCTACCGCGGCGACGGGCAGTGCTTCGGCTGACGTCCGGCGGCGGGTAGCGCGCGCTACCCGCCGCACAGGCGCATGAACGCGCCCAGTTCGGACAGGCCCGCCGGTGTGCCGGGAAGGTACTGGATCAGGGCGGGGGACCGGACGATCACCGCCCGCCACTTCCCCCGGGAGACCGCGACGTTCAGCCTGTTGCGGGACAGCAGGAAACCCATGCCGCGGGGCACCTCGTCGATCGACGAGGCGGTCATCGACACGAACACCACCGCGGCCTCCCGGCCCTGGAACTTGTCGACGGTGCCGACCAGGACGTCGCCGAAGCCGGCGTCGGCGAGGCGCGCCCGGATCAGCGACACCTGCGCGTTGTAGGGCGCGACGACGAGGATGTCGCCCTCGGCGAGTGGGCGGGCCGGTTCGCCGGCGCCGGGGGTCCATGGCGTGCCGATCAGCGCCCGCACCTCGGCGGTGACCGCCTCGGCCTCCTCGACGGACTCCGTCGAGTTGCCCCGGTGCTCCACGTACAGCGTCGTGACGCCGGGCTCCACGCCGGCCAGCGCCCGGCCGGTGGTGACGGGCTCCTGAGAGTGCAGTCGACCGTCGTAGGACAGGTCCGAGACCGCCGAGCAGACCGCGGGATGCATCCGCCAGGTCCGGTCCAGGAAGTACCCGAGTTCGGGTGGCAGCGCGCCGTGTCCCTGGGCGAGCCAGCCCAGTGCGGACGCGTCGACCGGCTCGGGGTGGGTGCCCTGGCTGACCTGCGGCAGCTGCTGCGGATCGCCGAGCAGCAGTAGGTTCCGGGTCGAGATGCCCACCGCGACCGTGTTTGCCAGGGAGAACTGGCCGGCCTCGTCGACCACCAACAGGTCCAGGCTGCCGGCGGGCACCCGGGCGGTGTGCGCGAGATCCCAGGCGGTGCCGCCGATCACGCAGCCGGTCTGCTCGTGCTCGGCGAGGAAGCCGGCCAGCGCGCCGGACTCGATCTTCGTCCAGGCCGGGTGTTCGGACAGCCCGGAACCGGGCTTCTTCGCGACCTGCTCGCCCGGCACCCCGGCGCGCACGATCCCGTCGAGCATGTTCTCGACCACCGAATGCGACTGGGCGACAACACCGATCCGCCAGCCGTACCGGTTCACCAGTTCCGCGACCACCGCCGCGCCGGTGTGGGTCTTGCCGGTGCCGGGTGGCCCCTGCACGGCGAGATAGGAGTCGTCGAGGTCGCGCAGCGCCGCGACGATCGCGGCGGCCCTGTGGTCCGGATCGGCGACGGGGAGGGGGCTGCCGGAGCGGGTGCGGGGCGGCACCCGGCGAAGCACGTCGACGGCGGCCGAGGCGGGCATCGAGGGCAGGGCCGCGGCCATCGCGGCGGCCTGCTCGGCGATCGCGGCCTCGATGGCCACCGTGCGGACCGGCTGTCCGGGGGCGAGCGCCATCGGTGCGACGGCATGCGGACCGGTGCCGGTCGGCTCGAGTTCCTCCACGACCGCCACCTCGCGCGGCTTGCCGTCGGGCCCGACCTCCTCCTCGAGCGCGAGGATCGTGACGGGGACGGCGCCGCGGGCGCGCGGGTCGTCGGAGCCGATCCCGGCGCCCTGCTCGTAGAGCGCGTACACCTGGTCTCCGACGCGCACCGTGGTGCCGGCGCCCCAGTGCCCGGCGAGGCGAACGTGCCTGCGCTGCTTGCGTTGCCGCGGCGTGCTCTTGTGCCACTCCACCGGCACCTCGACCCGGTCGGCCACCAGAACGTCGGCGGACTCGGCCCACTCGTCCTCGGGCTGGACGAGCCGGTCGAAGTGCGCCCACCAGAAGGGCTTACGTTCCCGCCGGTGGTAGCCGACCGCGGCGGCCATCAGGGCGGCGGCCCGCTGGTCGTCGGTTCGCTCGCCGGGCAGCGTGTCGCCGACGTGGTCGCGCAGCGCGGTCTCGGCCGCGCTCGGTTCCTCGACGGGCGCCGCGAGCACCTGCTGAGCCGGGTGCGGCCGCACTCCGTGCTCGGCCGCGACGGCCCGCAGCCAGTCCCGCAGCCGCAGCGTCGAGATGCAGTCGTATTCGTTGTAGTCGGCGATCTTCTGCAGGAGGAGATGGGCTGCGTGGTCCTTGCCTGCGTCCCGCAGCGCGCAGTAGTCCGCGTACGCGACGATCGAATCGACGGCGGTGGCGACGTCGTCGCCGCGCAGCTGGTCGCCCATGTACAGGGGTTCGAGCTTCTTGATCGAGTACGACGAGGCGCCGACGCGGACCGCTCCGCGGACCACCGGGTACAGGTCCACCAGTACGTTCTCGCGCAGCAGGGCGTCGACGGATTCCTCGCCGACGCCGTAGCGACCGGCCAGCCGCAGCAGCGCGGTCATCTCGTAGGCCGCGTAGTGGTAGACGTGCATGCCGGGGAAGCGTTTCCGGCGCTCGGCGACGTAGTCGAGGAAGTCGAGCAGGGCGCGGCGCTCCTGCGCGCGGTCGTGCGCCCAGAACGGGCGGAAGGTTCCGTCGGTCTCGGTCACCCCGAACAGGTACTCGAGGCCCCAGTCGGTCGATCCGTCCTCGGCCCACAGCGGGTCGCCCTCGAAGTCGAAGAAGATGTCGCCCGGGTCGGGCTCCGGGACGGCGGCGAGGGCCGTCGCACCGTCGATCACCTCGTACACCGGGGTGTGCGAGTGCTCCTGCCGGACCTGTGCCGCGGCTTGGGCCTGCAGGCCGCCGAGGGTGCGTGCGCTCATGCCGTGCACCGGCTCGGTGCGGTCGGCGAGGGCGTCGATGTCCGTGACGCCGCCGCGGATCAGCGTCTCGCGCTGTGAGGACCGCATCCCGGCGACCAGCAGCAGGTCTCGGGTACGCACGATCTCCGGCGTGCACTCGTCGCACCGGCCGCAGCCGCGGTAACGCGGATCCGACCAGGACACCGGGGCCTGCTCGCGGTGGTGCTCCTCGAGCATCCGGACCAGCTCGTCGCGGCGCTGCCGGAAGACCGGTGCGATGTCGCCCAGCGGGTGGTCCGCGGCGGCGTGGTCGCCGAGGACCAGGGTGGCGTGCGACGCGGTGGGGATCCCGTCCGAGGTCAACGCGTCCGCGTAGGCGGCCAGCTGCAGCAGGGCCGTCACCTTGGCGTGGCGGGAGAGCTTGGTGTCGACCACCACGTACCGGTCGCCCTCACGCACCAGGAAGTCGCAGAAGCCGAGGAACCGTCCGTCGAAGAAGGTGCCCTGGTAGATCACGTCGGCACCCGCCCGGGCGGCGGCCACGGTCGCCTTGTTCGCCCGGCTGAGCTCCTCGAAGTCCAGACGCGGTCGGTCGATCCGCACCACGCCCTCGCCGAATCGCTCGACGTACCGGTCGAGCTGACGCTGTTCGTGGGCGGCGCCGAGCTCGGATGTCCGGTCCAGCATGGCGTCCCGCCGGTCGGTGCCGGCCGGTTCGATCCGCCCCAGCTTCGCGTCGAGCCGGCGTAGCAGCGCGTATTCGCACTCCGCGGCCTGGGACAGGTCGCTGGCGCTGTAGATCAACACGTCGTCGAGGAGGAACACGAGGACGACTATCGCAGACGGTGCCGACACGTCCCGTTCGACGACGAGACCATAATTGGCCGGTGCCGTTCTTCGCCGGGGCCTCCGGGCAGGTCCACTACCGCCACTGGCCCTGTGCCGATCCCGTCGCCGGCCTGGTGTTCCTGCACGGCCGCGGCCAGCACAGCGGCCACTACCACCGCTTCGCGCGGGCGCTCGGGGCCGAACATGTCGAGGTGTGGGCCCTCGACCACGTCGGCCACGGTCTCAGCGAGGGCGACCTCGGCGATGCCGGTCCGCTGCGAGAACTCGGCGACAACGCACTGCTGCTCGCCGGGCKCGCCGCCGCGGACCGGCCGGGCCTGCCGCTGTCGGTGATGGGCCACTCGCTCGGCGCGGCCGCCGCGGTCGCCGCGCTGGCCTCGGCGCCGGACGCCTTCGCGGCGGTGGTGCTGTGCGGCCTGCCGCGGTCCGTGGCCGCCGAGCCGGAGCTGCTCGCGGCCGTCCACGCTCCGATCCTGGCGGTGCACGGCGTCGACGACCGGCTCGCGCCGGTCGACCCGGTGCGGGAGTGGGCCGAGCGGCTGCCGGCCGTGGTGCTCCGGGAGTACCCGGACGCGGGTCACGACCTGCTGCACGAGCCGGTGGCGCCGGAGGTGACCGCCGACGTGACCGAGTTCCTCTGGCGGGCTACCGTGCACGAATGACCCCGGACGAACACCTGGACCTGCTTCGGAGCGAGGGACACCGGCTGGCCGCGATGCCGGTCGACGCGCTGGACGCCCCGGTGCCCACCGTGCCGGGGTGGACGCTCGAGCGGGTGCTCCGGCACACCGGCAAGGTGCACCGCTGGGTGGCGGCCACCCTCGCGGCCGGACCCGGTGCGGACCTCGGCGGTTCCGCCGAACTCCGGTCGCTGCCGAAGGGACCGGACTGCCTGCCCGCGTACCGCGAGGCGCTGGAGCAGTTGCTCACCGAACTCGCCGCCCACGACTTCGACCGTCCGGCGCCGACCTTCGCCGGACCCGGCACCGTCGGGTTCTGGGCACGACGGCAGGCACACGAGGTCGCGGTCCATCGGGTCGACGCCGCCGACGCCGTCCACGCGGCCGGCGGACCCGCACCCGAGGCGATGTCGGTGACGGGGTCCGTCGACGGCGTGGACGAGTGGGCCCGGTTGATGCTGCCGCGCGTGCTGGCGGAGGTCCCGGTGGTGTTGCGCGAGAAGACTGTCCACCTGCACGGCACCGACGCACCCGACGCGGAGTGGCTGTTGACGCTGACTCCCGGCGGCGTGCGGGTCACGGCCGGGCACGCGAAGGGCGACGTGGCGGTGCGGGGCACGGCGCAGGAGTTGCTGCTGACCATGTGGCGACGGCGGCCGCTGGCCGCGCTGGAGATGTTCGGTGACGCCGGGGTCGCGCAGGCGATGGTGGACGCGGCGCGGATCTGAGCCACTCGGCGCGCCACGGGATCTGAGCCGACTACGGACGGGTCATCGGGCGCTTCCGCCACACCCCCAGGACAGTCCGGCGGCCCGCTGCCCGGTGGCCAGGACCTCGGCGAGCATCGCGTCGGTCAGCGCGGCGTCGTCGAGTCCCAGGCACGCCACGACCGTGACGGGTCGGTCGCCGGTACCCGCGACCGATGCGCCGTGCGTGAACTCGGCCTCCTCGAGAGCCAGGACCCGCAACGACGCGTCCCACGCGTCCGCGCCGAAGGCGACGACCGCACGCACCAACGGCCGCAACGACTCCCATTCGGACGCGGGGTCGGTGACGATGCGGGCGCCGAACAGTTTCTGGCCCGTGGCGTCGCGCCCGCCGGGTCGTGCGGCGACCCCCGCGAGGTGCAGCGAGTGCAGCAGCCGGGGCTCCGCGGCGTTCGCCGGGGCGACCAGCAAGAGCGTGGGCAGCGCGTCACCGTATCCGGGGCCGTCGGATCTGGGCACAATCGTCGACATGACCCCCATTGAACCCGACACCGCCCCGCCCGACGCAGCCCTGCTCGAGTCCGTGCGGGACGCCCGGCGCGTGGTGGTGTTCACCGGGGCCGGGATGTCCGCGGAGTCCGGCGTGCCGACGTTCCGCGACGCCCTGACGGGGCTGTGGGAGCGGTTCGACCCGGCCGAGCTCGCCACCCCGCAGGCGTGGGCGCGGGATCCGGCCCTGGTGTGGGCGTGGTACGAGTGGCGCGCCGCGCTGGTGCGGAGGGTGTCGCCGAACGCCGGGCACCGCGCGGTCGCGGACTGGGCACGACGAGCCGAGCTGACTGTGCTCACCCAGAACGTCGACGACCTGCACGAGCGCGCGGGGTCGACCGTGGCCGCGCACCTGCACGGCAGCCTGTACGCGCCCCGGTGCAGCTCCTGCGGCCGACCCGCGGATCTCGACGACGCCCGATTCGAGACGCTGGACAGGGAGCCGGTGGAGCGGATCACGCCGCCGGCGTGTGAATCCTGTGCCGCCCCGGTGCGGCCGGGAGCGGTGTGGTTCGGAGAGGAACTACCCGCCGCGGCCTGGCAGGTGTCGGTCGACGCGGTCGAGGACTGCGACCTGCTGCTCGTCGTCGGGACCTCCGCGGTGGTGCATCCGGCGGCGCAGCTGCCGATGCGCGCCCTGGGCGCCGGCGCCACCGTCGTCGAGATCAACCCGGAGCCAACGGACCTGACGGCCGCGGTGACCCACTCGTGGCGGGCCACCGCGGCGCAGGCACTGCCGGTGTTGGTGGTGGCCGCTACGTCATGATCACGGCGTCGGTCGAGCCGAGCGCCAGGGCGATCGAGTTGACGAACGAGGTCACCGGGTCGAATACGAGAATGTCCTGCAGGGGCAGCATCGGAAGATCTCCTTCGTGAAGTCGGTACACAAACGACGAATGGGTCGTTCCCGCCGGAGAATTCGGCGGGAACGACCCATTTAGTCACACGAGCGCATCCCTCGGTCGGGGATTGGTCCGCTCAGGAGTAGATCCCCTCGATCGCGACGGCGAACTCCTGATGGATGATGTTGCGCTTGAGCTTGAGCGTCGGGGTCAGCTCGCCGGTCTCGACGGTGAAGTCGACGTCCAGGATCCGGTACTTCTTGATCTGTTCCGGGTTGGAGACCTTCTTGTTGCCCTCGGCGACCGCGGCGTCGACCTCGGCGACCAGGTCGGCGTGCTTGATCACCTCGGCGATCGGCAGGTTGGCGGCGAGACCGTTGCGCTCGAGCCAACCGGGCAGGGCCTCCGGGTCGATGGTGATCAGGGCGCCGATGAACGGCTTCGCGTCGCCGACCACCAGGCACTGGCTGATCAGCGGGTGGGCCCGGAGCGCGTCCTCGAGCACCGCCGGCGCGACGTTCTTGCCGCCCGCGGTGACGATGATCTCCTTCTTCCGGCCGGTGATGGAGACGAAGCCCTCGGAGTCGATGGAACCCAGGTCGCCGGTGTGGAACCAGCCGTCCCGGATGGAGTCCGCGGTGGCCTCGTCGTTGTGCCAGTAGCCGCTGAACACGACGGGGCCCTTCACCAGCAGTTCGCCGTCGTCGGCGATCTTCGCGGCGTGGCCGTTGATCGGCTGGCCGACGGTGCCGACCTTCTGCGCCCGCACGGTGTTGACGGTGATCGCGGCGCTGGTCTCGGTCAGGCCGTAGCCCTCGTAGACCGGGATGCCGACGCCGCGGAAGAAGTGGCCGAGGCGGGCGCCGAGCGCGGCACCGCCGGACACCGCGCGGTCGCACTCGCCGCCGAGCGCCGCGCGCAGCTTCGAGTACACGAGCTTGTCGAAGACGGCGTGCTTGAGCTTGAGGCCGAGACCCGGACCGCCGGCCTCGAGGGCCTCGCTGTAGGCGATGGCGGTCTCCGCCGCCTTGCCGAAGATCTTGCCCTTGCCGCCGTCCTCGGCCTTCTGCTTGGCCGAGTTGTAGACCTTCTCGAACACGCGCGGCACGGACAGGATGAAGTTCGGCTTGAACACCGCGAACTGCTCGAGCAGGGTCGTGAGGTCCGAGGTGTGGCCGACGGTGACCTTGTTGTCGAAGGCGCCGAACGAGATCGCGCGAGCGAACACGTGCGCCAGCGGCAGGAACATCAGGGTGCTCTTCCCCTCGGCCAGCGCGTCGGCCAGGGCGATCTTGACGGCCTGCGACTCGGCGCTGAAGTTGGAGTGGGTGAGCTGCACGCCCTTGGGGCGGCCGGTGGTGCCGGAGGTGTAGATGAGGGTGGCGGGGGAGGCCGCGTTCACCTGGCCGCGGCGGGTGTGCAGGTCCTCGTCGCTGATGCCGGCGCCGCGGGTGGTCAGCTCGTCGAGCGCCCCGGCCTCGATCTGCAGCATCTCGCGAAGGTCGGGGGCGGCCTCGGCGACGTCCTTCATCGCGGAGGCATGCTTGGCGGTCTCGACGACCAGCAGCGAGGTGGCGGAGTCCTCGAGGATCCACTTGGCCTGGTCGGACGAGGAGGTCTCGTAGATGGCGACGGTGCAGCCACCGGCGGTCCAGATGGCGTAGTCGAGCACCACCCACTCGTAGCGGGTGGCACAGAGGATGGCCACCCGGTCCCCGAGCTCGACGCCGGAGGCCATCAGGCCCTTGGCGACGGCCTTGACCTGCGTGGCGAACTCGGCGGCGGTGACGTTGACCCAGGCACCGTTCACCAGCCGCTTGAACGGCACGTGCTGCGGGCACTCCTGCTCGAAGCGGAACACCGTGTCCGCCATCGAGGTGTCCTCGGGGATGGAAAACGTTGCCGGAACGTCGAACTCTCGCACTGGGACCCCTTCGTGAACTGCTTGTTTTACCGAGTGTGCATTGGATCACATTCAGTCTAGGTCTGCACCCGCTTGCGATGCCCGGAATGCCCGACTCGCGACACCTCGGGTCAGTTGTCTGTAACTCCGAGTTTTGTGAACTGCGGATTCCGCGGGCGGCAATGAGGTGAAGATCACGTCGGCAGCCCGAGCGCGAGCGTCACCTCCCGGTCGGTGAGCTGGTGGAAGTCGCGATAGGCCCCGCCGACGCCGCCCAGCCAGCTCGGGACGAGGGGACACACCACCTCGTCGGCCTCGGCCTCGAGTCGGGCGACCGCCTCTGTCGACGACACCGGGACCGCCACGACCACCCGGGCCGCATGCTGGGCTCGTGCCACCCGGCAGGCGGCGGCCGCGGTTGCGCCGGTGGCCATCCCGTCGTCGACGATCACCACCACCCGGCCGCTGGGCGGGATCCGGGGCCGGTCGCCTCGCAACATGCGCACCCGCCGGCGGAGTTCGCGGCGCTCGGCGGCCTCGACCGTGGCGAACGCCAGCGCGGTGACGCCGGTCTGCTTGACCACGTCGTCGTTGAGGACCCGCACGTCGTCCTCGCCGAGCGCGCCCATCGCCAGTTCCGGCTGCCACGGCACGCCGAGTTTGCGGACGATGATCACGTCCAGGTCGGCGTGCAGTGCGCGGGCGACCTCGGCGGCCACCGGGACCCCGCCCCGTGGCAGTCCGAGCACGAGCGGGTTCGAGTCGCGGAGGTGTCCGAGCGAGGTGGACAGGTCGCGACCGGCGGTGGCCCGGCTGTCGTAGAGCATCCTGGTTCCGACGCTACGCCGTGCAGCGGTGGTTGCGGTGCCGGTCTTCCCCGCGGGTTCGGTGGGCGCGACTACCGCTGAGTGACGGTGAACCGGCGCAGCGCGAGCGCCGGGTTCTTCTCCCTCACCTCGGCGATCCGCGCGGCGGTGACGTCGGCACGGGCGGTCCCGACCGTCTCGCCGAGCGACGCCAGGACCACGCCCATCGGGTCCACGATCATCGAGTTGCCGGCTCCGGTGCGGGCACTCTGGTCGGCCGCGGCGACGTAGACGGTGTTCTCGATCGCCCGCGCCCGGATCAGGGTGGTCCAGTGGTCCTCCTTCAGCGGGCCCGGGACCCACTGCGCCGGCATCAGCAGCACGTCCGCGCCGGCGTCCACGATGCGCCGCGTCACCTCCGGGAACCGCAGGTCGTAGCAGGTCTGCATGCCGAAGGTGAGGCCGTCGACGACGAACGTCTCGGGGGACTCGACCACACCTGCCCGGATCACCGCGGACTCCTGGTAGCCGAACGCGTCGTAGAGGTGCAGCTTGCGGTACACGGCCTCGATCCGGCCTGCCGGGCCGGCCGCGACCAGGGTGTTCGAGATGCGTTCGTCGTCGGCGAGCGCCTCGTTGACACCCGCGACCACGTGCACGCCGAACTCGGCGGCGATCTCGAGCAGGCCGCTGACGAACGGGCCGTCCAGCGGCTCGGCGGACTCGACGAGACGTTCGTCGATGCGGGGTGGGGTGAACATCGCGTACTCGGGGGCGAGCACCAGTCGGGCCCCCCGGGCCGTCGCCTCGCCGACCAGGTTGCGCAGGGTCAGGTGGTTCTCGTTCTTGTCCAGGCCCGGGGCGAACTGGGCCACTGCGATCTCGACCATGACACCGAGTATGGCGGGTCGGCCAGGGCGCTACCGGGCACCGTTGATACCACGCGTTAAACTGCTGGTGAAATGAGTGACACGGAGCAGTACCCCGAGCCCGAAGCTGACATCACCACCTTTGCCGATCTCGGCATCGAGGAACGAGTGCTTCGGGCGCTGTCGGATGTCGGCTACGAGTCGCCGTCCCCGATTCAGGCCGCGACGATCCCGCCGTTGA
Organism: Rhodococcus sp. P4_C10; assembly: GCF_056402135.1. Taxonomy (NCBI): domain Bacteria; kingdom Bacillati; phylum Actinomycetota; class Actinomycetes; order Mycobacteriales; family Nocardiaceae; genus Rhodococcus; species Rhodococcus sp. P4_C10. The sequence continues at coordinate 28,674 of NZ_JBFUHZ010000021.1, read as the reverse complement.
TGGCGGGCAACGACGTGGTCGGCCTGGCACAGACCGGCACCGGCAAGACCGCCGCCTTCGCCGTGCCGATCCTCTCCCGCATCGACACCACGCAGAAGCGGCCGCAGGCGCTGGTGCTGGCGCCGACCCGCGAGCTCGCCCTGCAGGTTGCCGAGGCGTTCGGCAAGTACTCGGCACACATCCCGGGCCTGCAGGTGCTGCCCATCTACGGCGGCCAGGCCTACGGCGTGCAGCTGTCCGGGCTGCGCCGCGGCGCGCAGATCATCGTCGGCACGCCGGGCCGGGTGATCGACCACCTGGAGAAGGGCACCCTCGACCTCTCGCACCTGGACTACCTGGTGCTCGACGAGGCCGACGAGATGCTCAAGATGGGCTTCCAGGACGACGTCGAGCGGATCCTGGCCGACACCCCGGAGTACAAGCAGGTGGCGCTGTTCTCGGCGACCATGCCGGCGGCGATCCGCAAGATCTCCAAGCAGTACCTGCACGACCCGGTCGAGATCACGGTCAAGACCAAGACGTCGACCGCGCCGAACATCACGCAGCGGTACGTGCAGGTCGCGCACCAGCGCAAGCTCGACGCGCTGACCAGGGTCCTCGAGGTCGAGACCTTCGAGGCGATGATCATCTTCGTCCGCACCAAGCAGGCCACCGAGGACCTCGCCGAAAGGCTTCGGGCGCGGGGGTTCTCGGCCGCCGCCATCAACGGCGACATCGTGCAGGCTCAGCGTGAGCGGACCATCGGGCAGCTCAAGAAGGGCACGCTCGACATCCTGGTCGCGACGGACGTGGCCGCCCGCGGCCTGGACGTGGACCGCATCTCGCACGTGGTCAACTACGACATCCCGCACGACACCGAGTCCTACGTGCACCGGATCGGCCGCACGGGTCGCGCGGGCCGCACCGGCGACGCGCTGCTGTTCGTCGCCCCGCGGGAGCGTCACCTGCTCAAGGCGATCGAGAAGGCGACCCGGCAGCCGCTGACCGAGATGCAGCTGCCCTCGGTCGAGGACGTGAACGCCCAGCGGGTGGCCAAGTTCGGCGACTCGATCACCGAGAGCCTCAGCTCGGAGAACCTGGCGCTCTTCCGCGGCCTGATCGAGGACTACGAGCGCGAGCACGACGTGCCGCTCGCGGACATCGCGGCCGCCCTGGCCGTGCTCTCCCGCGACGGCGAGTCCTTCCTGATGCCGCCCGAGCCGCCGCCGGCGCCGCGTCGGGAGCGCGAGCCCCGCGCCGAGCGTCCCGTTCGGAAGTTCGACGACGCGCCGAAGGTCGGCAAGGAGGGCCAGGAACTGGCCACCTACCGGATCGCGGTCGGCAAGCGGCACCGGGTGGCGCCCGGCGCCATCGTCGGTGCCATCGCGAACGAGGGCGGACTGCGCCGGAGCGACTTCGGCCACATCAGCATTCGGCCGGACCACAGCCTGGTCGAGCTGCCCGCGGACCTCGCCGACGAGACCCTCGAGGCGTTGCGCCGCACCCGCATCTCCGGGGTGCTCATCCAGCTGACCCTGGACGACGGCCCGCCCGGGCAGCGGCCGCCGCGTGACGGCGGCAAGTTCGACCGCAAGCCGCGGCGCGAGCGCTACTGACAGCAATCGCAAAAGTGCCCGGTCACCTTGGTGGCCGGGCACTTTCGTGTGTTCTGGGCGTCGGTCAGCCGTGCGAGAGCTCGGCGGCCTGCGCGCAGTCGATCGCCTCGCGGATCACGTCGGCGTGCCCGGCGTGCCGGGCCTGCTCCTCGATCTGGTGCAGCAGCAGCCAGCGCACGTCGTGAATACCGGGGTCGAGCCACTGCAGGGTGGCGGCCGGGATGGCGGGCTGACGGGCGAGGTCTGCCTCGGCCCGGACCCGGGCCTCCATCCGGGCAGCCACCTCGGCCTGGCGGGCGAGCAGTGTTGCGACGGTCTCGGAGTCGAGGACCTGCCACCCGGCGGTCCAGGCGGCCACCGGGTCGAGGCCCGGGGCGCTGGACTCGCCGGTCAGGTGTGCGACGGCCTGTTCCTCGCCCTGCGTCACGTGCCGCAGCAGCGACGCGAGGCTCATCGTGCTGGCGCTCGGGGTGTCGCGTGCCTGCTCTTCGCTCAGGCCGGTGACCGCATTGCGGATGGCCGCGCGCTGGCGGGCCAGGACGTCGAGCAGGACTTCACGTTCGTCGGGAGTGGTCATGAGACGAGCCTGACACCAATTGCGGACAGCAAGGGTCCGCAATGCTCGGGTGCGTTCGGTCGATGCGGATCCTCGAGTTCAGTAACCGGCCACCGGGTCGATGACGGCGGCGAGCGCCTCGCCGACCGCGAACCGAGCGACATTGCCCGCGACGTGGTCGGCGAGGGCTCGTGGCAGCCCGGTTACCGGGTTCGCCACGTGCGGGGTGATCAGCGCGTTGGGCAGCGTCCACAGCGGGTGACCGTCGGGCAGCGGCTCCGGGTCGGTGACGTCCAGGGCGGCGCCGCCGATCGTGCCCGCGCGTAGCGCGTCGACCAGTGCGTCGGTGTCGATCAGCTTCCCGCGTGCGACGTTCACTATCCACGACGACGGAGACATCTGCGCCAGCTCCGACCTGCCGATCAGGTTCCGGGTGGCGGCGGTCGCGGGGGCCGCAATGACGAAATGGTCCGCCCGGGACCACACCTCGTCGAGCCGGTCGGCGGGCAGGGTCTCGTCCGCGCCGGGGACGGGAGTGCCGGAGCGGGTGACCGCGAGGATCCGGGCGCGAGACGCGGCGAGGTACGGGATCAGGGCGCGGCCGATTCCGCCACAGCCGACGATCGCCACGGTCGAGCCCTGCACGGTGCCCACCCGTGGGTCGAAATCCTCCTTCTGCCAGGAGATCGCGGCCAGCTGCTCGCGCAGCGACCGCACACCGGCGAGCAGCATCATCATCGTGTGCTCGGCGACGCTGCCCGAGTAGGCGCCCGCCGCCGACGTCCAGGTCCGCGCGGAGTCCACGACACCGGCAGCGAGCCACGGCTCGATCCCCGCGAACGGCAACTGCACCCACCGGACCGCGTCGGGAATCGTGTCGGGGAAGGTTTCGGGGCCCTGTGCCCAGACGACGGCCTCGGCCTCGTCGAGGGGGGCGAGGACGCCACCGCCGCGCCGAATGCCCGCGGCGAGAAGGGGATTCTCGTCGGGGCCGAGGTGGATTCGGGGTGCTGGGCGGGTCGGCATCGGTGACCTCTCGGTGCGGGTGGTGTGCGCGGGTCGGTGTGGAACCCGGCTACCGGGCCTTGGCGGTCAGCCGGCGCTCGCCGTGCGAGTCCCGGATGGCGTCGACGAGGGCGGACTTGCGTGCGGTGTACCGGTCCCGGAACTCGTCGCAGTCGTGGACGCCGTCGATGGTCGATTCGGTGACGAAGCCGAAGAACGTGACCGCGGAGTCGACGACGGGGGCGGGCGCGAGGATCCGCAACTCGTTGACCAGCTCGTCCAGTTCGACGATGGCCTGGGCGAGGGCGCGCAGGCTCGGGTCGTCGGACTCGAGCGCGTGGACCAGGTCGGCCTCCGCGAGCACGCCGCTGTCCACGTCGACGACGGCGTTGTGGGCGCGGTCCGTGGCGGCGAGGAAACGGACGTAGATCGAGCGCACCTGCGGGTCGGGAGCGGTGGGGGCGGCGACCGTCGCGGGCCGGCCGCGGCGGACGGCGAACACCCCGAGCAGCACCCCGACGACCATCGACACCGGGACGGCCCACCATGGCGCGGTTCCCGAACTGAGGGCATCAACCAGCGAATTCACTTGCCAACCCTAACAATTGATCGGCAGGGATTCCGGTAGCGACATGTTTGCGGCGCCGCCCTGAATGCAACTCGGGGGTTGCATGTCTGCGGAAATAGTGCAACCATTGAGTTGCATTCAGAAGGTGGTCCCCCCGACAGGAGATTCGACATGACGAACACTCAGGCAGCAGTCATCGACGCAGACCGGTACACGGTCAGTCGCACGGTCGTAGTGAACGCGCCCCGCGCGGCAGTGTGGCGGGCGCTCACCGACCCCGAGCACATCGCGAAGTGGTTCGGGCAGACCGCCACCCTCGACGCGCTCGAGGTGGGTGCCCGGGGCAGCTTCGGCTGGCCCGACCACGGCGTCTTCCCGATGGTCGTCACCGAGGTCGACGAGCCGGACCACTTCGCCTACCGGTGGTACACGCAGTCCGGCGAGTTCGACGTCGACCGCGCCACCGAGGCCCGCTTCACCCTCGTCGAGGAGGGTGCCACGACCGTGCTCACCGTCGTCGAAACCGGCTTCGACCGGATCAGCGACGACGAGGAGGTCCGCCGCAGCGGGCTCGACGGGAACCGGCAGGGCTGGGACGCCGAACTCGACGAACTGGTCGAGTACCTCGAATCGGCGCCGGCATGACCGTGCGTCCGGAGGCCCAGCGGGGGTCGCCGACGGTGGTGTTCGCCGCCCTCGCCGACGACACCCGGTGGGGGATCCTCGAACTGCTCGGCGCGCAGGACCTCTCGGCGTCCGCGCTGGCCGAGCGGCTCCCGGTGAGCAGGCAGGCGATCGCGAAGCATCTCGCGGCGCTGGAGGCCGCCGGGCTCGTCGAACGCGTTCCGGCGGGCCGGGAGGTGCGGTACCGCGCGATCGGCGCCACCCTCAGCGCGGTGGGGCGGCGACTCGAGGCGATCGGTGCACAGTGGGACGCCCGGCTCGCCGAGATCAAGCGGATTGCCGAGTCGCTGTAGCCGGCAACGGTTCAGGCGTCGCCGACGGCCTCGCGCAGGTAGGCGAGGTCCTCGGCGACGCCGTCCGCCGGGGTCTCGAGGATGACCGGCGCCTGCGCGGCCACCACCACCGCGGCGAGCACCTCCGCGTCGATGGTGCCGTCGGCGAGGTTCGCGTGCCGGTCGCGTGCGGAGTTGAACTCGTCGCGGGAGTTGTTCAGGTGCACCAGGTCGATACGCCCGGTGATCGCCTTGATCCGCTCCACCACGCCGACCAGTTCCTCGCCGCCCGCCCAGGCGTGGCAGGTGTCGAGGCAGAAGCCGGCGCCGAAGTCGCCGACCGCGTCCCACAGACGGGCGATGTCGTCGAAGTGGCGGGCCATCGCCGCGTCCCCGCCCGCGGTGTTCTCGATCAGGATCGGCACCTCGAAGCCGCCCTTGTCGGCCTGCCGCTCGAACAGCTTGCGCCAGTTCGCGAAACCCTCCGCCGGGTCCTCGCCGTCACGCACGTGGCCGCCGTGCACCACGAGCCCGATCGCGCCGAGGTCCGCGGCCGCCTTGGCCTGCTGGGCGACGGCGTTGCGGGACGGGATGCGGATGCGGTTGTTCAGGCTCGCCACGTTGATGACGTAGGACGAGTGCACCACGACGTCGATCGGGCTGGCCCGGATCTGCTCCGCCCTGGGATGCTCGGTCACCTTGTTCCACTTCTGCGGATCCGTCAGGAACAGCTGGACCACGTCCGCGCCGAGCGCCTCGCCGGCGCCGATGGGGTCGTCGTCCTCGCGTACGTGTGCTCCGATGCGCATGGGTACAGCCTAGGTGTCGGCATCGACAAGTACCTTCGGTGCGGGGATTCCCCCGATGCGAAAGATCAGGGGCTTCCCTGATGGCATCGTGGTGCGGGGACCGCAACGATGGGATGCGTTCGCATCCACGAGCCCGGCCCAGATCAGGACGAAAGGCAGTCATGAGCTCGCATGCCCTCGGCGCGACCACCGCGCCCACCACCACCGCCACGGTCGCGCGGGCGGTGAATCTGACCAAGACCTACGGGTCGGGGGACACCCAGGTCACCGCCCTCGACGCGGTGACCGCCGACTTCGCCCGCGGCGAGTTCACCGCCATCATGGGCCCGTCGGGGTCCGGCAAGTCGACGCTCATGCACTGCCTCGCGGGCCTCGACGCGGCCACCTCCGGCTCGGTCCTCATCGGCGACACCGATCTGACCGGGCTGTCCGACAAGCAGATGACGGCGCTGCGCCGTGACCGGATCGGCTTCGTCTTCCAGGCGTTCAACCTGGTCCCCACGCTCACCGCGCTCGAGAACATCACCCTGCCGCTGGACATCGCCGGCCGCAAGGCCGACCAGGAGTGGCTCGACAGCGTGGTCACCCGGCTCGGGCTCCGGGACCGCCTCGACCACCGGCCCTCCGAGCTGTCCGGCGGCCAGCAGCAGCGTGTGGCCTGCGCCCGCGCACTGGCCGGCCGCCCGGAGATCATCTTCGGCGACGAGCCGACCGGCAACCTGGACTCGCACTCGTCGGGTGAGGTGCTCAGCATCCTGCGCGCCGCCGTCGACGAGTTCGGGCAGACGGTGGTCATCGTGACCCACGACCCGCGGGCCGCGAGCTACGCCGACCGGGTGGTGTTCCTGGCCGACGGCAAGGTGGTCGACGAGCTGCGCGACCCCACCGCCGAGTCGGTGCTCGACCGGATGAAGCGCCTGGACACGTCCGCCGTCCCCGTCACCGAGAAGGTCTGATCCGTGGCCTCACCCATGCGCAAGGTTTCTCTCCGGAACCTGGCCGCGCACAAGGTCCGCCTTGCCCTGACCGTGTTGGCGGTCGTGCTCGGCACCGCCTTCGTCTCCGGTTCCTTCATCTTCACCGACACCCTGCAGCGCACCTTCAACGGGCTGTTCGAGGACGCCGCGCAGGGCGTCGACGTCCGGGTCAGCAGCAACGAGACCGGCTCGAGCGGCGTCCCGCTCGCCGACGTCGCCACGGTCGAGGCGATCGACGGGGTCCGGACGGTGGTGCCCTCGGTGGACGGTCAGCTCGTGCTGCTCGGCTCCGACAAGAAGCCGGTGCAGACCGGCGGCGCACCCAGCCTCGGCATGTCGTACATCCCGCCGGAGCGGGCGATCGCCAAGCCCGACACCTTCGTCGTCGGGACGCCCCCGTCGCGGCCGGGCGAGATCGCGCTCAACGAGGGCGGCGCCCGTAAGGCCGGGCTCGCGGCCGGCGACACCACTCAGGTGCTGGTCCCCTCGCACGGCGTCCTCGATGTCACCGTCTCCGGCATCTACCAGACCCCCACGGACTCCGGCGGATTCATCGGGGTGCTCTTCGACGACGCGCAGGCACGGGAGCTGTTCACCGACGGCGCCCACGCCGACTACCTCGACGTCGCCGGAACCGGATCCCAGGCCGACCTGCGGGATCGAGTGGCCGCGGCGCTGCCGGACCTGAAGGTGCAGACCGGCGACGAGGTTCGCGACGAGGTCAAGTCCCAGGTCACCTCGGCGCTGAGTTTCGTCAACTACTTCCTGCTGGCCTTCGGGGCGATCGCCCTGCTCGTCGGCACGTTCATCATCTACAACACCTTCTCGATGATCGTCGCCCAGCGCCTGCGCGAGTTGGCGCTGCTGCGGGCGGTCGGCGCCAGCCGCAAGCAGGTCGGCCAGTCGGTGGTACTCGAGGCGCTGGTGGTCGGCGTCCTCGGCAGCGCCCTGGGAATCGCGGCCGGCGTCGGGCTGGCATACGGGCTGCGCGGCCTGCTCAACTCCTTCGACGTGGGGCTGCCGTCGGGCTCGCTGGCGCTCGCGCCGCGCACCGTGATCGTCGCGCTCCTGGTCGGTGTGCTGGTCACCGTGGTCAGCGCCTACGCCCCCGCCCGGCGAGCGGCGAAGATCCCGCCGGTCGCGGCGATGCGCGAGGAGTTCGCCTCCACGGGTGACTCGCTGCGGGTCCGCACGCTGGTCGGTGCCGCACTCGCGGTCGTGGGAGTCGTGGCCCTCGTCGCCGGTTCGCGTGGCACCGGCGGCGGCGCCGCCGCGACCGTCGGCGTAGGGGCCGCGGCCCTGGTGTTCGCGGTGCTGCTGGCGGCGCCCGCCCTGTCCCTGCCCGTGGTCGGCGGTCTCGGCGCGGTGCTGGGCCGCCCGTTCGGCGCCGTCGGCAAGCTGGCCCGCACCAACTCGGTGCGCAACCCGCGACGGACGGCGGCGACGGCGTTCGCGCTGACGCTCGGCCTGATGCTGGTCTCGGTGATCGGCGTGTTCGGGTCGTCGGCGAAGGCCAGCGTCGACACGCTCGTGGACGCCGGGGTGCGCGCGGACTACATCCTGACCGGACCGCAGGCTATCGGCGTCCCGGTCGGTGCGGCGCCCGCCGTGGCGGCCCTGCCCGGGGTGTCCGACGCCGTCGCGCTGCACTTCACCTCGGTCAAGATCGACGACCGGGACGAGGTCGGCACCGGTGTCGGCGGCCAACTCGGCGGCGTCCTCGACTACACCCTCGAGCAGGGCAGCGCGGAGCTGTCGGGCGAGGGCATGCTGGCGTCCGCGACGTACGCGGGCAAGCACGGCTGGACCGTCGGGTCGCCGGTCACCATGACCAACCGGGACGGCGTCGAGGTGACTGTGCCGGTGACCGGCATCTACGCCGACAGCCAGATGCTCGGCCACTGGCTGGTGACCCAGAGTGTCTACGAGAAGCTGACGCCCCCGCAGATGCGGGCGGACTGGGCGGTGCTGGTCAAGGCGGCCCCGGACACCGACGTCGCCGCGCTGCGGGCCGACCTCGAGAAGGCCACCGACCGGTACCTGGTGGTGCAGGTCCAGGACCGCGAGCAGTTCAAGGGCACCCAGGGCCAGCAGATCGACACGCTCCTCGCGGTGCTGTACGGGTTGCTGGCGTTGGCGGTGGTGATCGCGATCCTCGGGATCGTGAACACACTGGCGCTGTCGGTGGTCGAGCGTCGCCGCGAGATCGGCATGCTCAGGGCGGTCGGCATGCAGCGGGCGCAGGTGCGCCGGACGATCTACCTGGAGTCGGTGCTGATCGCGGTGTTCGGCGCGGCGGTCGGGGTGCTGCTCGGACTCGCCTTCGGGTGGGGCTTCGTGAGCACCCTCGCTGACCAGGGCCTCAACGTCATCGCGGTGCCGTGGGGCCAGGTGGCGGCGATGCTGCTGGGTTCGGGCGTGGTGGGGGTGCTGGCCGCGCTGTGGCCGGCCGCCCGGGCCGCCCGCACCCGCCCGCTGGAGGCGATCGCCGGGCTCTGATCCACACCACCGAACGGGCGGTTGCCGGGGGAGACGTCGAGTGACGCCCCCGGGAACCGCCCGTTCGTCGTTGTGGATCAGCGCGCGATGTCGACGACCAGGCGGGTCGGGTTGTCCAGCCGGGACACCGTGAACGGGCGACGCTCGCCGTCGAGGCCGACGAACGACTGCGTGGTGCCCTCGAACACGGTGCTGATCCGCGCCTGCGTGAGCCCGGTGGCCTCGCCGCCGGGCAGCGGGTTCGGGCCGCCGTACGGCGCGACGCCGGTGTCGAAGGGGTAGCCCGTGCCGGTGATCCTCACCTCGAGGAGCGAGCTCCCCGGGACGTCGAGCACGTCGCCGCTGCCGTCCTGGACGGCGTGGTCGACGTACTGCACGGCCCAGCCGGGGGCGCCGGTACCGCCGAGCTCGTAGACGACGCGGTCGAAGTCGGGGTGTGCGCCGATCCGCAGCCCGGTCACCGTCAGCAACGCGTCCGGGGAGGCATCGGCGCGCTCGGGTTCGGTGCCGCCGGTGGGCGCCGGGACGGTCGGCGTCGAGGTCGCGGGCGACCCCGAGGCGACAGGCAACGGCACGCTCGCCGAGTTCGGGGCCGCGGTCTCGGTCCCGTTCGAGCAGCCGGTGAGGAGGAGGACGCCGGCCAGAACGGCCGCCGCCGCAGGGGCCAGGGACTTCTGCGGTTTCATTCGTCCAGGGTATTCACGCCCGGCACTTCCCCGGAGGAGTGGTCACTCCTCCGGCATCTCCGAGGAGTGGTGGTTGACGATCAGCCACTTGCCGTCCGGTTCTGGCACACGAAGGTGAACCGGGCGTCGACGGTCTCCGGGACGTCCGTCTTGTGCAGCGTGAACCGGTAGACGCCGGCGTCGATCGCGTCGTCGGCACTGAAACGTCAGCGGACGACCAGGTCGTGGTCGGTGGCGCTGAGGGTGATCGCGGCGATCTGCTTGCCGCGCATCCAGTCCCGGACGAACGCGTCGAGTGCCGGGTCGGACGGGCGGGCGGCGTATGCATCGGCGGGAATCTCGACTGCGCCGACGAGGTGCCGGGGGTCGGCGTCGAGGCCGGGGCCGCGCGGGGTCATCCGCAGCCCGTCGGCGGTGTGCAGGACCACCGGCAACGTTGTTCCGTCGGGCGCCGTCACCGTCGCCGGGCGAGTGGTTGCGGCCGGGTCGAAGTGGTCCACCGACAGGCGGTAGCCGGACGGTGCGGCGTGCTGGCCGACCGCGTCGAGCAGGCGCGGGTCGACGACCGTGTACGGGAAGCCGATGTCGATGAGGACCTGGCCGTCGATGGCGGCGTCGCGGGCGGGCAGCGTCGTCGACAGGTTCCAGGGGGCGGGCGGCGCCAGGGTGTCGGCGGAGCGGTCCGCCGCGGAGTTGTCCAACTGGGTGCCCAGCGGGGCCGCGCCGGTGGCGGTGAAGTCCCAGGAGTCCGCGCTCAGATCCTTGTGCCAGAAACCCGTTTCGCCGTCGCGGCTGCCCTCCACCCGCAGTTCACGCCGGCCCGGTCCGGGGCCGGTGGAGTGCACGCTGATCGCGGAGGTGATCTCCCCGGGGATCTTGGGCTGGTGCACCCAGTCCGGCGCGGGCAGCTGGATCGCGGCGGTGCTGCGGTCGAGGGTCTCGGCCACCAGGTTCGGTGCGGTCGGCTTGCCGGACTGGTCCTCCCAGCTGTACCGGAAGAAGATCGAATCGGACCCGGACGAGTCGAAGTCGAATGTGCGGGTGTACATGTCGCCGTACTGATTGGCGACGAACGTGGTCGACCCCGCCGCGGACAGCGCAGTGGACCGGAACCGGCCGCCGAGCGGTCCGCCGATCTCGTAGCTGTCGTCGTTGGGTAGCCACGGGTCCGCGTAGGTGATGCGGCTGCCGTCACCGGTCAGCGTCGGCACCATGGTCATCTTCCCGTACCCGACGTAGTGGATCCGTCCGGCGATGTCGGTGTAGGTCTGGTTGTCCCAGGGAGAGGAGACGCTCAGCGCCCAGCCGTTGGGGGTGGCCCCGGGCAGCTGCCGGCCGGGGCTGATCCACAGCGGCGCGCCCCAGGCCGACGTCCAGTTCCACAGCAGCGGGAACTGGGAGGCGTTGTCCATGGTGTAGATCCAGCCGTTGTCGTCGACAGCGATCAGTTCGTCGTCGTCGAGCGAGATCGCGACCAGTCGCCCGCGCAGGCATTCGGGCATCGGCACGTACTGCCACGGCTCGGCCGCGGCGCCGGCGCCGGTGCGGGGACGGGTCAGCAGATCGTGCCCGACCAGGGCGAAGTCCCAGAATCGGTTGAACTGCGTTGTCGCAGTGCGTAGTTCGATGCTCGTCGGAGCGTTCTGGCCGGTGAACGGGGGGAGATTGGTCAGCCCGGCCTGGCCGCCGCCGGACGGTGCGCCCGGGGGCAGTTGCGCGGTGCCGAACGGGACGCAGTCGGCCGGCCGGCTCGGTGGCGGCGGCGCGGCGACGGCGGTCGCCGGCCACAGCAGTCCGACCGCGACCACGGCTGCGATCGGCAGTAGGCGTGAACGATCTCGGCCGGCACCATAAAAGCTCACCGGTCGAGTGTCGCACGAGATTCGGTGGTCACCGGCTTTGTTGCCGGAGTGTCGAGCCGTCCGCGACCGCGACGCCGTTGATGCTGCCCACGACCCATCGTTGTCCGTCATGGCGCAGGGTGCTGACGCCGGCGTTGGCGATCCGCGGCGACCGGTGGGTGAGCAACGAGTCGAGGACCGTCCGGATCACGCCGCCGTGGGTGACGACGACGATCGCGGACCCGGGGTGCTCGCGGGCGAGGTCGTCGATGGTCCGCAGCGCGCGCCGCCGCACCTCCGACCGCGGCTCGAGCCCGGGATATCGCCCGTGCGGCCAGCGGTCGTAGGCCTCGAAGTCGGTGCTGCCCTCGGCTTCCCCGAAGTGCCGTTCCGCCAGGTCCGAGTAGGTGGCGGCGCGTTCGAGGCCCAGATGGGTGCCGATGATGTCGGCGGTCTCGCCGGCGCGGGAGAGCGGCGAGCTGACCAACAGGTCCCAGTGCTTTCGGGCCAGGTCGATCCCGGCCAGGCCGGCCTGACGGCGACCGGTGTCGTTGAGCGGGATGTCGGAGGACCCCTGCAGTCTGCCGCGGCGGTTCCAGTCGGTCTCGCCGTGTCGCACCAGAGCCAAGTACGTCATAGTCGCCGCAGGTTAGCACCGGACATCGGCGACCGCCGGTGCGCGAGCCCCGGCCGGGTGTGAGAGCCGGCCTCGGGTCGTGGGCGCCGCCCGCGCGCCACACGGGCGAGTGACACGCGACTGCCCCCTGTCCGTGGACGAGGGGCAGTCACCGGACACGGACGTGTCAGTTCTCGCAGGCGATTCCGTCGTTGTCGCGATCCAGGTGCGCGGCGTAGCCGGCCTCGCCGCGGTAGATCGGAGTGACGCCGGCATTGCGTGCCTCGGTGCAGTTCTTGTACGTCCGGTTCGGCTTCGCCTGCACGGGCGGCGCCGGGGCCGGTCTCCAATTTCGTCGTTGGGTGGACCAGGAAGGGTATCTGGCATACCGATCGGTATTCAATTCGTCTGCGGCGGTGGATACCGCGGCGGAAATGTCCGATTTCGTGCCAAGCTGTCAGCCATGGTGACCCGCATTCCCGAGACCCCGCGCCTGGTGAACACAGCCGAACAGGCGGTATGGGAGGCGTTGTTGGGCCAACTCGGCGACGGCGACCTGGTGGTGGCGAACCAGCGCGTCACCGACCGGCAGAAGGATCACGAGATCGACTTCGTCGTCGCCATCGAGGGGCAGGGCATCGTCTGCCTCGAGGTCAAGGGTGGCGAGATCTGGCACGACGGGACGAACTGGCTCCAGGACCGGCGCGGTCGGCCCACCCCGATCCACCCGGTGCGGCAGGTCCGCGAATCGTGCTACGCGCTCCGCAGATTCGTCGAGGACGACCCACGCTGGAGCCAGGGCCGGCTGCACTGGGACCACATGGTGGTCTTCCCGAACTCCGAGATCGGTGACGACTTCGCGTTGCCGGACTGCCCGCGCTGGAAGGTGGTCGACCGGTCTCAACTGGACCAGCTCGCGTCCAGGATGTGGAAGGTGTTGGTGGGCAACGAGATGGACCGGCCGGGGCTGACACCGCTCGGGGTGGAGCAGCTCGCCGACGCGCTCGCGGGCCGCGGACTTCCCCAGCGCGATGTGGTCTCCCGGTCGATCGCCCACGAGGAGGCGGCGAACGCGCTGTCCGCGGAGCAGGCCACGATCCTTCGCGCGACGGCGCTGCTCAACCGCGTCGAGGTGCGTGGCGGCGCGGGTAGCGGCAAGACGTTCCTCGCCGTCGAGCAGGCCCGGCGGCTGGCGAAGTCGGGGCAGCGGGTGGCGCTCATCTGCTACTCGCACGGCCTCGCCTCGTACCTCGGGCGCCTCGCGGAGACCTGGCCGCGGCGCGAGCGTCCGGCGTACGTCGGCGAGTTCCACGCGCTGGGCCGGCTGTGGGGCGCGCCCGAGGGGCCGGACGAATCCCTCCGCACCGCGGACACCGTCCGGTTCTGGGAGCAGGAACTGCCGCGCACCATGGCCGAACTCGCCGCGGCCCTGCCTCCCGGACAGCGGTTCGACTCGGTGGTGATCGACGAGGCGCAGGACTTCGCGGACGCCTGGTGGCAGCCCATCCTCGCGGCGCTCGAGGACGACGAGTCCGGCGGGATCTACGTCTTCAGCGACGAGGGCCAGCGGGTGTTCGACCGGCAGGGCGTGCCCCCGGTCCAGCTGGTGCCGCTGGTGCTCGACCACAACCTGCGCAACACCCGGCAGATCGCGGGCGCCTTCGTCCCGCTCGTCGGGCAGCGGATGCGGTTGCTCGGCGGGGAGGGCCCGGAGGTGCGGTTCGTGCCGTGCTCGGCGGCGGACGCGTTGGCGGTCGCGGACGACCAGGTGGACCTCCTCCTGGACGACGGCTGGCGTCCCGAGGACCTGGCGCTGCTCGCCACCGGCAGCAGGCACCCCGAGCAGGTGGGCCGGCAGCGGGAGGGCAACGAGGCCTACTGGAAGAGCTTCTGGGACACCGAGCAGGTGTTCTACGGGCACGTCCTCGGGTTCAAGGGGCTCGAACGCGCGGCGGTGGTGTTGGCGGTGAACGAGGAAGTGGCACAGGAGCGTTCGAGGGAACGGCTGTACGTCGGGCTCTCCCGTGCGCGCGACCAGCTGGTGGTGTGCGGCGAACCGGCGCTGATCCGCGAGGTCGGTGGCGAGGAGCTGGCCCGTCGGCTGGGCCTCTAGGAGACGGAGCGGGCCGTCACGCCCGGAGAATTTCTGGGACAGTGGTGGTCTGGGGCGCGGTGGTGGTGACCCGGAACAACGGGAGGGCGCGATGTCGGATGGCGTGCAGGGCCGTGGCGGCGAGACGGCCGCACAGCGGCGTGAGCGCATCTCGCGGCAGGTTCGGCGGTGGTGCGAGCAGGCGCGAATCGAGGGCGGCCCACGCGAGCTCTCCGACGACGCCGCGGTGCTGATCGCGGCCGGGTACCTCGACGAGCCCACCCGGCAGGTGCTGACCAACCGACGCCGCGCCGGTCGCGGTGTCCCCACGATCCTCGGGTTCACGCAGTTGCGCCTGCTGACCGACGAGCAGACGCGTCTCGAGCAGCGCGCGGCGCAGTCGCGCCCGGGTGCCGCCTCGCTGGTGGCCGGGTACCGCGCGACGGAGCTGGCCCGCCGCCTGCAGGCCGCGCGGTCTGCCGTGGTGATGTCCGGGTCGCACTACGCGAGCGGTGTGCGGGCGATCCGCCGGGACCGGCGCGACGGCATGCACCTCGAGCCGGCGCAGCGGGAGGCCCTGTTCGTGGCGTTGCAACGCACCCCCGCGCCGCTGCCCGGCGAGCGTCGCCCGGTCGAGCAGGTGCTGGGCGCCGCGTTCGGCGCGGCGGCCGACCGGATCGCGGCGCGGTCGGAGGGGACGGCACTGGCCGCGGCGAGCAAGCGGGCCGCGCAGGTGCTGGGGGCCTCATCGGACGCGGACGGCGAGCGGTTCGTGGACCCCGTCGATGCACTGCTGTTCCTCGCCGGCACGCTCTTCGACCGGATCGAGGGGTCCGCGGCCTGGCATTCCGAGCACTTCGCCGTCCAGCGGGTGCAACTGGACCTGGCCGAGGAACTGACGCAGATCGCGGTGGACGCCGTCGCGCTGCGGGGGATCGGTGCCGAGCTGGCGGTGGCTCTGCGCTCGGCCCGCGTCGAGGCCGCCCGGGATCAGATCCAGGCCAGGCAGCGGGCGCTCGAACCCGTCTGGGACCAGCTGGTGGAGCGGGTGGCGGCGTTGGCCCGGATCGGCGACCTGCTGGGCCAGGCCGAGGACCAGTTGCGGTCGATGGCGGCGGTGGAGCGGACCCTGAGCCTGGACTCCCGGATCGACGACCTCATCGCCCGGTCCGGGAACCGGGAGCTGTCCGCGCAGAACACCCACCACGTCGGGGACCAGTTCGGCGAGGTCGAGGCGTTGATGCTCGGCTACCAGGACGTGCTCTACGGCGACATCCTGGCGTTGACCACCCGGTCGCGGCACGGCGGAGGTTCGGCGTAGCCGTCAGTCCTGCGCGCCGACCAGACGCAGGGCAAGTTCCGAGTACAGGTCGGCGACGGCCTCGGGTTCGGTGATGCCGCCGCTGGGGAACCAGCGGCACACGTCCACGCACAGCGAGTTGATCGCCAGGGTGACGCCCTCGACGTCGGGCACCACGAAGCTGCCGTCCTCCGCGCCGGCCCGCACGATGCGCTTGACGATTCGGCTGATGTCGCGGCGCAGGCCGATGACCGTGCGGTAGTGCTCCGGCGAGAGTGCGGTCAGTTCGTACTGGACCACCCGTCCGCGGGCATGGTGGGTGGCGTGCCAGCCGCTGAACGCGCCCACCACCGACCGCAGCCGGACCGCGGCCGAATCGTCCGCGTGGTCGGCGGCGGTCAGCACTTCCACGCACCGGACGTGGCCCTCGTAGGTGATCGCGTAGAGCAACTCTTCCTTGGACTTGTAGTGCGGGTACATGGCGGCGGGGCTGAGGCCCAGGCGGGCGGCGATGTCGCGGGTGGTGGTGCCGCCGTAGCCCTTCTCGGCGAACGCCTCGATCGCGGCGGCCCGGATGCGCGCGGCGGCCTTGGAGGTGCTCAGCACGCCGTCGTCCAGCGTCGTCATCGATGCCTCCCGTTCTCGCTCGTGTCCGGTGTGCGGCTCCTTGACAACGCCCATCGGTCCGGTCAGTATAAGCATGCGCTTAGATTATGAGCGAACGCTTATTTTCTGACGGGCTGGACCCGTAACCGGTTCCTCGGGCCCAGGTAAGCCCGGCCCTCGATCTGACACAGAAGGCACACCATGAACCTGAAACTCACCGACGAGGAACTGGCGTTCCGCGACGAGATGCGGACGTTCTTCACCACCCAGGTCCCCGCGGAGGTTCGCGAGCGGACCCTCGCGGGCACGCTGACCAGCGAGGACTTCGTCACCGCCCAGCAGGCGCTCAATGCCGCCGGACTCGCGGTGCCGAACTGGCCGACCGAGTGGGGTGGCCGGGACTGGACTCCCGTGCAGCACCACATCTGGCTCGACGAGATGCAGCTCGCCTCGGTGCCGGACCCGCTGGCCTTCAACGCCAACATGGTCGGCCCGGTGATCGCGGCATTCGGTTCGCAGGAGCAGAAGGAGAAGTTCCTCCCGGCGACCGCCAACCTCGACATCTGGTGGTGCCAGGGCTTCTCCGAGCCCGAGGCCGGCTCGGACCTGGCCTCGCTCAAGACCAGCGCGGTCCGCGACGGCGACGACTACATCGTCAACGGCCAGAAGACCTGGACCACCTTGGCCCAGCATGCCGACTGGATCTTCTGCCTGGTGCGCACCGACCCGAACGCGCCCAAGCGGCAGGCCGGCATCTCCTTCCTGCTGATCGACATGAAGACGCCGGGTGTCACGGTCCGCCCGATCAAGCTGATCGACGGCGGCTACGAGGTCAACGAGGTGTGGTTCGAGGACGTCCGCGTCCCCGCCGAGAACCTTGTCGGCGAGGAGAACGCCGGCTGGGGCTACGCGAAGTTCCTGCTCGGCAACGAGCGCACCGGCGTCACCCGGGTGGGGGCGTCGAAGGTGCGCCTCGCACAGGCCAAGGAACTGGCCGCGCAGACCAAGATCGGGGAGGGCACCCTCCTCGAGGACCCGCTGTTCGCCGCTCGCCTCGCCGAGTTGGAGAACGAGCTGGTCGCGCTCGAGCTCACCCAGTTGCGTGTCGTCGCGGGTTCTGCCGACGGCAAGCCGAACCCGGCGTCGTCGTTGCTCAAGCTTCGTGGCTCAGAGCTGCAGCAGGCCGCCACCGAGATCCTGATGGACGTGGCCGGCCCGGACTCGCTGCCCTTCGAGGCGGCCGACATCGCCTCGCCGGCCTGGGCGCAGCACGCCACCCCGACCTTCCTGAACTACCGCAAGGTATCCATCTACAGCGGATCGAGCGAGGTGCAGCGCACCATCATCGCCTCCTCGATCCTCGGATTGTGAGGCGCAGCCATGGATTTCGAACTCAATGACGAACAGGGCATGCTGCGCGACACGACCCGTGAGTTGCTGAGCCGCAGCTACGACGCCGAGAAGCGCAACGCCGTCGTCGCCACCGACCTCGGCTGGAGCCAGGATGTGTGGAAGAACTTCGCCGAGATCGGCCTGCTCGGGCTGCCGTTCGCCGAGGCGGACGGCGGAATGGGTGCCGGACCGGTCGAGACGATGGCCGTGATGAACGAGATCGGCCGCTCGCTGGCGCCGGAACCGTACCTCGACGCGGTGCTCGTCCCCGGCGGGTTGATCGCCGAGGTCGGTTCCGCCGAGCAGCGGGCCGCAGTCCTGCCGACGCTGAGCGAGGGCGGCATCCTGCTCGCGTTCGCGCACGACGAGCCGGGTACCCGCTGGCCGGCGGCGGCCGTCAGCACCACGGCGACCCCGAAGGGCGACGGCTGGATCCTCAACGGCCGCAAGAACCCGGTGCTGCACGGCGACTGCGCCGACATCCTCGTGGTGAGCGCGGCCCTGCCGGACGGTGGCGTCGGCCTGTTCCTGGTCAACGTCGACGCGGACGGCGTCACCCGGACCAACTACGCCACCCACGACGGACTGCGCGGCGCGCAGGTCGACCTCGTGGAGGCGCCGGCCAAGGCGCTCGGCGACGGGAGCGACGCGTCGGCGGCCATCACCGCGGCGCAGGTCCGCGCCCAGGCCGCACTGTGTGCGGAGGCCGTCGGAGCCATGTCCGAGGCCCTGCGTCTGACCACCGAATACCTCAAGCAGCGCAAGCAGTTCGGGGTCCCGCTGGCCAAGTTCCAGACGCTGACCCAGCGCGCCGCCGACATGTACGTTCGGCTCGAGCTGGCCAGCAGCATGAGCCTGTACGCGACGATGTCGCTGGCCGACGGGGTCGTCGACCCGATCGTCGCCTCGCGGGCCAAGCTTCAGATCGGCCGCGTGGCGCGGGAGATCGGCGCCGAGGCGATCCAGATGCACGGCGGTATCGGAATGACGGCTGAATACCCGGTCGGACACTACGTCTCGCGTCTGATCGCCATCGACCACACGCTGGGCAGCGCCGACGACCACCTGCGGGTACTCGCCGGACAGGTCGCGAGCTACGACAAGGTCGACATCTCGTAACTGCTCGACTCGTCGGTACCGGAGTACCGAGCCAGGCCCCGCCGACCAGCACGGTCGGCGGGGCCTCACGTTTTGGTCCGCCTCGCCCCGTCGCGCCTCCGCCGATCTCCGCCCGAACGGCCCTATCCTCTTTACGGAAACTTTAGCGACGACTGGTACATCGAGAATTCACGTCAGGTGCACGCGGGTGGGCAACGCGAATTGCGGATTCTCGCGAAGGGAACATCCATGAACATCCGTGCGGGACTCAGGTTCCTCTGCCTGGGCGTGTTTCTCGTCGGGCTGGTGGCCGCCGGCGTGGCGATCTACAACCTCGACGCCGTGATGACGGTGCTCTCGCTGATCGTGGCGTCGGTGTCGGGGCTGTACCTGCTGAAGATGCGCGCCCAGGCGCAGGGCAGGCTGGACCGGTCCGCCTGAGCGTTCCCGGCGGGTACGCGACGGAAGGGGATGTCGTGGGGATGCTGTAGTCATGTCTGCAACCCCCGTCGAAATTCGTACCCCTCAGGAGTAGCGCCGTGCCGATCGCGCTGAACACGCTTCCCGCGACCGACCTAGCAGACGCGCCATGGGTGGATCTGCTGCCCTGGCTCGACGAGTACGTGTCATCGCGTGCCGCCCTGCTCGAGCCGCTGGCGCCGTCACCGGACTGGTGGTTCAGCGAGACCCCGGTGTTCACCGCCGCGGAGGCCGACCTCGACGGGATCGTGAGCGAGCTGTCGAGGGTGTTCACCGCCCAGCATCCGGACCTCGAGTTCGCCACGGCCCTTCGTCCGTTGTCGGACTCGATCCCGGTGGCGGCCCTCGGGTTGGGCACCAGGGCGTCGGCGACGCTGCATCGGATGTCCGGTGACGGTTCGGTGGGCGACCTGTTGGGGAAGCGCGCCGCCGACCTGTTCGCGGTCCGTGGGACGGGGCCGGACACCGTGCACGAGATCGTTGGCGCGCTCCTGACGCTCGCGTTGGTCCGGGATCCGGCGGTGCTCGGCGCGCCGGACTCGGAACCGACCGAGCGGGAGCCGGTCCTGCGTCAGCTGGTGGAGGACCTGGCCCAGCTGGCGCAGTGGCGCCGGGTCCGAGGCGAGGCGGACGAGCCGCTCGTGCGGCTGGCGATCGAGGCGGATGCCCCCGAGCAGGTCCAGGAGATCGCGACCCGAATCGCCGCGCTGACCCCGGCGGACCTGCCGGTCACCGACGTCGTCGCCGACCCGGTGGACGAGCTCGAGGAGGTCTTCGCGCAGCTGGACGAGCGCGAACGGGCCGTGCTGGGACGCAGGTTCCTGGCGATCGAGCCCGCGACGCAGTCCGCGCTGGGTGCCCAGCTGGGACTGAGTGCGGGACGCGTCGGCCAGATCGAGGCGGCGCTCAAGGCGAAGCTGGCGCGGGCGTTCGGCTTCGGCACCGCGGTGGGCAACCTGCTGGCCAGCCTGCGGGTGGAGATCCAGCCGGTTGCGGCCATGACCCGGCTGCTCGCCCGCCACCCGGGAATCGAGCGGGTCGTCCCCAGCGTGGGGGTGCCGCTCTGGCTCGTGCTGGACCGGTTGGACGACTACTTCGAGGTCACCGACGGCTGGGCGGCCGCGCCGGGGGTCCGGGAGGCGAAGGCCCGCACGCTGTCGCTGCTCGAGGAGTTCGAGTCGGCCAACGGGGTGGTGGAGCTGGCCGTGATCGCCGACGCCGCCGGGCTGCCGTACGACGAGGTGGTCCAGTGGCTGGGCTGGTGCGGCGTGCACGTCCTCGGCGACCGCGCCCTGACCCGCACCCGCAATGCCGGCGACCACGCGGCGGGCATCCTCGAGGCGGCCGGCGCCGCGCTGACGGTCGACGAGATCGTCGACCGGATGGATCGAGACCGCAGTCCGCGCACGGTGTCGAGCGCACTGGCCGGCGACGATCGCCTGGTCCGGGCCGAGGACGGTGGCTGGAGCCTCGCGGAGTGGGGCACCGAGGAGTACGCCACCATCCGCCGACAGATCGCCCGGCTCATCGACGACCACGGCGGCCGCGTCGACCTCGCCGAGGTGGTGGCGGACATCGTCGCCCGGTTCCCCGTCTCGACGGCCAGCGTCCAGACCTACGCCGCGAGTGGTGATTTCGAGGTTTCCGGCGGGCAGGTGCGACGGCGTCGCCGACGCAGCGTCGAGTCGCGTCCCCCCGAGCAGACCCGCCGTTGCTACCGAGGCGACGGGGTGTGGCGCTACCGGCTCGGCGTGACGCGCGATCATTTGCGCGGCTCGGGCTTCCCGGTGCCGGCCGGCGTCGCGGCCCTGGCCGGGTGCGAGCACGGCCAGAGCGTCGAGCTGGTCAGCAGACTCGGTACCCAGACGATCCGGTGGACCGGCCTGCAGCCGACCAGCGGCACGATCCGGCGGTTCCTGGAGGACGGGTCCGTCGGCGAGGGCGCGGAGATCTTCCTCGAGTTCCGGACCGGCAACGGCTTCGACGTCGCGCTGGTCCGACGGGTCGACGACGCCGCCCCGCCGCTGGCACGGGCACTGGCACTGATCGGGCACGACGACCCGGAATCGTTGTCCGACAACGAGAGCGCCGCGGTGCTGGCCGAGGGGATCGGCCTGGCCGACGAGACCCGTCCGCGTCGGATCCTCAGCGCCTACCGGGCCCGTGGCGAGGACGAGGTGTCCGACCTGCTCGAGCAGGCCTGGGTGCGGCAGGCTCCGGTCGATGCCTGACGTCGCCGAGCCCGTCCTGGCCCCGGCCGACGCCGGCGACGAGGCCCGGGTCGTCGAGACCAGGTCGCTGCCACCGGACCCCTCGCTGATCTCCGCGCTGGGCCTGCACCACAGCCTGCCCACCGCGCTGGCGGACCTGGTCGACAACAGCGTCGATGCGGGTGCGGGAAACGTGCTGATCCGGTTCGTCCAGGACGGCACCCGGATCGTCGGGCTGGAGGTGGTCGACGACGGCAAGGGGATGGACGACGCGACGATCGACCTGGCGATGACCTACGCCCACACCCGGGATTACTCGGACACCGACCTGGGGCACTTCGGCCTCGGGCTCAAGGCCGCGTCGCTGAGTCAGGCCCGAGTGCTCACGGTGTGGTCCAAGGCCGCCGGATCGCCGGCCGTCGGACGAATGCTGGACGGGGACAACATCACCGACGACTACCGGGTGGCGGTGCTCGACGACGACCAGGTGCAGCGACGGTTCGCCGCGGTGGCGCCGCGATTCCCGCTGGCGACCGGGACGGTGGTCGAGTGGCGTGGGATCCACACGTTCCTGATGTCTTCGGACGCCGACGAGCAGACCAGCTGGCTCGAGCGGACCGTCGACGAGGTACGCAGTCACCTCGGCATCGTCGCGCACCGACTCATCGCGGACGGCCGCATCCGGATCACCCTGGACGTGTTCGACGTCCGCGCCGGCCGTCCCGGCGCCCTGCGCACCGTCGTGGCCGTCGATCCGTTCGGCTACGGGCGCTCCGGCGACCAGCGCTACCCCCGCGCACTCGACATCCCGCTCGGCTCGCCGCGGGCGGTCGCGCACCTGTGGCCCGCCCGTTCCGCCGCGCCCGAGTTCCGACTCGGCGGCGCACCGGGCCGCGATCTGCAGGGTCTGTACTTCTACCGCCGAGACCGGCTCCTGCAGATCGGCGGCTGGAACGGGCTCGTGCACGCGCGGCCGGACTTCGGGCTCGCCAGGATCGCGATCGACCTCGAGGGCGAGTTCGCCCGGCACGTGCGGATCAACCCGGAGAAGTCGGGGCTGACACTCGACGCCACGGCGGCGGCAGCGCTGGAACAGGCGATACTCGTCGACGGCGGTCGGGACGGGGCCGAGGCGGATGCGGCCGGGGCGGGACTGCGCGGATACCTCGACGACGCGGTCGCGCTGGTGCGCGCGTCCCGGGTCGGCCAGCATCGGCCGGTGACCGTGGTGGAGCCGTCCGAGGGGTTGCCGGAGGACGTCCTCGACGCGTATGCCGACGCGGTCGAGTTCAGCGCCGGAGCCGACCCGGTAGGGATCCGCTGGCGCTCGCTGGCCCGAGACCGGGTCTTCGAGGTCGACCTCGACAGTCGTACGCTCTGGCTCAATGCGCGCCACCGCACCGTGCTGGTCGGGCACCGCAGTCTCGACCCGATCGACGCACCGATGCTCAAGACCCTCTTCCATCTGCTGGTCAGCGACCTCTTCGAGGGGGTCCGGCTCAGCGCCCGAGACCACGAGCGGATGGGGGCGTGGCAGGGTGTCCTGCTCGCCGCGGTCACTGCGGAAGAGTCGGCGCAGGCGGATCGGCGAACGGGGGAGCGGTGAGCCAGGTCGTGTTCACGGCGGCGGCAAAGCAGGTGCAGGCGCTCGACGGGTTCGCACCCGAAAACCTCCTGGAACCGATCGGTTTCGCGGTCCGGTCCAGCTTTCCCGACGGGCTGACGGCCGCCGACCTCGTCGCGGTACTCACCTCGGAGGACGCTCCACTGGTCCAGCGTTCGTTGCGCTCGCAGTTGCGTCGGTGGGACGCCGAGGAGGCCGAGGACTGGGTCGCCGGTACCGCGCCGCGGACACCGGCGCGCCGGGCCCGCGCCTACACGCTGCTCGGGGTTCCCGCCGAGTGGCACGGAGACCTCGACGCCGCCTACCCCGGCAGTGCCGGATCGGTGGTGATCGCCGCGCCGCAGCCGTGGGACCCCTGGTACACGCCGGGCCTGCGTCGGGAACGCGACTTCTACTGGCGGGCCTACACCGGGGTGCTCGCCGCGAAGAACTGGGATCCCGACGTCGTCGACCGACTCGACGACGCGACCACCGAGGTGGTCAAGCGGTTGGCGGACCCGACGCGGGACGAGCCGTACCAGTCCAAGGGGCTGGTCGTCGGCTACGTCCAGAGCGGCAAGACCGCCAACTTCAGCGGGGTGGTCGCCAAGGCCGTCGACGCCGGCTACCGGCTGGTGATCGTGTTGACCGGCACCATCGAGATGCTGCGCAGCCAGACGCAGCGGCGTCTCGACATGGAACTGGTGGGACGGCAGAACATCGAGGCCGGCGTCGCCGACGACTACGCCGACGACGAGGACTGGCTCGCCGACAGGTTCCTGGTCCACGACGTGGACCCCAACAAGACCAACGACGTACCCGCCATCCGCAGGCTCACGACGTCGGACTTCGACTACAAGAGCCTGCTGGCCGGCCTGAGTGCGCTGCACTTCGAGTTCGCGGATCACACCCTGCCGCTGCATCACCCGACCAACCTGCACGGCAGCAACATTCGGCTCGCGGTGGTCAAGAAGAACAAGTCGACCCTCGAGAAGCTGGTGGCCGACCTGAAGCGGATCCCCACTGATCTCGCGCAGGTACCGACGCTCATCATCGACGACGAGGCCGACCAGGCGTCGGTGAACACGGTCAACCCCGGCAAGGCGAAGACCTCCGAGGACAAGGACCGCACCGCAATCAACCGGATGATCGCCGAGCTGCTGGGGATGCTGCCGCGGGCCCAGTACATCGGGTACACGGCCACTCCGTTCGCGAATGTCTTCGTGGACCCAGAGGATTCGCAGGACATCTTCCCCAAGGACTTCATCGTCAGCCTGGAGCGCCCGGGGCCGTACATGGGCGGCGCGGACTTCCACGACTTCGACACCGGCCTCGACGACGCGGACGGGTCCGCGCTCGGAGCGCGCACGCCGGCGAACTCGAACGAACTGGCCTACGTCCGGGACCTGGTCGCCGGCTGGGACGAGGACCGCGAGCCGGAGATGACCCGGGCGGTGGACTCGTTCGTGCTCGCCGGTGCGGTCAAGCTGTTCCGGTCCTCCCGCGGTGCCGTGCCGTTCCGGCACCACACCATGCTCGTGCACGAGTCGGTCAAGCAGGCCGAACACGAGGTGCTCGCGCAGGAGTTCCGGGCGTTGTGGCGCACCGGCGGGTACAGCAGTGTGCAGGGACTGGCCCGGCTCGAGGCGTTGTGGCACAGCGACTTCGCGGTGGTGTGCGCGGCGCGGGCCGGCCGGGGCGACGCGATCCCGGCCTCGTTCGACGAACTCGAGCCCTTCGTCGGGGCGGCGGTCGACAAGATCTCCGAGGGCGCCACCCCGGTGATCGTGGTGAACGGGGCGGCGGAGAAGGACTACGGGCAGGACGCGCTCGACTTCCAGGCCCGTGGGGTGTGGAAGATCCTGGTCGGCGGCACGAAACTCAGCCGCGGGTTCACCGTCGAGGGCCTGACCA
Organism: Rhodococcus sp. P4_C10; assembly: GCF_056402135.1. Taxonomy (NCBI): domain Bacteria; kingdom Bacillati; phylum Actinomycetota; class Actinomycetes; order Mycobacteriales; family Nocardiaceae; genus Rhodococcus; species Rhodococcus sp. P4_C10. The sequence goes on along the minus strand of NZ_JBFUHZ010000021.1, from coordinate 3,871 downwards.
CCACCTACTACACCCGCCGGACCCTGCAGGCGGACACCCTGATGCAGATGGGTCGCTGGTTCGGCTTCCGCCCGGGGTACCGGGACCTGGTGCGGTTGTTCATCGGCCGCAACGTCAACGGGCCGGCGGGCAAGGTCTTCGACCTGTACGAGGCGTTCGAGGCCATCGTCCGGGACGAGGAGGAGTTCCGCGCGGAACTCGCTCGGTTCTCCGGGCTCAACGAGGACGGGTATCCGATGGTGCGGCCGGAACACGTGCCGCCCATGGTGTTCCAGCAGTTGCCCTGGCTGCGGCCGACCAGCTCGAACAAGATGTACAACGCGGAGCTGGCCTATCGGGGGGTCGGCGGGGAGAGCTTCAGCTTCACCATGCAGCCGCCCCGCAAGGCGGACGTCAATCCCCGGCACTTCAAGGCCGTGCGACCGCTGCTGGAGGCGCTGGACGAGCTCGGCATCTTCCACTTCGCGGACAAGGACGGCAGGACCCGGCAGTTCGCGGCCCGATACGGGGTGGTGACGGCCGAGCAGTTGCTCACCGCCGTCGACCAGTTCGTGTGGGACCCGAACTGGGACTTCACCCCGCACCGGGAATCGTTGGTGCGGGCGATGGACGCCGGCACCCTCACCGAGTGGGCGGTGCTGTTGCCGCAGCCGAAGACCCGCACGCCGGTGCACGTCGAGGGGTGGGGCCCGCTGCCGATCGTGAACCGGCAGCGCCGCGAGCGTGACTACCGTCGCGGGTTCTCCGGCACCGCGGTCCGCGAGCGCGACGCGATCGAATCGATCGCCGGCAACACGGACAAGGATGGGGGCCCGCTGGCGCGGCAGCTGCACCGGCCGGCCCGCGGCGGCCTGCTGCTGATGTTCGCCAGCGATCCCGCCGATCGGCACCTCAAGCGGGCGGCGACGGGACCGATCGATCCGCAGGACCTCGCGACGCTGTTCTCCTATGCTCTGCCGCGGGCGGCGGAGCCGAAGGGCAGGGTCGGCTTCCGGGTCAAGAAGACCGGCGGCGCGATCGTCGACGCGTAGCTTCCACATTCCGAGGGACACGAAGATGACGAGGGGACGACGATGGCGCGCGCCATAGCGACTATCAATCTGAAGGGTGGCGTCGGGAAGTCGACGACCACCGTGGCGTTGGCAGAGTTCATGGCCGCGGAGTTCGGTCAGCGGGTGCTGGTGATCGACCTGGACCCACAGACGAACCTCACCACGATGATGATCGGGGAGCGGCGTTGGGAGGAACTCAATGCCGCGGGGCTCACCCTGGCGACGCTGTTCCGCAACGCCGTCGACCGTGATCCGGCCTTGCCTCAGTTCGACCTGGCCAAGACCGTGCAGCGCGGCGTCTCCTCGGTCAAAGCGGTGCACAGCGTGGACCTGCTGCCGTCCTCGCTGGACCTGATGGAGGTGCAGGAGGCGCTGAGCTTCGTGCAGTTCAACGACCCGTACTCGAACGCGCCGGTGGAGATCCTCCGCAACGCGGTCGCCGAGATCGCGGACTTCTACGACTACATCCTGATCGACTGCCCGCCGAACCTCGGGATCGTCACGCTCAACGGGCTGATGCTGGCCGACGGGTACATCATCCCCACCATTCCGGACGTGCTGTCGACGTACGGGATCCCGCAGATCCAGAAGCGGGTGCAGCAGTTCGCGACCCGGACCGACCACAGGCTCAAGGAGATCGGGCTGGTGATCACCAAGTACCGCAGCAACTCGAGCCTGCACCGGGCGACGATCGAGCGACTGCAGCGCGACGACAGCATCGCCAACGTCATGCCGTGCTGGGTGCCCGAGTCGAACCAGATCGCGGCTTCGGCGGAGTTCGTCGAGTTCGGGACGCTCAAGAAGAAGTACGGCGGGCAGGGCCAGTTCGACGCGCTGCGGATGGTCGCCGAGGACGTGCTGATGAACGCGCAGGTGTACCTGTGACGGGGGACGCGCGGCTCCGGGTCCAGGTCGCCGAGGCGCAGGCGGCACTGCTCAAGCTCAGCGCCGACAGTCCGGCGGTGGCGACGTCACTGGTCAAACTGATCCAGGTGATCGCGGTCGAGGCGGCACGCACGCCGCGTTTCGCGAGGGCACTGGGCGAGGCACTGGCATCGTCCGATGCGCCGCCCGGCCCAGCTGCTCCGACGGTGACGGTGCCCGTGCCGGCCCGCCGCGCACCTGCCAAGCCGCGCTCGCGGCGGGCACCCGGTGTGATCGACCCGTTCGAGGCACATCGGACCGGCGGTGCCGACGGCCTGCGCGAGCGACTGCGGCCACTCGGGGTGGACCAGCTCAAGGACATCGTCGCGGAGCACTCGATGGACTACGACAAGCTGGCGATGCGCTGGCGGACGGCGTCCAAGCTGCAGGACCGGATCGTCGAGAGGGTCGAGGCACTCTCGTCCAAGGGCGACGCCTTCCGCTGAGAGCGGCTCTCACCCCGCGGTCACGCGGGCGGGTTCGACGATGATCGAGAAATGGGCGAACTCGATCTCGTCGACCACCGCGCCGAGGACGTCCCGAGACCGGCGCGCTCCCGAACGCTTGCCGGCCAGGACCTCGAAGGCGTCGGCGACCTCCTGCAGTAGATAGGGCGCGGCGACAATCCGGCCGAAGTGGTTCATTGCAACCAACGAGACGTTGTCCTTCATCGCCGCCAGTCGCGCGGTGCTCGTCGCGAAGTCCGCGAGATCCGATTCGGGTTCGTGCGCGTAGATAGGCCCGGAGTTGACGGTGTCACCGCCGAACAGGATCCCGCTCGCGGAGTCGTGCAGGCAGATGCTGTCCGGGGTGTGGCCGGGAGTGTGCAGCACCGTCACGGTGCGCCCGCCGAGGTCAAGGGTGTCGCCGTCGCCGACTGTCTCGGTGGGAGCCGGGGGAGCGACGCGCCAGGATCGCCGCACGACACCGGCCGGCGGGCGGCAGGGAGTGCTGTCGGCATCGAGCAGGTGCAGGTAGTCGCGGTCGATGCCGCGGACGGACTCCGACGCACGCACCATTCGATCGGTGTGGGCGAGATAGGTGTCCAGCACATGAGAGGGCGCCGGGACTGCGAGCGCGTCGACGCCGGTCGGGTGGATCGCCACCCGGTCGAACTCGTGATTGCCGCCGACGTGGTCGAAGTGCGCGTGCGAGTTGACCACCCGTACCGGTAGGGCAGTGAGCGACTCGACGACGGGGCGAAGGGGGACGAACCCCATGCCGGTGTCGAACAGCAGGGCCTGTTCGGTGCCGGCGATCAGCCACAGGCTGACGTGCCCTGGTTCGGTGATGCTCCAGACTCCGCGTGCGATCTGGGAGATTCGGTGCCAAGTCGTCATGGGACTGCCTCGCCTGTCTCCGTGCGAATGCGCTGGACTCCATCATCGCCCTCCGTGGACCCGAAATGCCAGGTTTGCAACGCGTCCAGAGCGAGGAATGGCGTCTTGACCAGGCGATTTGGCGAAGCGCGATCTACTCGCGTAACTTATTCCAAGTCAGAGCGACACGGACACCGACCCGGACCGAGAGGTACGGGACACGAGGTAGGACGAAGTCGCTGACCATCCCACCAGTCAGAGAATGCGGGTTTGCGCCCGCGACTTCGATGGGTTAGGCTGGAAAAGTTGCCCCGGAACACCGAGAGAGCTAATCTCGGGTGTGAAGGTGTGTGCGTGTTCTTTGAGAACTCAACAGTGTGCCGATGAATGTCAGTGCCAAATTATTTGGTACTCCGCAYSGTCTTTCGACGGTGTGGGTATTGCTGATCACCTCATTCTTCCGTCTGAGGGGGTCAGTGTTTTAAGCTAGTTGAGTTTATTTGCTAGTGATTTGACTCGATGTCTATGACTGATTGCCGGCTTGCCGGCGTCTAGAGTCTTCAACGGAGAGTTTGA
>NZ_JBFUHZ010000020.1:0-79520 GCF_056402135.1 Rhodococcus sp. P4_C10 | reverse complement strand
AGATCCAGCCAATCTTGGCGGGCTCGCTTGTGAGGTCTACTACGAGCGGTTCGGGGAGCCGCTAGACCTGATCTAGATGTGGTTCCCAGGCCGGTTGCGAACAGCGTGGCGTGACGCACCGGGCGGGCTCTCACGATCATCGCGGTCTCGCTGCGCCGTCGACGTCGATTACCTGCCGACCCGTCGCGGCAGATGTCACCCGACCACCCGACAAAAACGAGGTCACGACCTCTTTCGAGTTCGTGACCTCGTTTGTGCAGTTCCAGGAACTGCTTGTTGTGCGCGAGGGGGGACTTGAACCCCCACGTCCTAGGACACCAGGACCTAAACCTGGCGCGTCTGCCAATTCCGCCACTCGCGCGTGACCGGGACAGACTACGCCACCGCGTTGCCCCGAATCCTCCCGGTGCTGGATGCGTAGTCGCGGTGCCGGCCGGCCGGTTTCGGGCGGTCTCGACGGGGCAGTCGGGCATCCCCGCCCCGGCCGGCGGGGAGCCGCGCATCCCGCTTCGCGCCGCGTCGGAAGGGCCTTGACGGGTCCGTCGGAGCCCGGTCGGCGCTGTGGCATATATAACAACTTTATAACGATCAATATGAGGAGTTCCTCAGATTTGCCGACGCCCTGTTTTTGGCTCAGCCAGCGCGTTCTTTTCCTACTCGCGAGTCACTTCGGAGCCGCTTTTGTGACCTGCATCACGCCTACTACCTGGTAGAACGCTTGTCCAGGTCGCAAACGTGAGGAAGTCCTCATGATTCTGTGCAAACCTGACGGGGCCCGTCGAAGGACTCCCGCGTGCTCGCCGATAGGCCGCGTGAGGCTTCAGATCTCGGTGGGTTCCGACCAGGAGAGGACTGTCCAGCGTGACGATCGACGAGAGCACACCAGCGGGCCAGGGGAACGGCGCCGGACGGTCGCGGTTCGCACCGAGCGCCGGACCGGCGAAGTCCCCCCTGCGTGACCGCTTCCTGTCCGGTGAGCCCTACGCCCTCGCCTTCGGCGGCCAGGGCGCCGCGTGGCTGAGCCCCCTCGAAGAGCTGATTCGCGACAACGGCCTCGAGCCCGACATGACCGCACTGGTCAACGAGGCCGCCGCGCTGCTCGCGCCCGTCGCCCAGGATCTCCTCGTGGTCCGGCCCGCCGGCTTCGACCCGATCGGCTGGATCCTCGAGCAGGACGTCGTCGACGAGGGCGCCGCCCCGGCCGGCCCGTCGGCCGCCGCACTCACCTCCGCCTCGGTGTCCCTGCCCGGCGTGCTCCTCACCCAGATCGCGGCCCTGAAGTCGCTGCGCCTGCAGGGCCTCGACCCCGAGCGCACGCCGCCTGTCGCCGTGATCGGCCACTCGCAGGGCCTGCTCGCCGCCGAGTCCGTCGCCACCGGTGGCAACGCGGACGCCTCCCTCCTCGCGATCGCGCAGCTGATCGGCGCGGCCGCGGTCCTGGTCGGCCGTCGTCGCGGCGTCCTCGGCGGCGCCGAGCGCGCCCCCATGCTCGCCGTCTCCGACGTCGACCCCGCCCGGATGCAGGCCATCGTCGACGAGGTCGGCCGCGGCCTCGACCGCGAGTGCGCGGCTGTCATGGCCATCCGCAACGGTCGCCGTCGCGTGGTGCTCTCCGGCCCGCCTGCGCAGCTCGCCCGCGTCCAGCAGCGCGCCGAGCAGGTCGCCGCCGACGAGGCCCGCGAGCGTGACGCCAAGAAGCGCGGCGGTGCCGTGTTCTCGCCCGTGTTCGAGCCGCTCGCCGTGGAAATCGGCTTCCACCACCCCGCGCTCGCCGACGCCGTCGACACCGTCGGCGCCTGGGCCGTGCGCTGCGGCCTCGATGCAGACCTCGCCACCCGCCTCGCGCGCGCCTGCCTCACCGACTCGGTCGACTGGGTCGTCGAGGTGGACAACGCCGTCGACGCCGGCGCGTCCTGGATCCTGGACCTGGGCCCGGGCGACCTGCTCACCCGGATGACCGTCAACGCACTGCGCGGCCGCGGCGTCGGCATCGTCGCGGCCTCCACCCGCGGCGGCCAGCGCAACCTGCTGACCCCCGGCGCGGCGCCCGACGTGCAGAAGGCGTGGACCGAGTTCGCCCCCACCCTGGTGACGCTGCCCGACGGCAAGGTCGCCACCTCCACCGCCTTCACCCGGCTGACCGGCCGCTCGCCCATCCTGCTTGCGGGCATGACCCCGACGACGGTCGACGCCAAGATCGTCGCCGCGGCGGCCAACGCCGGCCACTGGGCCGAGCTGGCCGGCGGCGGCCAGGTGACCGAGCAGATCTTCACCGACCGCGTCGCCGAGCTGCAGACCCTGCTCGAGCCGGGCCGCGCCGTGCAGTTCAACTCGCTGTTCCTGGACCCCTACCTGTGGAAGCTCCAGCTCGGCGGCAAGCGCCTCGTGCAGCGGGCCCGCGCCGCCGGTGCCCCGATCGACGGCGTCATCGTCACCGCCGGCATCCCCGAGCTCGACGAGGCCGTCGCGCTGATCGAGGAGCTCGGCGAGGCCGGCATCAGCCACGTCGCGTTCAAGCCCGGCACCGTCGCGCAGATCCGTTCGGTGATCCGCATCGCCAACGAGGTCCCCGACTACCCGGTCATCGTCCACATCGAGGGCGGCAAGGCCGGTGGCCACCACTCCTGGGAGGACCTCGACGACCTCCTGCTCACCACCTACGCCGAGCTGCGCGCCCGGCCGAACCTGGTGATCTGCGTCGGCGGCGGCATCGGCACCCCGGAGCGGGCAGCTGAGTACCTCACCGGCCGCTGGTCCGAGGCGGCCGGCTACCCGGCCATGCCGGTCGACGGCATCCTGGTCGGCACCGCGGCGATGGCGACCCTCGAGGCCACCACCTCGCCCGAGGTCAAGCAGCTGCTCGTCGACACCCCCGGCACCCCCGACTGGGTCGGTGCGGGCACCGCGGCGGGCGGCATGGCCTCCGGCCGCAGCCAGCTCGGCGCAGACATCCACGAGATCGACAACGCGGCCTCGCGTACCGGCCGCCTGCTCGACGAGGTCGCCGGTGACGCGGACGCCGTCGCCGAGCGCCGCGACGAGATCGTCGCCGCCCTCGACGGCACCGCGAAGCCGTACTTCGGCGACGTCGCGACCATGAGCTACGAGCGCTGGCTGCGTCGCTACCTGGAGCTGGCCGTCGGCATCGACTCCGCGAAGGTCTTCGACTGCGGCACCGACTGGTCCGAGGCCTACGCCGACGCCACCGAGTCCGTGTGGCTCGACGTCACCTGGCGCGACCGCTTCGGCCAGATGCTGCAGCGCGCCGAGGCCCGGCTGCACCGCAACGACCGCGGGCCGATCCAGACCCTCTTCGCCGACGAGGCGACGCTCGAGCGGCCCGAGGCCGCGCTGTGCGCCCTCACGGCCGCCTACCCCGACGCCGTGGACACCGTGCTGCACCCGGCGGACGTCCCGTTCTTCACCTCGCTGTGCAAGATCGCCGGCAAGCCGGTGAACTTCGTGCCGGTCATCGACAAGGACGTCCGCCGCTGGTGGCGCTCCGACTCGCTGTGGCAGGCCCACGACCCGCGCTACTCCGCCGACCAGGTGTGCGTCATCCCGGGCACCGTCGCCGTCGCGGGTATCACCCGAGTCGACGAGCCGGTCGGCGAGCTGCTCGACCGCTTCGAGCGCGCCACCACCGACGAGCTGCTCGGCGCGGGCGTCACACCCACCGAGGTGACCGCCCGCCGCCACGGCACCCAGGCCCGCGGCCTGCTCGCCGTCGTGCTGGCCTCGCCGGACGTGCTGTGGGCCTCGCGCCTGACCCGTAACCCGGTGCACCGCCTCGGTGACCTCGCCGCATGGACCGTCGAGGAGGAGTCCGCCACCCACGCCACCACCGGTGCCGTGCTGCGCGCCGTCGACGCCGAGACCGCCGAGCTCAGCGTGCCGCTGGTCGCGGGCCGCGCGGTCACCATCCGCCTGACCGTGCCCGCCTCCACCCGTGACGGCGGCGCCCCCGTGGTCACCGACGCCGACGCCGAGGCCGCCATGTCCGCGCTGCTCGGCGTGGCCGCCGGCCAGGACCTGCCCGCCGTCAAGAACGCCACCGCCCGGCTGAACGTCGCCTGGATCCCCGACCTCGTCGCGGACCACGCCGGCGTCACCGCGTCCGGCCTGCCGGAGTCGCTGACCCCCGGTGCCGGCGCCGTGCCCGACGTCATCGTCGGAGCCTGCTGGCCGGCCGTGTTCGCCGTGCTCGGCGCCGCGACCACCTCCGAGGGCATCCACGCCATCGAGGGCATGCTCGACCTGGTGCACCTCGACCACGCGGTCAACCTGGTCGACGCCGTCCCGGCCGACGCCGCCGTGCTCACCGTCAAGGCCGAGGGCATCTCCGTCGTCGACACCGACATGGGCCGCGTCGTCGAGGTCCACGTCGAGGTCGGCGCCATGCGCGGCGAGGAGGGCACCGCCGCCCCGACGTTCGCCACCATGGTGGAGCGGTTCGCGATCCGCGGCCGCACCGGCAAGGGCGAGCTGGCCGACCCGGTCCGCGCCGGTGGTTCGCTGACCGACGCCGCGACCGACACCCCGCGCCGCCGCCGCCGTCAGGCGACGATCGTCGCGCCGCGTCACATGGGTGCCTTCGCCCGGGTCTCCGGCGACCACAACCCGATCCACACCTCCGACGCCGCGGCGCTGCTCGCGGGCCTCGGCAGCCCGATCGTGCACGGCATGTGGCTCTCCGCCGCCGCCCAGCAGGTCGTCACCGCCGTGGACCCGTCGGCCACCGTCCCCGCGCGCCGGCTCACCGCCTGGACCGCACGCTTCCTCAGCATGGTCCGGCCCGGGGCCGAGATCGACGTCCGCGTGGACCGCACCGCCTTCGACGGCGGCGCCGAGGTCATCGAGGTCGGCTGCCGCGTCGACGGCGAACTGGTGATGGTCGCCTCCGGCCGCACCGACGCGCCGAAGACCGTCTACGCCTTCCCCGGCCAGGGCATCCAGCGTCCGGGCATGGGCCTCGACGCCCGCGCCCGCTCCAAGGCCGCCCGCGAGATCTGGGACCGCGCCGACAAGCACACCCGCGGGGCCCTCGGCTTCTCGATCCTCGCCGTGGTCCGCGACAACCCGACCGTCCTCAAGGCGCGTGGGGTCACCCACAAGCACCCCGACGGCGTGCTGCACCTGACCCAGTTCACCCAGGTCGCCATGGCCGTGCTGGGCGTCGCCCAGGTGGCGGAGCTGCGCGAGGCCGGCGCCTTCGTCGAGGACTCACTGCTGGCCGGCCACTCGGTCGGCGAGTACAACGCGCTCGCCGCCGTCGCCGGGGTGCTGCCGCTCGAGGCCGTCCTCGAGGTGGTCTTCCAGCGCGGCTCCGCGATGCACGCACTGGTGCCCCGCGACGCGGCGGGCCGCTCCAACTACCGCCTGGCCGCGATCCGGCCGTCGCAGATCGGCGTCGCCGACGAGGACCTCGCCGAGTTCGTGGCGGGCGTCGCCGCGGAGACCGGTGAGTTCCTCGAGATCGTGAACCTGAACCTGCGCGGCTCGCAGTACGCCATCGCCGGCACCGTCGCGGGACTCGACGCGCTCGAGCAGGAGATCGACCGCAAGCGCGCCGAGACCGGCGGCAAGCGGGCGTACATCCAGATCCCGGGCATCGACGTCCCGTTCCACTCCACCGTGCTGCGCGGGGGTGTCGACGACTTCCGCGAGCGGCTGCTGCACCTGCTGCCGCAGGAGATCGACCCCGCCATCCTGATCGGCCGGTACATCCCGAACCTGGTGCCCAAGCCGTTCAACCTGGGCCGCGACTTCGTCCAGGAGATCGCCGACCTGGTGCCCTCGGAGCCGCTGGCGGAGGTCCTCGCGGACTTCGACGCGTGGGCCGCACGCCCCTCGGACCTGTGCCGCGTGGTCCTGGCCGAGCTGCTGGCCTGGCAGTTCGCCAGCCCGGTCCGGTGGATCGAGACGCAGGACCTGCTCTTCGGCGACGAGTCCGACGGCGGCCTCGGGGTCGAGCGCTTCGTCGAGATCGGTCTCGGCGCGGTCCCGACCGTGGCGAACCTGGCCTCGCAGACGCTCAAGCTGCCCGGCCGCTTCGGCAACCCCGTCGAGGTGCTCAACATCGAGCGCGAGGCCGGCGTGGTGTTCTCCACCGACACCGACCCGGCGCCCGTCGAGGACGACGAGCCTGTGGCAGAAGCGGTTTCGGAGGCGCCCGCCGCCGCGGCCGCACCGGCACCCGCCGCGGCCCCGGCCGCCCCGTCCGGCGGACCGCGCCCCGACGACATCGCATTCGCCGCGTCCGACGCGACGGCCGTGCTGATCGGGCTGTGGACCAAGCTGCGCCCGGACCAGGTCGGCCCCGCCGACACCATCGAGGCGCTGTGCGACGGCGTGTCCTCGCGCCGCAACCAGCTGCTCGTCGACCTCGGTGCGGAGCTCTCGCTCGGCGCCATCGACGGCGCCGCGGACGCGGACATGGGCGCGCTGGCGGTCACCGTCAACAAGCTGGCCCGTACCTACAAGCCGTTCGGCCCGGTGCTCACCGACTCCCTGAACGACCACCTGCGCAAGGTGTTCGGCCCCTCGGGCAAGCGCCCGGCGGCCATCGCGGAGCGCGTCACCAAGGTCTGGGAGCTCGGCGCCGGCTGGGCATCGCACGTCACCGCCGAGGTGGCGCTCGGCACCCGCGACGGCTCCAGCGTCCGGGGCGGGTCGCTCGGCGGCCTGCACGAGGGCGCGCTGTCCGACGGCGCCGCGGTGGATGCCGTGATCGACGCCGCGGTCCAGTCCGTGGCCTCCCGTCGCGGCGTCGCAGTGTCGATGCCCGCCGCCGGTGGCGGCGCGGGCGGCACCGTCGACGCGGCCGCGCTCGGCGAGTTCACCGAGCACATCACCGGACGCAACGGCGTGCTCGCCTCCGCGGCCCGGCTGGTGCTCGAGCAGCTCGGCCTGGCCGACGAGGCGGTCTCGGCCGCTCCCGACGCCGACACCGAGCTGGTCGACCTGGTCTCCGCCGAGCTCGGCTCGGACTGGCCCCGACTGGTCGCCCCGGCCTTCGACGCGCGCCGCGCGGTGCTCGTCGACGACCGCTGGGCCACCGCCCGCGAGGACCTGGCCCGGCTGTGGCTCGAGTCCGACGCGTCCGCGCTGGAGACGGTGAACTTCACCGGCGCCGGCAAGACCGTGGCCGCCCACGCCGCCTGGTGGCAGCAGCGGGCACAGGCGGAGGGTCGCGCCGAGCTGGCGACGACCTACGCCCGGATCGCCGCCGACGCCGTCGCGTCCGACGACCAGGCAGCCGAGTGGGCCGACCAGGTCGCCGTCGTCACCGGCGCCAGCAAGGGCTCCATCGCCGCCTCGGTGGCGGGCAAGCTGCTGCGCGGCGGGGCCACGGTCTTCGTGACCACCTCGCGCCTGGACTCGGAGCGGCTCGGCTTCTACCGGAAGCTGTACCGCGCCAACGCTCGTGCCGGTGCCGCCCTGTGGGTGGTGCCCGCGAACATGGCGTCCTACTCCGACGTCGACGCGCTGATCGAGTGGATCGGCAGCGAGCAGACCGAGACCGCCGGCGGCGCCAAGAAGCTGGTCAAGGAGGCCGTCACCCCGACGATGCTGTTCCCGTTCGCCGCGCCCCGCGTGGGCGGCGAGCTCTCCGACGCCGGCGCCCGCGCCGAGATGGAGATGCGGGTGCTGCTGTGGTCGGTCGAGCGGCTGATCGGCGGGCTGTCGAAGATCGGTTACGACCGTGACGTCGACACGCGCCTGCACGTGGTGCTGCCCGGCTCCCCGAACCGGGGCCTGTTCGGCGGCGACGGTGCCTACGGCGAGTCCAAGGCCGCGCTGGACGCGGTGGTCATGCGCTGGAACGCCGAGCGCAACTGGGCCGAGCGGGTCACCCTGGTGCACGCCCTGATCGGCTGGGTGCGCGGCACCGGGCTGATGGGCGGCAACGACCCGATGGTCGAGGCCGTCGAGGCCAAGGGTGTGCGCACCTGGTCGACCGAGGAGATGGCCGAGCAGCTGCTGGCCGGCTGCACCCCGGAGACGGTCCGCGCGGCCGTCACCGCACCGGTGCAGCTCGACCTGACCGGCGGACTCGCCGACGTCGACCTGGACCTGGTCGCCCTGGCCCGCGACGCGGCGGACGCCGAGAAGGCCGCCGCGGCAAGCGAATCCGCAGCGGACGAGGACGGCACCATCGCGGCGCTGCCCGCGCCGCCGCGCCTCGCCGCCGCGCTGCCCGAGATGGTCTGGCCCGAGCTGGACGTCAACCCGTCCGACCTGGTGGTCATCGTCGGCGCCGGCGAGCTCGGCCCCTACGGCTCCTCCCGGACCCGTTTCGAGATGGAGGTCGACGAGGAGCTCTCGGCGGCAGGCGTGCTCGAACTGGCCTGGAACACGGGACTTCTCACGTGGGAGAACGACCCGGTCGCCGGCTGGTACGACACCGAGTCCGGTGAACTGGTGCCCGAGGCGGAGATCGCCGAGCGCTACCACGACGCGGTCGTCGAGCGGTGCGGCATCCGCACCTACGTCGACGAGGGCGCCATGGTGGACAACACCGCGCCGCTGCTGACGTCGGTGTTCCTGGACAACGACCTGACCTTCGTGGTCGGCAGCGAGGCGGAGGCCAAGGCCTTCGTCGAGTCCGACCCCGAGCACACCGTCGCGGCGGCCGTGCCGGACAGCGGCGACTGGCAGGTCACCCGCCGGGCCGGCACCGAGATCCGGGTGCCGCGCAAGGCGAAGCTCACCCGCACGGTGGGCGGGCAGATCCCGACCGGGTTCGACGTCACCAAGTGGGGCATCCCCGCGGACATGGCCGGATCCGTGGACCGGGTCGGCCTGTGGAACCTGGTCACCACGGTGGACGCGTTCCTGACCGGCGGCTTCACCCCGTCGGAGCTGCTGCGCTGGGTGCACCCGTCGACGGTGGCCAACACCCAGGGCACCGGCATGGGCGGCATGACGTCCATGCGCTCGCTCTACATCGACACCCTGCTCGGCGAGTCCCGCGCGAACGACATCCTGCAGGAGGCCCTGCCGAACGTCATCGCGGCGCACGTGGTCCAGTCCTACGTCGGCGGCTACGGCGCGATGGTGCACCCGGTCGCGGCGTGCGCCACGGCGGCGGTGTCCGTCGAGGAGGGCGTCGACAAGATCCGCCTCGGCAAGGCGCAACTGGTGGTCGCCGGCGGCTTCGACGACCTCGGCATCGAGGGCATCGTCGGGTTCGGCGACATGTCGGCCACCGCCAAGTCGGCCGACATGACGGCCAAGGGCATCGACGAGCGCCGCTTCTCGCGGGCCAACGACCGTCGTCGCGGCGGCTTCGTCGAGTCCGCCGGTGGCGGCACCATCCTGCTGGCGCGGGGCGACCTGGCGCTGGAGATGGGCCTGCCGGTGCTCGGTGTGGTGGCGTGGGCCGGTTCGTTCGCGGACGGCGTGCACACCTCCATCCCGGCCCCCGGAATCGGCGCCCTGGGTGCCGGTCGCGGCGGCCAGGACTCGCAGCTGGCGCTCTCGCTCAACGCGCTCGGCGTCACCGCGGACGACATCTCGGTGGTCTCCAAGCACGACACCTCGACGGCGGCCAACGACCCGAACGAGGCCGAACTGCACGAGCGTCTGGCGGCGGCCCTGGGCCGCAGCGAGGGCTCCCCGCTGTTCGTGGTCTCGCAGAAGTCGCTGACCGGTCACGCCAAGGGCGGCGCCGCGGCCTTCCAGCTGATCGGGCTGTGCCAGGTCCTCGGCCAGGGCATCGTCCCGCCGAACCGCAGCCTCGACTGCGTGGACCCGAAGATGGCCGAGTTCGAGCACCTGGTGTGGCCGCGTGAGGCGATGCGCTTCGGCGGCAGCTTCCCGCTCAAGGCGGGCCTGCTCACCAGCCTCGGCTTCGGTCACGTGTCCGGACTGATCGCGGTGGTCCACCCGCAGGCGTTCGTCGAGTCGATCCCCGCCGCCGAGCGGGCCGACTACCTGGCCCAGGCGCAGGAGCGGACCCTCGCCGGTCAGCGCCGGCTCGCGTCGGCGATGTGCGGTGGCGCGGACCTCTACGAGCGGCCCGCGGACCGTCGCTTCGGCGGCGACTCGGTGCCCGCCCAGGCGGCCCGTCAGCTCGAGGCCGACATGCTGCTCACGTGCGAGGCGCGCCTCGGCGACGACGACGTCTACCGTTCCGGTCTGCCGGGGTGCCAGTAATGGCCATCCTGGGAATCGGGTTCGACCTCGTCACCGTCTCGGAGTTCGCGGAGCAGCTGGGACGCCCCGGCACCGCGATGCTCTCGAGCTTCCGGCCGGGGGAACGGCGGTACTGCGAGTCGAAGAGCACCGAGCCGGCGCGTCACTACGCGGTGCGCTGGGCGGCCAAGGAGGCGGTCATCAAGGCCTGGGCGTCCTCCCGGTTCGCCCGGCCGCCCGCCGTCGGTGACAACGCGTACGCACAGATCGAGGTGGTCAACGACGCCTGGGGCCGGCCGAGCATCAAGCTGCACGACGAGGCCGCGGAGTTCCTGCCGGGCGCCATCATCCACCTGTCGCTGACGCACGACGGCGACATGGCCGGGGCGATGGTCGTGATCGAGGAACCGGACCCCCCCCCCCGGCCTCGTTCGTCTGTGTCGTGTCCGTGATCGGGAGCCGAGCGCCCGGGGGACATCAGTGAGAGCGGGACTCCTTCTCCGCCACGAGGAGATACGCGACCATCAGCCGCTTGAGTTCGTCGACGGCGTCGGCGTGGCTCTGGCCGTCCTGCACCGAGAAGTTCAGCATCGAGTACACGACGTGCACCAGCACCTCGGCCATCATGATCCGACGGTCCCGCTCGGTGCGTGGGGTCAACGGGGCCAGCATCAGGGCGATCTGCCCGGCCAGCCCCTTCTCCTGGATCTTGCCGGTGGCGCGGGTGGACGGGGTGGACTGCATGGCCAGCCACACCTCCCGCCGGGACGGGTCCGAGGTCCACAGCTTTGCCAGGTGGTCGACGAAGTTGTTGAGGAAGCGCAGCCAGTCCAGCGACGGCACCTCGCCGTTGAACTGCTCGAGCTCGTCGCGGACGTCGGCGAAGTCCTGCCGGTTCAGCTCGCACACGATGACGTACTTGTTGGCGAAGAACTGGTAGAGCGTGCCGATCGGGACGTCCGCGCGGGAGGCGACCTCCTCACAGGTGAACGACTCGAAACCGACCTCGGTCAGCAGTTCGCGCGCGGAGGAGAGCAGGGCGTCGAACTTGCGCTGGCTGCGCTCCTGAGTGGGGCGCTTGCGGGGCAGCAACTCCTGCGGATCGTCCGGGCTCTCCAGAGCCGGGTCCGCGCGTCGCGAGGCTCGACTGCTGGTGATGGCTTCCACCACCCCAGGTTAACCGCAGGGGCTCGGGTTTCGACGCACCCCATGGTCTGGTGTTTCTCCCGGTACCGGATACCTCGGACGGGGCCGGGATTTCAGGCGGCGACGCGCCGGCGGTAGAGCACGGTCGACCAGGCGAAGCCGGCCACGGTGATCGCCGCGCACCAGCCGAGGGCGAGCCAGGCGCTGTTGCCGATCTCGGTGCCCATCAGCAGTCCTCGGACGGTCTCGATGATCGGGGTGACCGGCTGGTTCTCGGCGAACCACTGCAGCCACGAGGGCATCGAGTCGGCGGGCACGAACGCGCTGCTGACGTAGGGCAGGAACATGATGGCGAAGGTGAACCCGCTCGCCGCCTCCGGGTTCTTCGCGAGCAGTCCCAGAGCCGTCGACAGGTACGACAGGGCGAAGATGAAGCCGCCGATGACACCGAGAACCCCCAGCCACCGCAGCGGGTCGGTGGTCGGGCGAAAGCCCAACAGCAGCGCGACCGCGATGACGATCGCGGTGGTCGCCAGGTTGCGGACCACGCTGACGAGCACGTGCCCGGTCAGGAACGACGACTGCGCGATGGGCAGGGTGCGGAAGCGGTCGATGATGCCCTCGGTCATGTCGGTGGACACGCTGACCGCGGTGGTCGATGCGCCGAATGCCGCGCACAGCAGGATGATTCCGGGGACGACGTAGTTGATGTACTCGGTGCCGGTGTCGATCGCGCCACCGAAGACGTACACGAACAGCAGCATCAGCATGATCGGCAGCGCCGCCGCCATGAGCATGGTGTCCGGGCTGCGCAGGACGTGTTTGAGGTTGCGTCGCAGCATCACCGTCGAATCGGCCACGACATAGGTGAGTTCACGATCGGTGTGGGTGCTCATCGGGCCGCCGCTTTCGTCGAGGTGGGGCCGGGCACGCGCGGTGCGCCGGTGAGGGCGAAGAAGACGTCGTCGAGGTCGGGTGTGTGCAGGGCGAACCTCTCGACCGCGAGGTCGGGGGAGTCGATTCGATCCAGCAGCTCCTTGAGGGAGGCGACGCTGCCGTCGGTGGGTACCTCGACGGTCAGGGTGGCGTCGTCGGTGACCGCACCGGGCAGGGCACCCGCGGCGAGGTCGAACTGGGCACGGTCGGCGAACTGCAGTTCCATGCGGCCGCCGTCGACCAGTCGCTTGAGTTCGTCGGGGGTGCCCTCGGCCACGATCCGGCCGCCGTCGATGACGGCGACACGATCCGCGAGTTGGTCGGCCTCCTCGAGGTACTGCGTGGTCAGGAAGATGGTGACACCGCCGTCGGCGAGTTCGCGGATGACGGACCACATCTCACGACGGCTGCGCGGGTCGAGTCCGGTGGTCGGCTCGTCGAGGAAGACGACCTTCGGGTGCGCGACCAGGCTCATCGCCAGGTCCAGCCGACGCGCCATGCCGCCCGAGTAGTCCTGCGCCCGGCGGTCGGCCGCGTCGACGAGGTCGAATCGGTCCAGCAGTTCCGCCGTGCGGCGACGGGCCTCGCTCCGGCCGAGGTGGTTGAGTTCGGCTACGAGCACGAGGTTCTCGCGGCCAGTCAGCACCTTGTCGACCGCGGCGTACTGGCCGGTGACGCTGATGCGGCGGCGCACCGCCCGCGCGGCGCCGGGGAGCGGGTGTCCGGCGACGCTCACCTGCCCGGAGTCGAAGGGCAGCAGCGTGGACAGGATGCGCACCGTGGTGGTCTTGCCCGCACCGTTCGCGCCGAGCAGGGCGAAGATCCGGCCGGCAGGCACGTGCAGGTCCAGGCCGTCGAGAACGGTGTGGTCGCCGTAGGACTTGGTGAGGCCGGAGACGTGAATCGCCCCGGTGGGTTCGTCGTGAGTCATCAGTCTTCTCCCGGAATCGGAAACTGTGTATGCCATATACTTCGGTTTATAACGTACACAGTTTTACGATGAGCGCAAGAGGTGACGACGGGAGCGGTACGGACATGGACACGAGTGGTGCGGACACCACGGGGACAGGCGATCTGCCCCGAGCCGTCAGGCTCGCCTGGGGGCTCACCGAACCGGGCAGTCGGGGGCCGCGCCGCGGGCTGAGTCTCGAGAAGATCCTCGACACCGCAATCGAAGTCGCGGATGCGGAGGGTGCCGCGTCGCTGTCGATGGCCCGCCTGGCCAAGGAGCTGGGCTTCACGACCATGTCGCTGTACCGGTACGTCAAGAGCAAGGACGAGCTGATCGAGCTGATCACCGACCGGGTGGTGGGGCCCGCGCCGCACATCGAGCCGGGCACGCCGTGGCGGGATGCGTTGGCGCAGTGGGCCACCTCCGAGTACGAGGCGCTGATGCGGCACCGGTGGTGGCTGCAGCTGTCCCTCGGGGGCGTGCCGCCGACCGGACCCAACAACATCGCGTGGCTCGAGGCCGGACTCGGCTGCCTGGCGGACACCCCGCTGCCGCCGCCGCTGCGTTTCCAGATCGTCCTCAACACCTCGCTGTACGTGATCGGACGGGCCCGCTTCGCCGCGGACTTCGAGGCGGCCTCCGCCACGGTGTCGCCCGAGTACGCCGCCGCGCTGGACTATTCGGTGTTGCTGCCGCAACTGCTCGACCCGGCGAAGTTCCCGCACCTGACCGCGGCGGTCGCGGACGGCGCATTTGACGCCGACCCGGACGTCGACTGGGACGACGCGGACTTCACCTTCGCGCTCGCCCTGCTGCTCGACGGCATCGAGAAGCTGATCGACGCGCATCGCTGAGCCGCGCCCGGTCGGCTCATCCGATCCGGGTGAAATCCGGTCCGGGCCCGCATGATCGAGTGCACGCCCCAGCGGTAGAGGGGACAGTGTGGGTGGGAGCCCGCCGACTCCGCGGCGGCCCGTCCGACGGGATGGTGACCGAATGAGCGTGGACACGACAGGGGAGCCGAGTTCCACCGCGGCGCACCGGAAACCACCCGCGCCGCGCCAGCAGTACATCACCTGGATAGCCCTGGCCATGATGACCACCAGTTCGGTGGCCAGCCTGCGGTCGGCCCCGTCGATGGCCGTGTACGGGCTGGCCTGCGTGTTCCTCTACCTGGTCCCGGCGCTGGTGTTCCTGCTGCCGACCGCGCTGGTCTCCGCCGAACTCGCGTCGGGTTGGGCGGGCGGCGTCTACCGCTGGGTGGGCGAGGGGATCTCGGACAAGGCCGGGTTCCTGGCCGTGTGGTGCCAGTTCGCGATGACGATCTTCTACTATCCGACACTGCTGGCGTACGTCGCGAGCACCTTTGCCTACGTGGTGAACCCGCAACTGGCATCGAGCGGCCCCTACACCGCGATCGTGATCGTCACCCTGTTCTGGGCCGGGGTGTTCGTGTCCTCGCGGGGGATGAAGGCGGTGGCCGGACTCTCCAGCGCCGGGCTGGTGCTGGGCACCCTGATCCCCGGCGTGCTGCTGATCGTCATGGGCGTGGTGTTCCTCGGCCAGGGCAACCCGTCCGCGGCCCCGATGGAGTTCAGTGCGCTGCTGCCGGCCTGGACCGGCGTCGCCAGCCTGGTGCTCATCGTCAACAACTTCCTGTCCTACTCGGGCATGGAGATGAACGCCGTGCACGTCTCGAGCCTGCGCAAGCCGGCCAGCGAGTTCCCCCGCGCGATGTTCGTGGCGATGGGGCTGGTGCTGGGCATCTTCATCCTGCCCGCCATCGCCATCAGCTGGGTGGTGCCGGCGGAGAGTCTGTCCCTGACCGCGGGCGTCATGCAGGCCTTCGACACCTTCTTCGCGCACTTCGGGTTCGGGTGGGCCACACCGATCCTCGCGCTGATGCTGATCGCGGCGTCACTGGGCGGCATGCTCACCTGGCTGGCCGGGCCGTCGAAGGGCCTGCTGATGATCGGCCGGCAGGACGGCTTCCTGCCGCCGATCCTGCAGCGGCTCAACGTGCACGGGGTCCAGCAGAACATCCTGGTGGCGCAGGGCGCGGTGACCACCGTGATCGCGCTGCTCTACGCGTTCATCCCGGAGGTCTCCAGCGCGTACTGGATCCTCTCGGTCATCACCACACAGGTCTACCTGGTGGTGTACGTGCTGATGTTCGTGGCGGCGATGCGGCTGCGGCGTCAGCAGCCGGACCACCCCCGCGGCTACCGCGCGCCCGCGTTGTTCCTGCTGTGCTGGGTGGGCCTGGTCGCCAGCGTGGCGGCGTTCTGCATCGGTTTCGTACCGCCCTCGCAGTTCGGCGGCGGCAGCGTGCTGGTGTACGTGCTGATCGTCGGCGGCGGGTTCGGGATCGTGGGCCTGGGTGTGCCGCTGCTGATCCTGGCGCTGCGCAAGCCGTCCTGGAAACAGGAACTCGTCGTGGATCCCGTGAAGGAGGCGTGAGATGGCCGGTACCGCAAAGGACGACGGCGTGAGCATCGCCGCGGTGGACGACCAGCCCACGCGGCCCGAGAACACCCACCGGGTGGTGTACCTGGTGGCGGCCGCCGTCTTCGTGGGACTGGCGGTGTGGGGGCTGGTCGCGTTCAACCAGCACCGGGACGACGTCGCCGCGCAGGACAAGGCGACCGAACTGTCGGCGCGCTTCGACGAGGCCGGATTCGGGACCCTGGACACGGAGGCCACCGCGCGGGTGCTGGGCACCGACGGCGGGGCGGCGTGCAGTGACCCCGGCAGCGCCCTGCGCGACGCCGTGCTGCACCAGCAGATCGTCAGCGGCGCGGCCGGGCCGGGCCAGCGCCCGATCATCGGCACCCGGCAACTGGTCGAGGCCCAGCGCCTGGTGCTCGAGGTCTACTGCCCGGGCGAGCTGGCCGGATACGACGCGCACGTGCGTGACCTGAAACTGGTGGAGGAATGATGGCGGGAAGTCAGACGTCGACGACGGACCAGATCCGCGGCTCGGTGCGGGCCCTGATGCCCACGGCGCGTGAGGAACTCGCGACGCTGGTCGGCTTCCGCTCGGTGGCCGACCCGCGACAGTTCCCGGCGGAGGAATGCGTGCAGGCCGCGCAGTGGGTCCGGGACGCGTTCGTCGCGGCCGGGATCGGCACGGTCGACCTGATCGAGACTGCCGACGGGTCGAACGCCGTCGTCGGGCACCAGCCGGGACCGCCGGGTGCGCCGACGGTGCTGCTGTACTGCCACTACGACGTCCAGCCGCCGGGCGACGAGAGCAAGTGGCACACTTCGCCGTTCGAGCTCACGGAGCGCGACGGTCGCTGGTACGGACGCGGCGCCGCGGACTGCAAGGGCAACATCGTGATGCACCTGCTGGCGCTGCGGGCGCTGGGTACGCCGTTCCCGGTGGGCATCCGGGTGGTCGCCGAGGGCTCCGAGGAGATGGGCACCGGCGGCCTCGAGGCCCTCGTGGAGGAGCGGCCCGAACTCTTCGAGGCAGACATGATCCTGGTGGTCGACACCGGCAACGCGGAGGTGGGCCTGCCGACCGCCACCACCACCCTCCGCGGCATCGCCAACGTGGTGGTGCACGTGGAAACCATGGCGGGGGAGGTGCACTCGGGCATGTTCGGCGGCCCCGCGCCGGACGCGCTGGCGGCGTTGGTGGCGATGCTCGCCACGCTGCGCGACGCCGCGGGCAACACCGTCGTGGCGGGGCTGGACGCCACCCAGACGTGGGCGGGGGCGGACTACCCCGAGGCCCAGTTCCGCACGGACGCAGGCGTGCTCGACGGCGTCGGGCTGGCCGGGACGGGTTCGGTGGCGGACGCGGTGTGGGCCAGGCCGGCGCTGACCATCCTCGGCATCGACTGCCCGCCGGTGGTCGGCTCGGCCGCGGCCGTCCAGCCGCGCGCCTCCGCCCGGCTGAACCTGCGGGTGCCGCCGGGCATGGACCCACAGCAGGCCCAGGACGCGTTGATCGCGCACCTCGAGGCCGCGGCGCCCTGGCGTGCGCGGGTCACCGTCGAGCGGGAGCCGACCGGGTCACCGTTCCGGGCCGGCACCGACGGCCCGGGGTACGCGGCGCTCGGCGCGGCCATGGCGGAGGCGTTCGGCAAGCCGCTGGGCACGGTCGGGCAGGGTGGGTCGATCCCGCTGTGCAACGTCTTCGCGAACCAGGTCCCGGGGGCGGAGATCGCCCTGATCGGGGTCGAGGAGCCGCGCTGCCTCATCCACGCCCCGAACGAGAGCGTCGACCCGTCCGAGATCGAGAACCTGGCGGTCGCGGAGGCGTTGTTCCTGCGCCGGTTCGCCGACACCCGCTGACCACGACGCCCCTGTGCTGACGGTGGCTCTGTGCCTACGACGCCCCCCGCGTCCGGGATTGAACCCGGGCGCAGGGGCGGCGGTCGACGCGTCAGACGGACAGGTCGCGGCGCAGCTTGGCGACGTGCCCGGTGGCCCGGACGTTGTACTGGGCCACCTCGATCTTGCCCTCCTCGTCCACGAGGAAGGTCGAGCGGATCACGCCCTGCACGGTCTTGCCGTACATCTTCTTCTCGCCGAACGCGCCCCACGCCTGCAGCGTGGTCCGCTCGGGGTCGGAGAGCAGCGGGAAGGTCAGCGACTCGGCGTCGCGGAACTTGGCCAGCTTGGCGGGCTTGTCGGGGGAGATGCCGACGACGTCGAGGCCCGCGCCGTTCAGCTCGGCGAGGCTGTCGCGGAAGTCGCAGGCCTGCTTGGTGCAGCCGGGGGTGCTGGCGGCCGGGTAGAAGTACACGATGACCTTGCGTCCGCGGAAGTCGGACAGCGACACCTCCTTGCCGTCGGCGTCGGGAAGGGTGAACTCGGGTGCGGCGTCTCCGGGGGAGAGCTTGATGTTCTCGGTCACGACGTCAGGCTACTTGCTCGACCTCCCCGCCCGCCGTGCTCCGTCGGCCCCGCCGCGGGTTCCTGGCTACGGCCGGGGTGCTCCTCCCGGTACGGTCAAGGCACACACGATCGGCGATGAGAGAAAGCGGGATTCACGTGCCCAGGGACACCGACAGCATCGAGCGCGACATCGAACGGGCGCGCAACCAGCTCGCCAGCACCCTGGACGAGCTCAGCGTCCGCACCAACCCCAAGCGTCTGGTGGAGAACGCCAAGGCCACGCTGGTGGCGAAGGTGAACGAGCCGCCCGTCAAGTACGCGCTGGTGGGCGCGGGCGCACTGGTCGTCGTCCTGGTGCTGCGCAAGATCTTCAGCTGACCTGACCGGTGTCCACCCGGGTGCGCGTGGTCGAGCGGACCTCGCTGGTCGAGGCGCCGCGGAACGAGGTGTGGGCGCGGGTGGTCACGCCGGCGGGCATCAACGGCGAGATGATGCCGGTGATGCGGATGGCGATGCCCCGCGGCCGGCGCAGGCTCACGGTGGACACCGTCGAGGTGGGCCGGGAGGTGGGCCGGTGCTGGCTGTTCCTCTTCGGCCTGCTCCCGTTCGACTACGACGACCTGACGGTGGCCGAGCTGGATCCGGGACACCGGTTCCACGAGCGGTCCACGATGGGATCGATGCGACGCTGGGAACACGAGCGGACGCTGACCTCGGACGGGCCGTCGCGCACCCGCGTGCACGACCGGGTCACCTTCGAGCCCCGTCGGGCGCTGGCCGTGGTCCCCGGACTGGGCGGCCTGCTGGCCCGCGGGATCGGGGCGTTCTTCGCGCATCGGCACCGTCGGCTGCGGCGGCACTTTTCCAGTTAGCGGCCGGCCGGGTCGGTGAAACCACGAAAGCCCCCCTGCTCGTGAAGACCAGGGGGGTTTTTCGGGTGCGCCCACAGGGACTCGAACCCCGGACCCAGTGATTAAGAGTCACTTGCTCTACCAACTGAGCTATAGGCGCATCGCCAGTCGACCGGGTCAGACCCGCTCGCTGCGACGTGGAGAACTTTAGACGAGCGCGCCGCGTGAATCCAAATTCGGCCCCGATTCGGTGTCCGCAGCGGGGGCGATCAGGGTGACTGACCGCTGTCACCGGGCGGCGGGTGAAGGTGTGTGAAGGGTCCGGCCAGTTCGTCGACCCAGTCCTGCCGGGTGCCGAGCATCCGACGGTGGACGGGCGCCGACCGGTTCAGTTCCCGCGCCAGCAGCACCCGGAGTCGGTCGAGGGTCATCGGCGAGGTCGCGGCGGCCGCGATCACGTCGTCGAGGCCGGTCCGCACGAACTCGTCGAATCCGGGCAGCGGGACGACGATTCGCGGTACGCCGGCGCGGTCGACGATCCACAGCGGCGCCGTGCCCGCGGTGGCGACCCGGTCGAGCAGGTCTTCGATCTCGTCGAGCACCTGGACGGCCGTCGCGGGGTCGTTCACCGCGGGCGAGAGGGCTCGCAGCGCGATGTCGGCCAGCAACCGGAGGGCGAGCAGCGGGTCCTGGACGAAGGTTCGCTCCCGGCCACAGGTCAGCGTGTCGAGAACCGTGACGTCCGGCAGGCCGGCGCCGTGGACGTCCGCGACGGGTGCTCCGCGCTGCAGGGTGGTGCCGGGGAGCCCGCGCAGCACGATCACCGCGTTCGCGGCCCGGGCGGCGACCAGGAGCCGGTCGACATCGATCTCCTGCACCACGCTCGGCGGGTGCGGCCAGGTGACCGTCGTGCGCAGCGGCGGCAGCGTAGTCGGCGGCGTGACGGGTTCTCCGGTGGTCTCGGGGTAGAGGGCGGCGAGGATCGTCCGGCCGCGGTCCGCGATGGAGCCCAGGGCCGGGGCCAGTTGGATCGCGGCGAAGGCACGGAGTTGGAGTGTTCGCAGCAGCGCGAGCATCACGAGCAGCAGCAGAAAGGTGATGACGGGCAGGACCACCGAAACCTCGGTCTGGGTGCCGATTGCGAGGGCCGTCGTGATGGCGAAGACGGCCAGGCCGAGGGCGAAGGCGAAGGTCCGCCAGACGATCGGGTCGTCCCGGAACAGCATCAGGCGTGGTGTGAACGTGGTGGCGGCCCACTGCACCACCAGGAAGAGCAGCGAGAAGATCACGGCGACCGCGCCGAGCAGCCCCAGGCCGAAGGTGATCAACAGGTCGGTGACCTGCCGGGCGGGCACGGTGGGCCCACCGGTCACGGTCGGCATGACGAGACCGAGCCCCAGGCCGGCCAGGACCGACAGCAGCTGGGCGAGTCCGGCGCGCAGGCGTCGTCTGTGGCGGCGGAAGACCTGGCCGACGGGGGTGGGCATCGGTCACTCGCCCGTCACTGCCGGGAAACGGCCACCCGCGAGACCTCCGCCGGGTCGATGAGGTGGGAGTGGTCGTCGTCGCCGACGTCGATCTGTACGACGTCAATCCGTCCGTTGAACCTGGTCGGGCTCGTGTATCCGGAGCTGACGGGCATCCCGTAGTCCTCGCCGATGTCCGTCGTCTCGTCCGCGGAGAAGATCATCGGCTGGGTCTGCTCGACCCTGCCGGTCCCGACACCGCGGCCGTCGTAGTAGAGGGTGACGTCGCCGCCCTTCGCGAGACCGCCGCCGTCGTAGGCGAACTCGGCGCGGATCTGGTGACTGCCGGGGGACAGGTCTTCGGTGGCCTCGGTCACGAACTCCTTCATGCCCAGGAGGTTGTAGACGAACCGGGCGCGTCCCTCGCTGACGTAGAGGGCCCACCCGCCGAAACGGCCGCCCTGCGCGATGACCACCCCGTTGGTCGCGCTGTCGGCCGGTGTCTCGATTGCGGCGGTGACGGCGAAGGACCGGTTCTTGACGTCGAGGACGCTGTTCTCGCTGAGCCGTTTCATGCCGGGGAAGAGCGCCTGGGTGTGGCCGGACACCAGTTGCGGGCGGCCGGCGATGGTCGCGTTCAGCCGTTCGAACCGGCGGTCGTCGATCGGGAGCACGTTGTACTTCACGGCCTCGATCAGCCACAGCCGTTGCAGCGCAGCCAGTTTCTCGGGCATCTCCGCCGCCAGGTCGCGGGCCTGCGTCCAGTCCTCGGTGCCGTCGTAGAGCTCCCACACGTCGTCGTCGAGCGCGGGCAGCACCTCGTTCGGCAGCCACGGGGTGCTGTGCCGGGTGACGGCGCTCCAGCCCTTGTAGTAGACGCCGCGGTTGCCGGCCATCTCGAAGTACTGCAGGTCGTGTCGCTCCGGTGCGTCGGCCTCGTCGAAGCTGTAGACCATGCTGGTGCCCTCGATGGGGGCCTGCTGCACGCCGTTGACGAACGTGGGCTCCGGCAGCCCGGCGGCCTCGAGCACCGTCGCGGCGACGTCGATCACGTGGGTGAACTGCGACCGGGTCTCGCCCTTGCTGCGGATCCCGGCGGGCCAGTGCACGATCGTGCCGTTGCGGGTGCCGCCCCAGTGCGAGGCGACCTGCTTGGTCCACTGGAAGGGCGCGCACATGGCCCACGCCCAACCCACCGAGTAGTGGTTGTAGGCCTCCGTCGTCCCGAGCTTGTCCTTGACCGCCGCCATGAACTCCGGCGTCTCGATCGCGGCCATGCCGTTGAAGTTCGCCATCTCGTTGAACGCCCCGTTGACCGTTCCCTCGGCGGAGGCACCGTTGTCGCCGATGATGTAGTAGACCAGTGTGTTCTCGAGGGCGCCGAGCGCCTCGATCGCGTCGATGACGCGGCCGACGTGAAAGTCGGTGTGCTCGAGGAATCCCGCGTACACCTCCATCTGACGCTCCAGCACCGGTCTGAGGGTCTCGTCCATCTCGTCCCACGCCGGGATGGCGTCCGGCCGGGCGGTGAGTTCGGCGGAGTCGGGAACCACGCCGCGCTGCTTCTGCTGCTCGAAGATGGACTCACGCTGTGCGTCCCACCCGCCGGCAAACCGGCCGGCGTACTTGTCGGCCCACTCCCGCGGGACGTGATGCGGGGCGTGGGTGGCGCCGGGCGCGAAGTAGACGAAGAACGGCTTGTCGGGCGCGAGCGACTTCTGGGTGCGCACCCAGTCGATGGCGCGGTCGGCCAGGTCCTCGGTGAGGTGGTATCCCTCCTCGGGCGTCCGGTCGGCCTCGACGGGCGCGACGCCCTCGTAGAGGGCCGGGTAGTACTGGTTGTTCTCGCCGCCGATGAACCCGTAGAAGTGCTCGAATCCGCCGCCGCCGGTGGGCCAGGCATCGAACGGGCCGACCGGCGAGGTCTGCCACGGCGGCACCTCGTGGCACTTGCCGAACTGGGCCGTCGAGTAGCCGTTGAGTTTCAACGTCATCGGCAGTGCGGCCTTGGTGTTCGGGCGAAGCCCGGACGAGCCGGGCGCCGAGGTCGCGGTCTCGGTGATCATGCCCATCCCGACCGAGTGGTGGTTACGCCCGCTGAGCAGCGCGGCCCGGGTCGGCGCGCACAGCGCGGTGGTGTGGAAGCGGTTGTAGGTGAGCCCGCCCCGCTGCAGTCGCTCCGCGGTCGGCGTGTTCGCCGGCCCGCCGAATGCGCTGCTGGCGCCGTACCCGACGTCGTCGAGCAGGACCACGAGGACATTGGGTGCGCCCGCCGGTGGCAGCAACGGCTCGATCGGTGGGAACGCCGTGTCCGGGTCTTTTGCGTCGTAGGTCAGCAGGCCGACATGCGGCCGATCCGGAATCGGAAGTACCTCGCGACGATCGGCCCGGTCCACCATGGCTGCTCACATTCCGTTGGCAATGCATCGGAACGCCGTTCGGCGCCTGTAGTGGCCTCAGGGTAATCGCTGCGCGTGCACCGCCGGAGCGAATCGGCCTGGTGGACGGAGAAACGCGAAAGCCCCCCTGATCGTGAAGATCAGGGGGGCTTTTCGGGTGCGCCCACAGGGACTCGAACCCCGGACCCAGTGATTAAGAGTCACTTGCTCTACCAACTGAGCTATAGGCGCATCGCCACTCGACCGGGTCAGACCCGCTCGCTGCGACGTGGAGAACATTAGACGAGCGCCTCGATCGAATGCAAATCTGCAAAGTTCTCGCAGGTCAGGTAACGCTTCGGGGGATCGCTGCGATTGAAATACGAACGTGACCGGTTGCACCGAGTCGATGTTGGCTCGTCCAGCTAACTGCTGGCATCATGGCAGTTCGGCAGGTCCGCACAGGTGACGAGCGTTTTTCTCGACGTCGGTGGCGGTCTACAAGCAGGAGAAGTGGGGTGGAGATGGTGCGGGTCTCGCTGAGCGCGTGGGCGCTGGGGGCGGCGGCAATGGCACTGGTGGTCACGGGGTGCACGGTCCCCTCGGGCGGTACCGCGGAGGCGGCCCCGACCAAGGTGGCGATCGACCTCAACCCCGTCACGGAGATGGTCAAGCCCAAGCTCACCGCGGTGGTTGCGGACGGTGCCATCGGGCACTCGCCGGCCGACCCGGTCGCGGTCCGGGTGACCGACGGGCTGCTGTCCGCGGTCACGCTGACCGACGCCGCGGGCACCGCGGTGCCGGGCGCGGTCGCCGCGGACGGGCTGTCCTGGATGAACACCGCGCCGCTCGCGTACAACGGGCGGTACCGGATCACGGCCGCCGCTTTCGGTCTCGGCGGCGAGACGACCATGACGTCGGAGTTCACCACGAGTTCGCCCGGCAACCTCACCAAGCCGTACGTGCTGCCCGGTCAGGGTGACGTCGTCGGCATCGGTCAGCCCGTCGCCGTGCAGTTCGACGAGAACGTCCCGGACCGGCTGGCGGCCCAGTCTGCGATCAAGGTCACAACGGACCCGCCCGTCGAGGGCGCCTTCTACTGGGTGAACAACCGCGAGGTGCGCTGGCGGCCCGAGAACTACTGGGCGCCCGGCACCACCGTGACGGTCGACGTGAACGTCTTCGGCAAGGACCTCGGCGGCGGCCTGTTCGGTCAGGTCGACGAGCGCTCGCAGTTCAAGATCGGTGACGCGATGATCGCGACCGCGGACGACAGCACCAAGCAGGTCACCTTCGAGCGCAACGGCGAGGTGGTGATGACGATGCCGACCTCGATGGGCAAGGACAGCACGCCGACCGACAACGGCGTCTACATCATCGGGGACCGGTTCTCGCACCTGGTGATGGACTCGTCCACGTACGGCGTCCCGGTGAACTCGCCGCAGGGCTACAAGACGCCCGTCGACTGGGCGACCCGAATGTCGTACAGCGGCATCTTCTTCCACTCCGCACCGTGGTCGGTGGGGGACCAGGGGTCCTCCAACGTCAGCCATGGTTGCCTGAATCTGAGTCCCGCCAACGCGAAGTGGGTGTTCGACAACACCAAGCGCGGCGACATCACGATCGTGAAGAACACCCTCGGCGGCACGCTGTCGGGGACGGACGGGCTCGGCGACTGGAACGTGCCGTGGGCCACGTGGAAGGCCGGTAACGCCGGCAACGCCTGACCGGTACGCCCGGCGTCTCCGCGGAGATCCGGGTCCGCCTCGACTGACCGAATGCGTCATTCGTTCACTCCAAGTGAACGAATGACGCATTCGGTCGCTTGGGGGTGGTTGTCACGGGGTCGCCGGCTTGGCCGGAAACGAGAGAAGGCCCCCGACCGAAATCGGGGGCCTTCTCTTCGGGTGACTGACGGGACTCGAACCCGCGACAGCCAGGATCACAACCTGGTGCTCTACCAACTGAACTACAGTCACCATAACTTCCACGGCTTCGCCCTCTCGGGCTGTTCCGCAGCAGCGAGAACGATATTAGCCTGACTCCCCGCCGGAAAGCCAATCGGTTTCTACTCGGCTTCGAGAACCTTGACGATTTCGGCAATCTCGCTGGTGGAGGGGCCGGGGTCGGCGACGAACGCGGTCTGGCGGTAGTACTTCAGTTCGCGGATCGACTCCTTGATGTCCGCGAGGGCCCGGTGCGAGAGGCCCTTCTCGGGCTGGCCGAAGTAGATCCGGGGGTACCAGCGCCGGCACAGCTCCTTGATGGAGCTGACGTCGATCATCCGGTAGTGGAGGTAGTCGTCGAGCAGCGGCATGTCCCGGGTGATGAAGCCGCGGTCGGTGGCGATCGAGTTGCCCGCCAGCGGCGCCGTGCCCGCGTTCGGGATGTGCTCCTTGATGTAGGCGAGGACCCGCTCCTCGGCCTCGGCCAGGGTGACGGTGGAGGCGCGCACCTCCTCGGTGAGCCCGGAGCGCGCGTGCATCTCCTTGACCACGTCGGGCATGTCGGCGAGCGCGGCGTCGTCGGCGTGGATGACGATGTCCACTCCCTCGCCCAGCACGTTGAGCTCGCTGTCGGTGACCAACGCGGCCACCTCGATGAGCTTGTCGGAGCCGAGCCGCAGTCCGGTCATTTCACAGTCGATCCACACGAGTTTGTCCTGCACTGGGTCCACAGTAGTCACGGGGTTCTCGGGATAGGGTCCCGGTGGACACATTCGACGCATTGAAGTCCCGACCAGGAGGACGTGAATGACGGTGGATCCGACCGCATCCGGAGCATCCGAGCCGAAGCCCGACCAGGTTTCGCTGGCGGAGAGGGCGAAGGTGGCGCAGGCCGCGGCCGAGGAGGCTGCCCGGGTGGCGGCGGAGGCGGCGGCCGCGGCCGCGGCGGCCCTGCGTGAGGCGGAGGCCGCGGCGCAGCAGGCAGGGCCGACGCAGGTCGAGACCCCGGCTCCCGCCGAAAGCAGCACGGCCACCGCGGAAACCAGCCCGGCTCCGGCCGAATCCGTTCCCGCGCCTGCCGAATCCGCCGGCGGGTCCGCCGCGGGTGGCTCGGCTCCGGCTCCGGCGTCGTCGACATCGGCCGCCCAGGAAATCGCCGCCGGTTACGCCTTCGCCGGTGCCGCGCTCGAGCTCGGCACCGTGATGGTGGACGGCGTCGTCGATCCCACTGCGCGAGTGCGGATCCCGCTGGCCACCCTGAACCGGCACGGCCTGGTGGCCGGTGCGACCGGCACCGGCAAGACCAAGACGTTGCAGGGGATCTGCGAGCAGCTCTCGGCCGCGGGCGTGCCGGTGGTGATGGCGGACGTCAAGGGCGACGTGTCCGGGCTGTCCGCACCCGGCGAGGCGGGGGAGAAGATCGCCGCCCGTGCCGCGTCGACCGGCATCGCGGACTGGGCGCCCACCGCATTCCCCACCGAGTTCCTCTCGCTCGGCACCGGCGGGATCGGCGTCCCCGTCCGCGCCACCATCACCAGCTTCGGTCCGATCCTGCTGAGCAAGGTGCTGGGGCTCAACGCGACCCAGGAGTCGACCCTCGGGCTGATCTTCCACTGGGCCGACACCCAGGGCCTGGCCCTGCTCGACCTCAAGGACCTGCGTTCGGTCATCGCGCACCTGACCTCCGACGAGGGCAAGGCCGACCTGAAGGGGATCGGCGGCGTGTCCTCGGCGACGGCGGGGGTGATCCTGCGGGCCCTGGTCAACCTGGAGGCGGACGGCGGCGACACCTTCTTCGGCGAGCCCGAGTTCGAGACCGAGGACCTCCTGCGGGTCGGGCCGGACGGCAAGGGCGTCGTCACGCTCTTCGAGTTGGGCGCGCAGGCGGCCCGGCCGGTGATGTTCTCCACCTTCCTGATGTGGGTGCTCGCGGACCTGTTCCAGACGCTGCCCGAGGTCGGCGACGTGGACAAGCCCAAGCTGGTGTTCATCTTCGACGAGGCGCACCTGCTGTTCGCGGACGCGTCGAAGGCGTTCCTGCAGCAGGTCGAGCAGACCGTCAAGCTGATCCGCTCCAAGGGCGTCGGCGTGTTCTTCTGCACCCAGCTGCCCACCGACGTGCCCAACAACGTGCTCTCGCAGCTCGGGGCCCGGATCCAGCACGCGCTGCGCGCGTTCACCCCGGACGACCAGAAGGCGCTGAACAAGACCGTCCGGACGTACCCGAAGACCGCGCACTACGACCTGGAGAAGGCGCTGACCTCGCTGGGCACCGGCGAGGCCGTGGTGACCGTGCTCTCGGAGAAGGGCGCACCGACGCCGGTGGCGTGGGCGATGATCCCGCCGCCGCGGTCGCTGATGGACACCGTCGGCGAGCCCGCGATCCGGGCCGCCGCCGCGGCCAGCCCGCTGAACGCGAAGTACGGGCAGACCGTCGACCGCGAGTCGGCCTACGAGCGGCTCACGGCCAAGGTCTCCGGCGCGCCGAACGCGGACGGCCTGGACCTGCCGCCGCTGCTGCCGGACCTGCCGGACCTGCCGCCCCCGCCGCCGGACGAGCCGAGCGCCGTCGAGCGGATCATGGAGAACGCCGCCCCCCCCCCCCCCCCCCCCCCCCCGCACAGGTGGCGGAGCCGCCTAGGCCGGCGGGAGCAGGCGGGGGACCACCTTGCCCGCGGGGTTGCGGGGCAGTTCGTCGAGGAAGACGACCTCGCGGGGCACACAGAAGCGGGCCAGGTGGGCCTTCACGTGGGTACGGATGCCGTCCTCGCTGAGCGTCTCGCCGTCGGCATCCCCGCTGCGCACCACGTAGGCGACCAGGCGGGCGCCGAACTCGGCGTCCTCGGCGCCGACCACCGCGTTCTCCAGCACCCCGGGCAGCAGGCTGAGCAGGTCCTCGACCTCGCGCGGGTAGACGTTCTCGCCGCCGGAGACGATCATGTCGTCGCTGCGCCCGTCCAGGAACAGCAGGCCGCCGAAGTCGAAGTGGCCGAGGTCGCCGGTGGACATCAGGCCGTCCCGGACCTCCTTCTCGCCGCCGTCGCGCGTGTAGCCCTCGAAGAGCATGCCGTTGCCGACGAACACCCGGCCGACGGTGCCGCGGGGCACCTCGGCGCCGCGGTCGTCGAGGATCCGCAGCACCGTGCCGAGCGGGGGACGGCCGGCGGTGGTCGGGTGCGCGTCGAGCTCGTGGGGCTGCGCGATCGACGCCCAGCTCACCTCGGTGGAGCCGTAGAAGTTGTAGAGGACCGGGCCGAACACCTCGCGGGTCCGGTGCACGACGCCGGTCGGGATGGCGGAGCCGCTGGCCGCGATCACCCGCAGCGTCGACAGGTCCGCCGCGCGCTCGCCCGTGGGCAGGTCGGTGATGCGCTGGAGCATCGTCGGCACCACCCAGAGCGCGCTGGCCCGGTGCTCGGCGACCAGCGCGACGGTGGCGGCGGGGTCGAAGCGCCGGCTGAGCACCATGGTCGAGCGCAGCGCGAGCGCGATCTGCACGGCGGCCAGGCCCCAGGTGTGGAAGATCGGCGACGCGACCACCGTCGTCTCGGCGCTGCGCAGCGGCAGCCGCGACAGCAGCGCCGACGCGGGCATCCAGCTGCGCGGTTCGGGTCGGTTGGCGCCCTTCGGGGTGCCGGTGGTGCCGGAGGTGAGGACGACGATCCGGCCGCGGCGCGGGCGGGTGGGCAGCCCGGAGACGCCGCCGCGCCGGCCGTCCTCGAGGAGCCCGTCGAACCGCGCCCAGCCGTCGGCGCGGGTGTCGTCGGGGGCCGCGTCGGGGTCGTCGAAGACGGCGACCCGCAGCGTCGAATGGGGGATCAGTGCCGCGAACTCGGGGTCGACCAGCAGCCAGTCCAACTTCTGCTCGGCGGCGACCTCCGCGAGCTGGGCGGCCGAGGCCCCGGTGTTGAGCAGCACCAGGTCGGTGCCGAGCCGTGACGAGGCGCCCATCGCGACGAGGAGGCCGCGGTGGTTGCGGGCGAGGATGCCGATCCGCCCGCGTTCGCGCAGGCCCCGGTCGTGCAGGGCGACGGCGAGGGCGTGCGCGTCGGCGTCGAGCCGGCGGTAGCTGATCGCGCCGAGGTCGTCGACGACGGCCACCCGGTCGCCGTCGCGGCGCGCGGCCACCGCCAGCAGCCCGCCGGCGGTGAAGTCCCACTGGTACCAGGCGGAGACCACCCCGGCGAGCCGGCCCGGCCCGATCGGCCCGACGATGCCGGCGCGGGTGATGGGGACCAGGCCCTTGATCAGGTCGGTGGCTCCGGAAAGGCGCGGCATCGGCTGGTGTCCTCCTGGTGGCGGTGAGATGTGTCCGGCGGCGACGATGGTGTCGCCCGCCACACGGAACCCAACTTACTTGCCGGTAAGGACTGGCGCCACGCCTACCCGGACACCTCGCGCCGCAGCAGGTCCTCGACCGTCTCCCGTCGGACCAGCGCCCGGCTGCCGCCGCCGCGGACCGCGACCACCGGCGGCCGCCCGACCGCGTTGTACGACGACGCCATGCTGTGGTGGTACGCGCCGGTGCCGGGCATCGCGAGCACGTCGCCGGGGCGCAGGTCGTCGGGCAGTTCCACGTCGACCGCCAGTTCGTCGCCGGACTCGCAGTGCCGGCCGGCGACCGTGACCGTGCTCGACGCGCCCAGCGGGTGCCGGTTGGCCAGCGCGACGCTGTAGCGGGCGCCGTACAGCGCCACCCGCGGGTTGTCGCTCATGCCGCCGTCGACGCAGACGAAGGTGCGCCCGCCCGCGATCTTCTTCACCGACACCACCCGGTACACCGTCACCCCGGCCCGGCCGACGATCGCGCGGCCCGGCTCGAGGGTGAGCTGCGGGCGTGGGAACCGGTTGCGCGCGCAGGCGTCGTCGAGCGCGTCGTCGAGGGTCGCGGACAGCGCCGTCAGGTCCAGGTCGCGCTCGCCCGTGCGGTACGAGATGCCGTGGCCGCCACCGAGGTTCAGCTCGGTGAGGATCACCCCGTGGTCGCGCCGGACCTGCTCCATCTGCCCGACCATGCGGTGCACGGCGGCGGCGAAGTGGGCGGGGTCGGTGATCTGCGAGCCCAGGTGGCAGTGCAGGCCGACGAGATTGAGTCCGGGCTGGCCGAGGACCCGGCGGACCGCGTCGTCGGCCTGGCCGTGCTCGATCGGGAAGCCGAACTTCTGGTCGGCGACGCCCGTGGTGACGGCCCGGTGGGTGTGCGCGTCGATCCCGGGGGTGACCCGCACCAGGACGTCCTGGCGGGGGGCCCGCGACGAGCCGAGCAGCGCGATCTCGGTGAACGAGTCGACCACCACCCGGCCGACGCCCGCGGCCCGGGCGGCGCTCAGCTCGCCGGGGGTCTTGGCGTTGCCGTGCAGGATGATCCGGCGCGGGTCGACGCCCGCCGACAGCGCGATCGCCAGTTCGCCCGCCGAGCACACGTCGAGCGAGAGGCCCTCCTCGCTCACCCAGCGCGCGACCGCGCGGGTGAGCAGCGCCTTGCCGGCGTAGGCGATTTCGGCATCCGGGAACACCTCGCGGTAGGTGCGGCAGCGGTGCCGCACGTCCGCCTCGTCCAGCACGTAGGCGGGGGTGCCGTACTCGTCGGCGACGTCGGCCAGCGCGACCCCGGCGACGGTGATGCGGCCGCGGTCGTCGACGTGGGTGCCGATCGGCCACACCGCGGGGTCGAGCCGCGGGGTCATCGCCTGACGCAGCGACGGGAAGATCTCGAGCAGGGTCACGGTGTCTCCTGACGGTGGGGTTCACCCTCCGGAGTACCCGCCGCGGCCGCCCGATCCGCCGTCCTTGACGGGACCCTGACGGCCGCGGGGCAAAGGCTTACGCCGCTACCCGCCGAGCTTCTTGTAGAACGTGCCGACGATCGGCGCGATGACGGCGCGGGGCGTGTACTGCCCGGCCACCGACATGCCCTTGCTGATCAGGCCCGGCACCACGCGCATCTTGTTCTTGGCCAGCGAGTCCAGAGAGAGCTTCGCGGTGTACTCGCTGGAGATCCACAGGAAGTCGGGGACCAGCTTGTCGACGATGGAGGCCTCGGCGGGATCGGGCTCCACGGTGCGCACCGGGCCCGGCGCCAGCAGGGTGACGTGGACGCCGGTGCCGGCCAGTTCGCCGCGCAGCGACTCGGAGAAGGTGTTCACGAACGCCTTCGACGCGGCGTAGGTGGCGTTGTTCGGGATCGGCATGTTGCCGGCCGCCGACCCCACCATGAGGATGCCGCCGCTGTTGCGGGCCAGCATCCCCGGCAG
The DNA here is from genome assembly GCF_056402135.1 of Rhodococcus sp. P4_C10. Classification (NCBI taxonomy): domain Bacteria; kingdom Bacillati; phylum Actinomycetota; class Actinomycetes; order Mycobacteriales; family Nocardiaceae; genus Rhodococcus; species Rhodococcus sp. P4_C10. The sequence goes on along the minus strand of NZ_JBFUHZ010000020.1, from coordinate 48,600 downwards.
CACGGCGAGCGTGAGGTCGTGCACGGCAACGGCATTGAGCTCGACCTGGGCCCGCTCGTAGCCGGGGTCCAGCTCCGCGATCGGGCCGAACGTCGCGACGCCGGCGTTGTTGCACAGGATGCTGACCGGGCGGTCGGCGAGCTCGGCGGTCAGCTCGGCGCGGGCGTCGCGGTCGGACAGGTCCACCGCCCGCACCTCCACCGTGACGCCGTGCGCCTCGGTCAGGCGCTGCGCCAGCGCCTCGAGCAGCTCGCCGCGCCGGGCGACGAGGATCAGCGAGTGGCCGCGCGCGGCCAGTTCGGCGGCCAGCGCCTCGCCGATGCCGGAGGAGGCGCCGGTCACGACCGCGCGGGTGTCGGGGGTGGGGGTAGGCAGGCTCACGGGGTCAGGCTAGCGGGTTGCCGAGCCGGCCCACGGCTCGTGCGCGGTTTGCGGGTCCAGGGGGACGGTGGCCGCGCACGAGCGGCGGAGCCGCCTGTGTTCTCACAACGACGCGGCGAGCCGGGTGCCCTGCTCGATCGCCCGCTTGGCGTCGAGTTCGGCGGCCACGTCGGCGCCGCCGATCACGTGCGTGGTCATCCCGGCGGCCTGCAGTTCCGCCGCGAGGTCGCGCACCGGCTCCTGGCCGGCGCAGATCACGACGTTGTCCACGGCGAGGGTCCGCGGCCGCTCGCGCTTGTCCCCGAAGGTGATGTGCAGGCCGTCGTCGTCGATCCGCTCGTAGTTCACCCCGGAGATCTGCTCGACGCCCTTCTTCTTCAACGCCGCCCGGTGCACCCAGCCGGACGTCTTGCCCAGCGACTTGCCGATCTGCCCGGCCTTGCGCTGGAGCAGGAACACCTCCCGCGGCGACGGCTCGGTCCGGGGCTCGGTGAGGGCGCCGGGCGCCGACTCGTCGTGGGTGACGCCCCACTCGCGGTTCCACTCGGCCAGGTCGAGGGTCGGCGAGGCGTCGTGGGTGAGGTACTCGGAGACGTCGACGCCGATGCCGCCGGCCCCGATCACCGCGACCTTCGCCCCCACCGGGCGCCCCTCGCGGACCAGTTCCGCGTAGGAGAGCACGCTCGGGTGGTCGATGCCGGGGATCGCCGGGATGCGCGGGGTGACGCCCGTCGCGAGGACCACCTCGTCGTGGCCGCCGTCGAGCAGTTCGCGCGCGGTGACGCGGGTGCCCAGGTGCACCTTCACGCCGACCAGCTCGAGCCGGCGCGTGTAGTAGCGGATGGTCTCGGCGAACTCCTCCTTGCCGGGGATCCGGCGCGCGATCCCGAACTGGCCGCCGATCTCCTCGCCCGCCTCGAAGAGCTCGACCCGGTGGCCGCGCTCGGCCAGGTTCAGCGCCGCGGACAGTCCGGCCGGGCCGGCGCCGACCACCGCGACGTTCTTGGCCCGGCGGGTGGGCGAGAGCACCAGTTCGGTCTCGCGGGCCGCCCTCGGGTTGAGCAGGCAGGACACGGGCTTGTTCACGAACGCGTGGTCGAGGCAGGCCTGGTTGCAGGCGATGCAGGTGTTGATCTCGTCGCCGCGGTCGGCCGCGGTCTTGCGCACCCACTCCGGGTCCGCCAGCATCGGCCGGGCCATCGAGATGAGCTGCACCGCACCGCCTTCGAGGATCTCCTCGGCGGTCTCGGGCATGTTGATCCGGTTCGACGCGCACACCGGGATGGCCACCTCGCGGGCCAGCCGGGCGGTGAAGTCGGCGAAGGCGGCGCGCGGCACAGAGGTCACGATCGTCGGCACCCTGGACTCGTGCCAGCCGATGTCGGTGTTGAGGATCGTGGTGCCGGCGGCCTCGAGTTCGCGTGCGAGGGAGACGATCTCGTCCCAGGTCTGCCCGTTCTCGACCAGGTCGGCCATGGAGAGCCGGAACAGGATGACGAAGTTCGGCCCGACCGCGGCGCGGGTGCGGCGGACGATCTCGACGGCGAGGCGACGCCGGTTCTCGGCGCTGCCGCCCCACTCGTCGCGGCGCTTGTTGGTGCGCGCGGCGAGGAACTGGTTGACGAGATAGCCCTCGCCGCCCATGATCTCGACGCCGTCGTACCCGGCGGACTGGGCCAGCCGGGCGCAGCGGACGTAGTCGTCGATCGTCGACTCGACGCCGCGGCCGGTCAGCGCCCGCGGCCGGAACGGGTTGATCGGGGCCTTGATGGAGGACGCGGAGACGCTCAGCGGCTGGTAGGAGTAGCGGCCGGCGTGCAGGATCTGCAGGGCGATCTTGCTGCCCTCGGCGTGCACGGCGTCGGTGATCGTGCGGTGCTTGGCGGCCTGCGACTTGGTGATCAGGTCAGCGCCGAGCGGGAGCAGCCAGCCGGTGCGGTTCGGTGCGTAGCCGCCGGTGACGATGAGCCCCACCCCGCCACGGGCGCGTTCGGCGAAGTAGGCCGCCAGCTTCGGCACGTCGCGGGTGCGGTCCTCGAGCCCGGTGTGCATCGACCCCATCACCACGCGGTTGCGCAGGGTGGTGAAGCCGAGGTCCAGGGGCGAGAGCAGGTTCGGGTACGGGTTGCTCACGGGTGGGGCCTTTCGGGGGTCGGGGTCGGCTGGCTGGTGGCGCGCCGGAACGTCGGGGGCGGTCGGAAGGTCAGAGGGCATCGAGCACCTCCTGGCACCAGGCGGTGAAGCCCTCCTCCACCCGGATGCCCCCGCGCAGCACCAGGTACTGGTGCAGGTCGGTGCCGGCGAGCTGCTGCGGGGCGGGGAAGTCGCGCTTCTCGATCAGCCGGTACAGGTCCAGGCGACCGGCGTGCGCGTCGCGGTGCCGGGCGACCTCGGTGCGCAGTTCGTCGAGGTCGCAGTGTGCCGCCGCCCGGATCTTCACGGCCAGCTCGTTGCGCAGGTGCCCGGCGTCGGTCGGCTCGGCGATCCACCGTCGGAGCTCGGCGCGGCCGGCGTCGCTGACGCGGTAGACGCGCTTGTCGGGGCGGCCGTCCTGGCCGACGACCTCGCCGTCGACCCAGCCGGCGGCGGCCATCCGCTTCAGTACCCGGTAGATCTGCTGGTGGGTGGCGCTCCAGAAGTAGCCGATCGACTTGTCGAACCGGCGGGCCAGCTCGTAGCCGGAGCCGGACTGCTCGGAGAGCGAGACCAGGAGCGCGTGTTCGAGTGCCACGGGTAGGAGTATCTATGCAACGAGGTGACTATGCAACGCGGTGCATCCGCTCGGGCGTCGGCCGCGTGCCGACGACCCGGGTTCAGGAGGCGCCGGCGGACGCCGTGCCGGGAGCGGGCGCGGCGGTCAGCAGCGGCAGGAAGGCCTGCGCGATCACCCGGTGTCCGGTCGGGTTCGCGTGGATGTCCTGGTCGGTGCACATCCAGGTCCACGTGCAGATCGACGCGACATTGCGGGGGAGCGACCCGAACCCGGGGACGTCGACCGGATTGCCGAAGTCGTTGTTGAAGAACGCGCCGGCCACGTCGGCCGTCTGCCATCCGACCGCGCTGTTGGCGCCGGCGATGGTCGCGGACAGGACGTTGGCGGCGGCCGCGGTCGCCGCCGCCGTCGCGCGGCCCGCCCCGCCGTCGACCCAGCCGGCGAGCGCGGGGTCGTAGTAGTTCATCCCGACGTAGCGGGGGCCCTCGCCGCCGGCCTCGCGCAACTGGCCGTTGATCGTGGTGAGGTTGCCACCGATGGTGCCGAGGCTCTGCGTGACGCAGCCGATGTCGGGCACCCCGGACGAGCCGGCGGAACCGGTCGAGTCACGGAGACAGTGGTAGATGTCGTTGGCGCCGATGTCCTCGGTGACGTACCGGACCTGTCCCGGGTGCTCTCGCAGGAACTGGGTGGCGTAGGCGAGTTGGGAACTCGCGCCGGGGTAGGTGCACCTGCCGCCGCTGATCATCGTCTCGGTGGTCTCGCCGGAACATCCGAGCCGGACGAACTTCAGGTTGGGATCGGACTGGCGGAGCGTGGCGTACAGGTCGTCGCTGTACGAGACCGGTTCGTCCCGGTCGGTGTCCGGCTGGTAGCCGGCGGCCAACGAGTCGCCGAGCGAGAGGTAGTACGTGTCGGCGGGCCGACCGGTGCCGGCGGCCGGATCGGCGACGGCGGGCGAACCCGCGAGCGCCGCCGAGGCGGCCGCGACGGGAACGGCGAGGGACAGCAGTCTCGGGCAGCGCATGCGTGGACTCCCGTTCTTTGGCGACGGACCGACACAGAGGGGCTGCCCGAAAGACTAGGAACGGCGCGGTGGGCGGCGCCGCACTCCGGGGTAATCGTTACTCCGAAGTGACGTCCCGGCGACGGGCCACGCCTCGCCCTAGGCTCGCGCTATGGCGACAGCGGCGATCGGGCCGGCGGCGATCGGGTCGGCGACTTCCAGGGGGCAGGTGCTGGCCTGGGCGATGTGGGACTGGGGCTCGGCCGCGTTCTCGGCGGTGATCGTGACGTTCGTGTTCTCGGTGTACCTCACCGACTCGGTGGGCGCGGACCTGCCGGGCCCGGTCTCGGCCAGCAGCTGGCTCGGCTGGGCGCTCGGGGCGTCGGGCCTGCTGATCGCGGTGCTGGCCCCGGTGACCGGTCAGCGGTCGGACGCCACCGGACACCGCAGGCGTTCGCTCGCGCTGCTCACCGGGGCGGTGGTGGTCGCCATGACGGCGATGAGCCTGGTGCAGGACCGGTACCAGTACCTGTGGCTGGGCCTGACCCTGCTCGGTGCGGCGACGGTGCTCTTCGAGCTCGCCCAGGTGCCCTACAGCGCGATGCTCCGGCAGGTGTCCACCCCGCAGAACATCGGCAGGGTCTCCGGGTTCGGCTGGGCGATGGGCTACTTCGGTGGCATCGCGTTGCTGCTGATCTGCTACGTCGGCTTCATCGCCGGTGACGGCGACGCTCGGGGACTGCTCGGCGTCAGCACCGACGGCGGGCTGAACATCAGGCTGGTGGTGCTGCTCGCCGCGGTCTGGTTCGCGGCGTTCGCGATCCCGGTGCTGCTCGCGGTCCCGGAACTGCCCCGATCCGAGGTGCAGGCGGGACAGATCGGCTTCCTCGGCTCCTACCGGGTGCTGTGGCGGGACCTGCGCGAGCTGTGGGACGCCGACCGGCACACCGTCTACTACCTCGGGGCCAGCGCGCTGTTCCGCGACGGGCTGGCCGGCGTCTTCACCTTCGGTGCGGTGCTCGCGGTCAACGTCTACGGCATCGCGACCGCCGACGTGCTGCTGTTCGGGGTGGCGGCGAACGTGGTGGCGGCGGCGGGCGCGCTGGCCGCGGGCCGTCTCGACGACCGGCTCGGGCCCAAGCCGGTCATCGTCGGGTCCCTGATCGCGATGCTCGGCGCGGGCGCCGTCCTGCTCGTGGTGTCGGGTCCGTTCGCCTTCTGGGTGCTGGGCCTGGTGTTGTGCCTGTTCGTCGGTCCGGCGCAGTCCGCGGCCCGCACCTTCCTCGCCAGGATCACCCCGCCGGGCCGCGAGGGGCAGATGTTCGGCCTGTACGCGACCACCGGCCGGGCCGCGTCGTTCCTGGCGCCGACCCTGTTCGGGCTGTGTGCGTGGCTCTTCGGCAGCGACCGCGCCGGGATCCTGGGGCTGCTGATCGTGCTGGCGGTGGGGCTGGCCGCGCTGCTCCCGGTCCGTCCGCCGCGGCCGGGCTACCTCTTGGCGCCCTCGTCGGACTGAACCCGGAGCTTGTCGGGGAAGAGTCGGCGCTGCACGAGCCAGCCGGCCGCGGCGAGCGCGATCCACAGCACCGTCGAGGTGACCTGCTCCCAGCCCTGGCTCGGGTGCGCCAGGAAGTCGAGCGAACTGGTGGTCCGGCCGAGGCCGCTCAGGATCATGCTGGCGCCACCGATCGAGGTCAGCCACAGCAGCGCCCGGGCGCGGTACTTGTCGGCGAGGAAGGCCGCGGCCACCGCCACCGCGACGATCACGATGCCGCTCAGGGCCCAGTTGTTCTCGCCCGGCTGTAGCACGTCCGCGATCTTGGCGCCCGCCATCGCGCCGGTGAGGCCGCCGATGAAGTAGGCGGAGAACTTGAAGACCAGCGTGGTGACTACCCACGAGGCGACGGCCCCGATCAGGGCGAACAGGAAGAGGGTGGCGAGCGACGCGCTGAACAGGTCGGCGATCAACCAGCCGAGGCCGAAGCCGGCCGCCAGCACCGCGACGTGCAGCGATCCGATTCCCCAGAAACAGAGGACGATTCCGACCAGCAGTACCGCAATTCCGCTCATCGCTCATTCCCTTCGACGCGTGCCAGTACCGCCTCGGCGAGCGCTGGGGCGGCGACCTCGGGGATCCAGTGGCTGACCCCGTCCAGTTCCACGAAACGGTACGGGGCTTCGACGAATTCGCCGCACATCTGCGCCCCGGCGCGGCCGATCGCCGCATCGCCGGTGCTCCACACGAAGGTGGTGGGTACCCGGACCGCCGGCAGCGAGTTCGCCTCCCGGGTCATGGCCCGGTACCAGGACAGTGCCGCGGTGAGGGCGCCCGGCTCGGTGAGTACCCGCAGGTGCGCGTCCACCCGGGCCGGATCGACGTCGCCGAACACGGCACGCAGCCGGCGGCCGTCGTCGGCCAGCAGCAGGGTCTCGGCGCGGTCGCCGTCGCGGAAGAGGTCGATGTAGCGGGACCGGTCGCGCTGGTCGTCGTCCTCGCGCCGGGCGCGGCTGAACGCGGTGGGGTGCGGGACCGACACCGCGGTGAGGGTGCGGATGCGGTCGGGGTGCGTCGCGGCGACGGCCCAGGCCACCGCGGCACCCCAGTCGTGGCCGATCAGGTGGACCGAGTCCAGTCCCAGGGCGTCGAACAGGCCCACGACGTCGCCGACGAGGTGGTGCATCGCGTAGTGCTCGACGCCGACGGGGCGGGCGCCGGGGGAGTAGCCGCGCTGCGCCGGGGCGATCACCCGCAGTCCGGCGGCGGTGAGGTACCCGGTCAGCTCCAGCCAGCACGCCGGGGTCTCGGGAAACCCGTGCAACAGGACCGCCGGAGGGCCCTCGGGTGGCCCCGCGGAGGTGATTTCGAAGGTGAAATCTCCCACCTCGACCGCGCCTGTCCGGACATCGTTCCTGGCGCTGCGTGGCCTCATGGTCGAAAACCGTACCGGCGCTTGAGGTGTGGCGTCCGGATGATCGGGACGGTTCCGTTGTCTGTGGAATCGGCAACATGGTATGCATCACATGTATCGCGGTGAGCAGCGCTATTCATGAGAAACGTCGGGGTCGAATTGTGACAGATAACAACAAGGTCGTTTGGAGAGATGAACCCCTGCGAATCGGCGGACGGCCGATCGCGAACTGGCTGAACGCGTCGGCATCGGAGCTCACCGCGCGGGTCATCGCCCGGCTCATCGACGAGTTGCCGATCTATCGCGAGTTGCCGCGTGAAGAGGTCTACGGCGAGATTTCCGGCATCATCCAGCACAACATGGAGCTGTTCGCCACCCTGATCCGTGAGCGCCGCGCCGCGTACGACTCCGAGCTCGTCGAGCAGCGCAACTCGGCCGCCCGCCGCGCCGAGGAGGGTGTCCCGCTCGACGCGATCCTGCACGCCTACCACGTGGGCATCGGGCTGGCCGCCGAGGAACTGTTCGCCGGCGCCGACCCCGACGAGATGGGCGACACCCAGGTGGTGATCGGGATGGTCCTGGACTTCCTGCGCCGGCTCACCATCGCGGTCAGTGCCGCGTACCTCGAAGAACGCCAGATCATGGAGAGTCAGGAGAACTCGGGGCGGCGCTCGCTGATGTCGGCGCTGGTGGCCGGCGAGCCGGTGGACGCGGTGGTGCGCCGCACCGGCCTCCGGGTGGCGCCGCACTACCTCGCGTTGAGCCTGGCGATCGACGAGAACACCGACGAACGCGGCTACGGGGTGAGCGGCACCGTCGCCGCCCGCCGCAAGCTGCGCCGGCTGCAGGCCGAGCTCGACCGGATCACCGGCGAGCCCGCGCTCACCGTGATCGACAGCGGCGGCGGTACCGCCCTGATCCCCTGCCCGGCCTCGCCGCCGGACTGGGAGGAACTGCGGCAGATGGTCGAGCGGGCGCGGGTGGTCGTCGGCGCCGACCTGCGGGTCGCCGGCGCGATCGCCGAACCCGCCGCCGTGCCCGCCGCCGTGCACGAGACCTCGGAGATCATCGCGCTCGTCGCCCGCTCCGGCCGCCCGCCCGGGCTGTACCGGCTCTCCGACGTCCTGCTCGAGTACCAGCTGAGCCGGCCGAGTCCGGCGCACCTCGAACTGGCCCGGCTGCTCGAACCGCTGGCCTCGAAGCCGGAGCTGATGCAGACCCTCGAGGCGTACGTGGCCAGCGGGCTGAACCGTCGCGCCACCGCCGCCACGCTGCACGTCCACGCCAACACCGTCGACTACCGAATGCGCCGGGTCTTCGAGCTGACGGGACTGAATCCGTCGGATCCGTCGGATCTGCCGCAGGTCGGCGCGGCGCTGGTGGCCAAGCGCGCGCTGGGCTGACCGGCCGGAACGCCGACCCCGGTCGGGGCCGTGGCGTCCCGCCCGGCCCGGGTGTTGCCGCGACCTCTCGCCCGTAGGGCACACTCGGGCGACGATCTCGAGGGGGAATTCGATGCGGTGGGTTCGGCGTGCGGCGGTGGCGCTCGGGTCGTTGGCGGTGCTGGTGGCCGCGGTCGGCGTCGGTGCGCACTACCTCGACACCACCGTGACGACCCTGGTGGTGCTGGCCTCGGCGGCGCCGCTGCTGATGGCGTGCGGCGTCGTCGGGCTGGCCGCGTTCGCCGCGGCCCGGCAGTGGGCGGGGGCCGCGGTCGCGGCGGCGGTGCTGGCGGCCGCCGCCTGGACGCAACTGCCGCTCTACACCGCCGACCGCGTCGCCGACGCGGCCGCGGAGCTGACGGTCATGCAGGCGAACATCTTCTTCGGCAACGACGACCTGGACGGCGTGGTCGCGCAGGTCCGGTCGAGGCAGGTAGACGTGCTGACGGTCAACGAGCTCACGCCCGGGGCGGTGCCGGCGCTCGGCGCGGCCGGCCTCGACGAGGAGTTGCCGTTCCGGTACCTGCGCCCGATGGAACTGGGCGGCGGGACCGGGATCTGGAGCCGGCACCCGTTGTCGGAGGAGGCCGAGCATCTCGGGTTCGTGTTGAACATGGTCTCGGCGCGGGTGCAGCCGCCGACCGGGCCGGCGTTCGTGCTGGTGGCCGCGCACCCGCTGCCGCCGGTGCCGCGGCCGCAGACCGACATCTGGTCGCGCGAACTCGGGCAGGTCCGGGGGATCCTGCGGGACCTGCGGGCGGGCGGCGCGCCCGTCGTCGTGGGAGCGGACTTCAACGCGACCTTCGACCACGCGCAGTACCGGGCGCTGATCGACGACGGGTTCCGGGACGCCGCCGAGCAGTCCGGTGCCGGGGTGTTGCGCACCTACCCCGCGGACCGCTGGTGGCCGCCGCTGCTCGCGATCGACCACATCCTGGTCGCCGGGGCGAGCGCCACCGGCGCCGAGGCGGTCGAACTGCCCGGGTCGGACCACCGCGGGGTGGTCGCGACCGTGGCGGTGCACCCGGCCGGTGGCTACTCCGCGCCGGACTGATCCGGCCGCGGCGAGGCGGAGTCCCGATGCGCGCGTGAGCCGATGAGCTCGGCGACGCCGTCGAGAATGCGGTCCAGCCCGAAGCGCAGCGCGTGGATCGGGTCGGACGCGGCATCGAACTCGGTACCGGCGGCGGTGCCCACCCGGCCGGAGACCGGGAACTGCTCGCCGTCCATGACGCGGTCGAGGATCGGGCCGACGATGCCCCACCACTGCGCGTCGGTGAGCCCGGACTCCTCCACGGTCGCCGCCACGCTGGCCAGCTGACGGGCGGTGCCGACGACGTGCGCCAGCACCAGCGTCAGGACCGAGTCCATCTCGACGTCGGTGAGGCCGATGCCGTCGAGCGGCCGCAGTTCCGCCTCGTACTTGCGGCTCGTGTTCGGCCCGAGGACCGGGCGGGCCCCGGCCAGGTACAGCATCCACGGGTGTCGCTGGTAGAGCGCCCAGTTGCGTTCGGCGACGAACTCGATGCCGCCGCGCCACCCGCCCGGCGCGCGGGCGGGTTCGTCGAGGTCCGCGTACAGCCCGGCGAGCGCCGCGTCCTGCATCAGGTCCATCAGGTCGGCCTTGCCCGGCACGTGGGTGTAGAGGGACATGGCGCCGACGTCGAGTCGCTCGGCCACCCGCCGCATGGAGACGGCATCGAGTCCCTCGGCGTCGGCCAGGGCGATGCCGGCCGCCACGATCGAATCCACGCTCAGACCCTTGCGCCCGGCCTTGCCTTCCAGGCCCCACAGCAGTGCCAGGGTGCGGGCCGGATCGGTCGGAACGTCCTTCTTTGCTGCCACAACAGTGGATTCTCCTCCAGCACGCCGTCCATGCCGCTGTCAGCCGGCCTCCGGGTTCGTGCGCCACGACCCCATGCCGACCAGGATCAGGCGCAGCTGGCGCTCGGCACGGGCGACCACGGCCCGCTCCTCGCGGCTGCCCGCGGGGACCTCGAGCACGTCGACGGCGGTCGTCATCATCACCGCGACGATCAGGTCGGCCGCCATCTCCAGGTCCTCGACCGGCCAGCTCGCCAGCGCCGGCATCCGGGAGAGGTCGATGGTCAGTTCGCTCGCGAACAGTCGCAGCTCGGTCGAGATCGCGCGGCGCACCGCGGGGGCGCCGCCCTGGCGTTCGCGGCCGAGGAACCGGAACTGGCCCTCGTGGGCGCGCACCTCACGCAGCAGGATGTCCAGCGACGCGCGGACGGTGGTGGTGCCCGCGGCGCCGCGGTCGCGTCGGGCCTCCCGCAGCATCCGGCGCAGCACCCGCATGCCGTCCTCGGCGAGGGTCACCCCGAGGTCCTCCATCGAGCTGAAGTGCCGGTAGAAGGCCGTCGGCACGATGCCCGCCGAGCGGGCGACCTCGCGCAGGCTCAGGCTCGCGAAGCCGCGGTCCGCGAGCATCTCCAGCGTCCCGTCGAGCAGGGCCTGGCGGGTGCGTTCCTTGCGTTCGGCTCTGGTTTCCGGCTCCGTCACGGCTCCGAGTGTAGGTGAGCTCGGACCGGTGTCCGGGTGTGCACCGTAATTTGTGCACGGGTGTGTCGTGGGACACGAGTTCGGCCCGGACTGTTGACATCTACCTGCCACTTCCTGTCACACTAATTGGAGTACGACTGTTCACTGAAAGTGTCGAAGTCTGATCCCCGTGTCCGACCCTTTCCCTTCTACGGCCCAGGAGGTCGCAGTGGCCCTGCAGTCCCGCCCGTCACGGCCCGCCCGCCGGCCCTCGCTGGTCTCGTTGCTCGAGTCGCTCGTGACCCCGCACCGCCTCGACCGCTACCTGGAACTGGTCGATCCGATGGTCACGGTCCGCGACCTGCGCGCCGAGGTCACCGCGGTCCGGCGCGGCACCGGCTCCGTCACCCTCACCCTGCGGCCGACCCGCCAGTGGCGGGGCTTCGAGGCCGGGCAGTTCGTCCAGGTGGGCGTGGTCGTCGACGGCGTGCGGCACACCCGCTGTTACTCGCCCGCCGGCTCGCAGCACGACGCCGGCCTCGAGCTCACCGTCAAGGAGCATGCGGGTGGTGTGGTCTCGGGCTACCTGAACAGGGAGGCCCGGGTGGGGCTGGTGGTGGACCTCTCGCCCGCCGACGGCACCTTCCGGCTCCCGGACCGGCGGCCGGGGCATGTCCTGCTGATCAGCGGCGGCAGCGGCATCACCCCGGTGCTGGCGATGCTGCGGACCCTCCTCGCGGAGGGCCACGCCGGCCCGATCGCGTTCCTGCACTACGCCCGCACCGCCGGCGACGTCGCCTACCTGCCGGAGCTGACGGCCTTGGCCGGCCGGCACGCCAACCTCACGCTCGAGCTCGTGTACACCGGCGACGGCGGCGGGGGAGACCTGCACGGACACTTCGGGCCCGCGCACCTCGACGCCGTCGCGCTGTGGGCCGGCCGGGCCCAGACCTACCTGTGCGGGCCGGCCGCGCTGATGCGCTCGGTGCGCGAACTCTACGACGGCCGGGGGCTCGCCGACCGGCTGCACAGCGAGGAGTTCACGATCGCGCCGGCCGCGGCCGACGCGGACGCCACCGGCGAGCTGACCTTCGCCGCGTCCGGAGTCAGCGCCCCGAACTCGGGCGCCAGCCTGCTCGAGCAGGCCGAGTCGGCGGGCCTGAACCCGGACTTCGGCTGCCGGATGGGCATCTGCTTCACCTGCACCACGGTCAAGACCAGCGGATGCACCCGAAACCTGCGGACCGGCGAGGTCGACGCCGACCCGGACCGGCCGATCCAACTGTGCGTCTCGGCAGCGGTCGGCGACGTCAGCCTCGACCTCTGAGCCCCACACCACCGAAACTTCGTCGAATCGTCAGGAGAAGTCCAATGCTCGGTCTGTCCATCCGCACGCTGCCGTTCCTGGGCGGCGGCAAGTCCGACACCGGCACGTCCGACGGGCCGGTTGTACTCAGCTACGAGCAGGTCGAGGAGATCGGCCGCGAACTCGACGAACTGCGCGCCCGGGTCGTCGCCGACCTCGGCGCCGCGGACCGCGAGTACATCTACAGGGTGATCAAGGCGCAGCGCGGCTTCGAGGTCGCCGGCCGGGGCCTGATGTACCTCGGCTTCCTGCCGCCGTTCTGGCTCGCCGCCGTGGGCGCGCTCGGGATCTCCAAGATCCTCGACAACATGGAGATCGGGCACAACGTCATGCACGGCCAGTACGACTGGATGCGCGAGCCCGGGCTCAACTCCCGGGTGTTCGAGTGGGACACCGTCTGCCCGGCCGACCAGTGGCGGCACTCGCACAACTACATGCACCACACGTACACCAACATCGTCGGCCGCGACCGGGACATCGGGTACGGCATCCTGCGGATGGACGAGGGGCAGAAGTGGAACCCCTACTACCTGGGGAACCCGGTCTACGCGTTCGCGCTGATGACGTTCTTCGAGTGGGGCGTCATGCTGCACGACCTCGAGGTGGAGAACATCGTGAGCGGCAAGCGGTCCTGGTACGACGTGAAGCCGCTGCTGCAGGGGATGTGGCGCAAGGCCGGCCGCCAGGTGCTCAAGGACTACGTGCTGTTCCCGGCGCTGACCGGCCCGCTCTTCGTCAGCACCCTGCTCGGCAATGCCGCCGCCAACCTGGTGCGCAACGTGTGGACCTATTCGATCATCTTCTGCGGTCACTTCCCGACGGGGGTGCAGACCTTCAGCGAGGACGAGACCGCCGACGAGACGCGGGGTCAGTGGTATGTGCGGCAGATGCTCGGCAGCGCCAACATCGAGGGCAGCCCGCCGTTCCACGTCATGTCCGGCAACCTCTCCCACCAGATCGAGCACCACCTGTTCCCCGACCTGCCCGCGCACCGGTACCCGGAGATGGCGCCGCAGGTCCGGGCGCTGTGCGCCAAGCACGGCCTGCCCTACAACACCGGCGGCTTCTTCAAGCAGATCGGATCGGTGTGGGGCAAGATCTTCGCCCTGGCCCTGCCGCCGTTCATCGCCCGTCCCGGGCGTCCGCCCGGTGTTATCGTCGAGCGCCAGAAGGCCACCGTCTGAGGGGGATCACTAATGGAACACCGAATCGGGATCGACTTCGAGTTGGGCAAGGACACCGTCCAGGAGCTGGCAGAGTCCGGCGCCGAGCGGGTCGGGAACATCGCGGTGATCATCGCCGGTGCCGTCCGGGACGTGACCCGCGAGATCGGCGACTGGATCACCGACGGCCTCGAGATGCGGGAGGCCGCCGCGAAGGCGAAGGCAGACCGCGAATCGGCGGCAGGCGACGGCACGACCGGCGAGTAGCGGCGTCGATCCGCGACATCCGGCGGGTTCGGGTGGTCCGCGCGTGAGCGCGGTTACATCGCGCGCGATAATTGTCTGTGTCGACCGAGGTGTCGGCGGGCGCGCCCTCGCGTGCCCCAGCGAGCGTGGAGGCAGAGAGTTCGATGAGCGAGACCGTGCAGGTCGGAGACCTGGTGCACATTTCCGACACGGCTGGAACCTGGGCGGTCGAGGAGGTCCGGTCCGGCATTGCCCTGCTGCGTGACGGCGAGGACCGCCGGATCTCGTCGCGGCTGTCCAAGCTGACGGTGGTACGCAAGGGCGCGTCGAACTGACGGCGCTCGCCCCTGCGCACCCCGCCGGATGGTCAGTGCGTCACGGTGTGGCCATGAATTCCTGAACCGCGACCTTCGCGTTCGGGTTGCCCTCGTCGATGCCGATGATGGCGCCGACGCCGGCGCCCACGACGTTGCCGATCATGCAGCCGGCCATGAAGTTCGGGAAGATCGACACGCAGCCGACGAGCATGCCGACGACCGAGCCGACCATCATCTTCTGCTGACCGCCGTTGGCCCAGCCGATGCTGACCTCGTCCGCCGCGTGCTGGAAGGCCTCCTGCTTGGCCTGGTTCTCCGGCCAGGCCTGGTCCGCGATCATCGTGGTCACCTGCGAAGCGTCGGGGACCGCGGGGATTCCGGGGACCGCGGGCGGTCCGGGGACCGCCGGTGGTCCGGGGATCGTGGGTAGCGGGGGCAGGCCGGGGATCGCGGGGAGACCGGGCAGCACCGGATCCGCGACAGTGAACTGCGGAAGCGGCGGAAGCGGCGGCAGTTCAGGTGGCGGCGGCAGCGCCGGAAGCGCGGGCATTTCGGGTAGACCCGGCAGGATCGGCTGCGCGCCGGCGGTGCCCGAGCCCGCGGCGACGGCGACGGCGGCAAAGACGAGCACGGGCATGACAAGAGCCTTGGCCATTTTCATGGCAATCCCCAATGGTGAACTCGACGATGGACCTCGTATCGGCGGCCCGGTCGGGGGCCACTCGACGGCAGTGCCGCAGTTCGCGCGGCGTCGTATCGCGGTTGATGCGTACTCCCGCTGCGCCTGCTGATCGCGCACGGGTTCTCGTGAGAGGTGTTGCAGCCCGGGTGTTTCAGGCCCAGGCCCCCGGCTGGTTCCATGTAGCGCTCCTCGAGAAGTCGCCAAATGCCTGACTGACTCTACCGCGGGAGCGGTGTCCCTATACAGGAAACGAACGGCTGGAGGGGGGAGCGACTCGCCGGTAACGCAGGGGGTGAATGTGACGAAAGGGACATGAGGGACGACGAGTCGAGGGACGGGGAACGGGTGGACGAGGCGATGACACGGCCGTGGTGGCGCAGGCCGGCCTTCTGGACGAACACACTGGTGGTGGTGTCGATCGTGGCGGTCGGGGTGGTGGTCGCCGGGCTGACGCGTCCGCCGGAGCGGCCGACCGAGGACCCGCGGGCGGCCGCGGAGGACTACCTCACCCCGCCGGTGCGGTACCCGGCGCAGATTCCCGGCTGCGACGCGGTCGAGCCCCCGTCCACAACGGAGTGGGCGGCCTACTCGAGCTTCGGGGAGCAGACGTACGACAATCCCCGTGAGCCGTGGTTCTCCGGGCCCAAGGCGACGGCGATGGCGCAGGCGCTGGCCGCGGCGTTGCCGCCGGACGCGGAGGTGGACCTCGCGAGGCCGCTGGTGTTCGACCCGATCGCCGACTTCGGCGGGGACGATCGGGACGACGTCCCCGGCTGGACCGCGCTCTGGACCAACCTCGACCGCGGATCCGAGCCCGGCGAGTTCAACGTGCAGGTGGCCAACTGGAACCGTGCCGTGCCGACCTGTGTGGCAGGCGATCTCGTCCGCCGCGTCGCCGGGCCCGACGGCACCGTCGTCGACCTGCAGGAGACCTGGTACCAGGTCGGCCCGTTCCGGACGTTCGGCCGGTCGGCGACGGGCTATCTGCCCGACGGGTCGTCCGTGCTCGCTCAGGTCAGCGACGAGGTGGCGGTGGGGAGCGACGGGGAGCCGGAGGCCGCGGCGGAGTTCCCACTGACCCTCGACGAGCTGACCGCGATCGTGACCGCCCCCGGGCTGCGGGTCACCGCGCCGGTGCCGCCGGGCACCCCGGCGCCGCGGGAGAGTTGCAGCGCCGACTCCGAGGCCTCCGGTCGGGAGCTGACCCGGGAGGATCTCGCCCGCCTGGGCGGCGCGCTCGACGCCGCGTGGCAGGCCGGCGCGCCGGCCGGCGTCACCCTCGACGAGCCGCTCGACGCCCTGCAGCTCGGCGGGGCGGGCCGCAACGCTGTCTGCGTCGAGGTCGGGACCGCCGGGCCTGGCGGTCCCGGGACGCTGACCGTCGGGATCGGCGGCGGTCACAGACCGCCCGTCCCGCTCGATCCGTACGACCCGGCGGCCGAGCACGACCGCACCGAGATCCGTTCGCTCCCGGACGGTTCGGTCAGCGCCCGGACCGGACCGAGCGGCCAGTTCGGCAGCTACCGCCAGGTGACCGTCACCCGGCCGTCCGGCACCCGGGTCTCCGTGAGCTGGCGCGGGCCCGAGTTGCCGACGTTCGAGCAACTCGAATCCTTGGCCGTCGCACCGGGTCTGGACCTGCCGTGACGCGGGAGACGCGGAATCTGATCGTCGCGGCGGTGGTTGCCGTCGTCACCGTGACCGCGGCCCTGGTGGTGCTCGGCCGGGACCAGCCACCCGGTGGGGCCGCCCCGTCGTTCACCGGCGCCGGGTACACCGACTACCCGCCGGTGCCGACCGAGGAACCAAGGCCGGCGGGTCCGCCGGCCGCCGAGTCCTGGCGCCTGGACGCCGAGCAGGCCTACGGGCGGAAGTTCGCGCAGTTCCGGAACCCGGTGTGGGGCACCGAGTTCGACTCAGGTGACAGCGGTGGCATCGCGGTGGGCGGCGCCGTCGTCACCGCGATCGGGCTGCCCAAGCCCGGCGGCTACTCGCTCGACCACGCGCGGCTGGTCGGTGTCGACGCGGGCAGCGGCGCGGTGCGCTGGCAGGTGCCGGCGGACGGCCTGGGCGGCTGTGCCCCGAGGCCGCTGGGCGAGAGCGTCGTCTGCTTCACCGCCGGGTACGACGGGCGGGACGAGATCGTCGCCGTCGACGCCCGATCCGGCGAGGTCACCCGCACCGCGACCGACTGGACGTCGTTCGGCATCGCCGTCGACGGCGACCGGGTGTTCACGGTGGAGGGCAACCCGGAGGACGCCGACGTGCGGGTGCACGCCGGCAGCGTCGCGGACCCGGCCGCGCACTGGAGCACCCCCGTCGAGGTGAGCGGCAGCTGGGAGGCCGTGCCCGGCACGGCGGTGCTGACGGTGACCGGTGACGTCGCGCTGGTGCAGGTGGCCGGGGATGCCGTCGGACTCGACGCCCGCACCGGCCGGCAGACGTGGGCCAGGGTCGTGCCGGACTGCGTCGAGTCGGCCGCGATCGTTGCCGGTCCGGTGACACTGGTCGGCCGCACCGACTGCTCCGGCCACCTGCGGGAGATCGAGGCCCGCGCCGCCGACGGACGAGTGCTGACCAGCGTGGCCACGGGAGTGACGGCGCAGCCGGAGCGGCAGGTCGATCGCGAGCTTCCGATGGTGATCGGTGACGGCGCCTACGACCGGGCCACGGGCGAGCGGGTGTGGCACAACGACGAACTGCGGGACGCCACCTCGGTTGCCGCGGTGGGGGAGACGGTGCTGGTGCATTCCGGCGACACCGCGTCCGGGCTCGACCTGGCGACCGGCGAACGGCTGTGGCAGCGGGAGACCGATGCCGCGTCCGAGTACGTCGGCTACGACGGCGACCTGGTGTACGGGGGAGACGGGCGCGGGGCGTTCGCGATGGCGCCGCGCACCGGGGAGGTGGTGTGGGCCGTCGAGGAGTTGGGTGAGTCCGGAGGGCAGCCTCGGCTGGTGGTTGCGGGGGAGTCTGTTGTCGCGGTGAGTGGTTCGGCGATGGCGGGGCTGGCTGCTGCCTGAACAGCGTCATGTCCGGGTGCTGCGTGAAACCATCTCGAGCCAAAGGACCCGCATCAGTGAGTGATTGGTGAGATTGGCATCGATCCGCGGGCGTCGATTCTGACCAGATTTCGCCGCGATTGGCTGAGCGAGCAACGCAGCCGCATCTCGAAAGGATTGCAATGGGCCTGTTTTGGCGTATCCGGGAGACTGGGGTCTGTGAGCTAGGCTAACTGGTGGGACCGAGAGAAAGGCCACGCCGTGCGCAAGTATTTGCCCGTGATCTCAAGTCTGCTGATGGCCGCCTGGTTCGTGACAGCCAGCCAACGTGAACTTGGGTGGTCTGACCTTGCACTTGCCGCCGCGTGTGGTGCCGCGTTCGTACTCAATGTCGGCCAGTTGAGGCGGCAACGTGACGAGGCCCGTGAGAACCGGATCAAGGTTTGGACGGATCAACTGGCGTAGCACGCTGAGCGTGAACAGCCCCTCACCGATCGTCAGGTGGGGGGCTGTTCCGTTCCGCCAGCGAGTGCAGTCGTGAATGGAGATTCTGGAGAGGACATTCTCGGCTCTTTCGAGGTACCTTCTGGCCCTGTCCTCAAGGTCCCGGGAAGCGCTTCTGCCTGGGCATGCCGCGGGTTTAGCATGGCTAGACGGGTCGGGCAGCGGACGGTGATCGAGATGGACACATTCTGGTCCGAATGGATCCCGTATTCCATGAAGATCTGGCTGCTGACCGCACTACCTTCGTCGTCGTGATGTTGGCGTCGAGTCCGATCCTGGCGATGGTCGCGTTCAGCTCGAATCCGATCGCGGTGGCCGCGGTGTTGCCTCCTCTGCTCGGCATCTGCCGAGTGGTCATGCGTCGGCCGAGTTGATTAATAGCCCCCGCTGATCTCCGGATCGGCGGGGGCTATTTCGTGCGTAGAGCGTGGAGCTCGGCCGGAGCTCGGCGAGGACCGCGGGATCTACGGCAGGTACGCCCCTAGGGCCAGAGCAGCAAAGAAGCCCCACCCTCGGTTGAGGGTGGGGCTCTGTCGTTTTGGCGCTGTCGATCGTTTGACTGTCGGATTCGCCTGGTATTCATTACCGCATGACGCAAACTCCTGGCTACCCAGAGCAGCTCCCGGTCGAGAGCCCGAAGAAGAAGCGCAAGTGGCCCTGGATCGTCGGAGCCGTGATTGCACTGTTCGTCATCATCGGAATCGCAAACCCGGCACCGAAGGACGAGCCCGAGGCGAAGGCAGTCACGCCGACCACGGTCAAGTTGGTTGCACCAGCGACAACCACCACTGCTGCTCCGACAACCACAGCTGCTCCGACAACCACTCCGTACGTGGCCCCGGTTCCGGCGTACACCCCTCCTCCGATTCCGGCCACCACGGCGTATGTCCCGCCGAACGCACCTGCGGCTGTCCCGGCTAAGCCCAATGTTCCCGCCAGCCAGAGCAACGCAGTCAGGAAGGCAAAGGACTACTTGTCCTACACTGCGTTCAGCCGCAGCGGACTGATCGAACAGTTGGAGTTCGAAGGCTTCAGCAACTCGGACGCGACTTCTGCGGTCGACAGCCTGGGAACGGACTACAACGAGCAGGCGGTTAAGAAGGCGAAGGACTACCTCGGCTACACCTCGTTCAGTCAGTCCGGCCTGATCGAGCAGTTGGAGTTCGAAGGCTTCACGAGTGCTCAGGCTCAGTACGGAGCCAACGCAGCGTACTGATAGCGGTTCGACGGGCAACAAGGTGCAGGTGAAGGACTTCCAGGTCCACACCTTCAGCGAGTCGGCTGATCCGGGCGCGGTCCGTGCGTCGTGGCACGCCAAACTAACCCGCGAACGCCGAGAGCCCCCGCCGATCCGAAGATCAGCGGGGGCTATTTCGTGCGTAGAGCGTGGAGTTCGGCGACGACTCGGTCCCGAGTGTCGACGGCCTGGGCGCGGTCGATGACGGTCTGCAGGCGGTCGATCTCGACCTTGCGGTCATCGAGTTGCTGGACCAGGTTGTCGAGCAGAGTCTCGAACTGCTCGATGCGAGCCTCACGATCTCGGTTCGGTGTCGTCGCGGGAGTACCGCCCACAGGTCGTGCCCGTGCCTATTGCAGGGCCTCGCTCCGCAATCAATGTTGTTGATGTGGTGGTACCGACTAACCGCTTCGCGGAGTGATCGGTACATCGTTGCCACTGGTGTCTCGTGGCAACGGCTTACGACGATGAACTCTCCGGAGACCTTGCTGGGCCACCGAACGGCCGGCAAAGCACACTTGGCGAACTCGAAGAGGGTGGGGTGCTGCACCTTGCACAGGCAGGTCCCCAGAATGTCGACCGCGTCGAAGTCTCGGGCGCTCATCGGAGACGTCCAGCAGGCTTGACCGCGCCTTGAGCCCAGTAGGCCTCGACGGACTGCAGCTGGTCGCGCTGGACCTGGAACAAACTGTGATTTCCGGTGCAACGGTCAGCCGCTGGGCACAAACGCTGCCAGCTGTAATCCGAAGCCGCCCGACCGTCAGCGGCACGGCGGTACAAGGAGAAGGCCGGATCGGTGGTCTGAATCGAGCACCAGATCAAAACGAACGAACCACTCTCCGGAAACTCGAGCTCCCGAACCTCGTCCCGGACCCATCGGCCATTCAAGGCACACTCGGCCAATTCGGAGACACGGATATGCGTACCTGGTTCGTGACGGTACCCTGGGAAAGGAGCGACTTGCTGCTGTTGAATTTTCACTGCTTTGCCTATGACTAGATCTGGGCGAGGTCTGCCGTCTCCCGCAGGCCATTGTTGGCCGTTATGTCTAGTTTGGAGAATTGAATCCTTACGCGCTACTAAAGGGTCGCACTAATTTCGGGCACGAAAAATCCCCCACTCTCCGGTGATTTTCACCGCGGGTGAGGGTCGCTTTATCGGGGCTTATCTAGCGGTACCGCGAGTAAGACCCGCTGGTCGAAGACGAGCCGTTCTGCACCGCGAAAATCACGCCGACGGTGACGATGACGGCGATCTCGACCATCGCGAGGACCACCGCGGACCAGGCGAGCCAAGACCCGGTCTCGTGTGGCCTCTTGTTGGTCTCGTGGAGACCGACCCAGCCGAACACGAGCGCTGCCGGGATCAGTCCGATCAGGGCAGAGAACAAGCCGATCTGAGCGGCGACGTTGGTCTTGACCGGGGGTTCGACCCGGCCAGGTACGAGATGTGTCATGTCCGGGAGACTACGTCCGCCTGATCCCCGAATTGGTCACTGCCACGGTCGATGTCATTCGATCGGTGTACGTGCCAGAGTAATAGCTCTTCTCAGATCCTCGGAGACGACCGTTGCCGGCCGGGCACCCAGAGCCCTCAGGATCTCGGTGGGGGAGCTCCGCGGAGAAGCAGGGCCTGTGGACGGCCTGTGGAAATGGGGCGGAGGGGGACGGCCAGTGTGCCGGTTCGGGTTCCGGTCCGGCGTCACCGGTTCCCGTTTAGCCTGACGCAACTACGAAACAAGGACGGACCAATGCGACTCACCTTGACCCGATCCGCAATCCTGACCGCGGGGCTATTCCTGGCAGCAACCCCTGCAGTCGCCCACGCCCAAGACTCCATCGGCGGCGGGAGCCTTCCCACAAGCGGCAGCAGCTACGTCCAGCCCGGTTCCTCTGACAACGTCTGGGACGCTGGTCGGTTCGACCGGACCTTCACCCCGGAGCAAATCACCGAGTGCTGGGAAGCTGTCGAAGCCGGAGGCGGCATCTCCACCGGAATCCGACCGTGCCCCCTGCGGCCGATCACCGATCTGGACCTCGCGCTAGGGCGCTTGCTGTTCGGCACTATGTACACGCTGGGCTCCGCGGGTTAGTTCAGCGCACCGGGGGAGTTCAGCTGGCTGCTGCCGCTGCGATCGGCAACCCGACTCTGGCGCGTCCACGATCTACGGCATGTGGGGGCTGTGCTGGCGGCTCAGGCTGGGGCGACGACCGCCGAGTTGATGCTGAGGATCGGTCACACAACCCCGGCGATGGCGATGAAGTGCCAATCGGTGGCCCAGGGCAGGGATGACGAGATCGCGGCCCGGTTGTCGAAGCTGGCGCGTGGCGAACTGTAGCCCGTTCGAACGCTCGAACCTGGTCTAACAATCGGGTCACGGCAGACGGCGATTGCTGTTCTACGAAAACCTATTTCTGCAGGTAATCGCACCCTTTGCTTATAGCGGTACCGCTAGGAGTTTTCGGCCCGGTAGGACCTCAAGGCACTGATGGACAGACCTAAGTGCATGCCCCAGGATGGGATTACAACGGGCACACGCCCCAACAAAGCTGCCAACGATCTCAGATATCAACTCACGCATTCACTTTCAGATGGCAATCCAACAGGCCCAGCCGAAAGGTGTAGTGCGCCATGTCAAAAGCCCTGTGAATAGGTGTTTCAGGCGCTGTTCTGCGGGTTTGCCTCAAAAGTGCAACGAGAGAGGGAGAAATAGAGGTCAATTGGGAGGCCAGATCAAGGGGACTACGCTGGTCGAACGGTCGGGACTCACCCACCCGGAGGTTGCAGTGACGCCAGAGATGAACCCGCAGTTCCAAGGCACCTGGGTATACCGACTGCCGTTCCCCATGGAGTGGCGGCTCGCGCTGTGGTCGATCATCGGATGCGACTTCGGCGGACACTGCCCTTGACCTGAAAGGCGTGATCGAAATGGACTTCCCGCCGATCTGGTGGCTGATGCCCTATGGCATTGTCCCGGACCACATTCGAGTCTGGATCCGGGACAATGCACCGTGCTGGCTAGGTGGCTACTGCTACTGACGGACGACAAGCGGGCCCGTAAGGGGTGATGAGAATGTGGTGGTACCTGAAAGACCTCCCCGTAGGCATGCGGGACTGGCTCGCGGCCGTAGTTCCATGGCTCTGGTATGGCCACTGAGAGGTGATGAGACATGGGAGACAACATCTACTTCATCCCGATGCCGTGGGAGTTCAGGCAGTGGCTGATCGCCACATACCCATGCGTGCTCGACTTCGGAGTCAGTTGTTTGTGAGCGGGTCGATGAGATCCGCGTAAGCCCGTAGCTGGTCGGCAATCTATGTCGTAGAGGGGGAGTGGGCCGAAACGCGGGCTATCGTCCACACCCTATGGAGACGTTCGGGTTGGTTCTGGTTGTCGTCGGGGGAGTGCTGCAGCTGGGTGGTCTGGCATCGACCGTCGTGCAGGCAGCGAAGCATGTCGACAGCATTCGCGACGCGCTGCCGTTGTGGCTAGTGAACCTCCTACGCCTGCCGCGACCGGCTGTCGTCGCGGTTGCTGCCGCTGTGCACGGTGAGGCGACGTTTGGCGGCGTCGCGGTCGTCGTGGGCGAGGAATCCGATACCGAGCGGCTGATGCGTGAGGTTGCGGCTCTGCAGGGCAAGGTGGCGACGCTGTCGGATGAGCTGAAGGGTCACGCCAAGTGGACGCGCCGAGAATTCGAATCCCGTTCTGCACGCCTGCAGGCTGATGAGGCCGAGCAGGCGACGAGTGCCAAGGCTGATGCCCGAACCGCGCTGTGGGGTGTCGTCGTGATCGGCGTGGGGATTCTGGCTCAGACCGTTGGGTCGGTGTTGTGATCGATCAGGGCTAACGGAGCGCAGCCGGAGCGTAGACGATCCGGCAATCCAATAATGGCCTTTACCTGCAGGTATTGAGTGCCCCCGGCAGGAATCGAACCTGCGACCTAGAGATTAGAAGGCTCTTGCTCTATCCAACTGAGCTACGGAGGCGTGATCCCCGGGGGGATCGGCACAGGAGTCTACCGGTACCGCTCCGCGCCTCTTGGGAGGCGTGGGTCACGCCGTGCCGACCTGGGAGGAACGCACCCGCACGGAACTTCTACCCTGGTGTCCATGGCATCACCCGAGCTCGCCCCTCCACCAGCGCCGTCGCCACGAAAGGTCGGTGAGACCTCGGCACCGATCTTCGTGACGCTCGGGATCGTGGCCGGTCTGGTCGCGGCCATCGTGGTCGGGCTGTCCGCGTCGGAGGCCCTGATCCGGCTCGGCATCCCGGATCCGGGCCCGCTCACCACCTACGGCCTGCCCGCGGTCAAGGCGGCGGGCGAGGTGTCCGCCGTGCTCGCGATCGGGTCGCTGCTGCTCGCCGCGTTCCTGGTGCCGCCGCAGCGCAGCGGCGTCCTTGACGTCGGCGGCTACCGGGCGGTGCGGATCGCCGGCCACGCCGCGATCGTGTGGGCGGCCTGCGCGCTGGTGCTGGTGCCGTTGACCGTCTCGGACACCTCCGGTCAGCCGTTGAGCGAGTCCATCCAGCCCGCCAACCTGTTCAAGGCGTTGCCGCAGATCGAGCTCGCCGGGGCCTGGCGCAACACCGCCATCCTCGCGGTCCTGCTCGCGATCGGCTGCCGCCTCGTGCTGCGCTGGGCCTGGACACCGGCGCTGCTGGTGCTCGGCCTCGCGACTCTGGTCCCGCTCGGCCTGACGGGACACTCCTCTTCGGGCGGCTCGCACGACGTCGCAACCAACAGCCTGCTGTGGCACCTGGGTGCGGCGGCGTTGTGGGCCGGCGGGCTGATCGCGCTGCTCGCGCATGCCCGCCGCCGCGGCGAGCACACCGACCTCGCGGCCCGACGGTTCTCGCTGATCGCCACCTGCGCGTTCGTGGTGATGGCGATCTCCGGTGTCCTCAACGGACTGGTCCGGCTCCCGGTGAGCGAGCTGTTCACCAGCACCTACGGCTGGCTGCTGGTGGCCAAGACCGTCGCGCTGGTGATCCTGGGCGTGTTCGGTTACGTGCAGCGTCGTCGCGCGCTGCCCGCGCTGGCCGCCGACCCCAACTCGCGGGGCGCGCTGATCCGGTTCGCCGGCGCGGAGGCGCTCGTGTTCGCGGCGACGATCGGTATCGCCGTCGGCCTGGGCCGCACCCCGCCGCCGCCGTCGGACATCCGCCCCAGCCCGGCCGAGGTGTACCTGGGCTACACCCTGGACGGCCCGCCGACGCTCGCGCGGCTGGCGTTCGACTGGCGCTTCGACCTGATCTTCGGGACCGCGGCGATCATCGCCGCCGTCGTCTACGTCCTCGGCGTGCGCCGACTGCGCAAGCGCGGCGACAGCTGGCCGATCGGCCGGACCATCTCCTGGGTGCTTGGCTGCGCGGTGCTGCTGGTGGCCACCTCCTCCGGCCTCGGCCGGTACTCGCCCGCGGTGTTCAGCGTGCACATGGGCGCGCACATGGCGATGTCGATGCTCGCGCCGGTGCTGCTGGTGCTCGGCGGCCCGATGACGCTGGCGCTGCGCGCGCTCAAGCCGGCCGGATCCGACGGTCCGCCCGGCCCGCGCGAGTGGCTGCTCGCCGCGCTGCACAGCCCCGTCTCACGGTTCCTCACCCACCCGCTGGTGGCGTCGGTGCTGTTCGTCGGCGGCTTCTACGCGCTGTACCTCGGCGGCATCTTCGGCGCGACCCTCGACGCGCACGGCGCCCACCTGCTGATGAACCTGCACTTCATCCTCAGCGGCTACCTCTTCTACTGGGTCGTCATCGGCATCGACCCGGCGCCGCGAACACTCTCCCCGGTGACGAAGCTGGCGATGGTGTTCGGCTCGCTGCCGTTCCACGCGTTCTTCGGCATCGCGCTGATGAGCATGGGCGAGGTGATGGGCGGCTGGTTCTACCGTTCCCTGGCGCTGGGCTGGAACGACGACCTGCTCGGTGACCAGCAGCTCGGCGGCGGCATCGCCTGGGCCACCGGCGAGATCCCGCTCGTGCTGGTGATGATGGCGCTGCTGGTGCAGTGGTCGCGCAGCGACAAGAAGACGGCCACCCGGATCGACCGGGCCGCCGTCCGCGATGAAGACGCAGAACTGGCCGCGCACAACGCGATGTTCGCGGAGCTGGCTCGCCGAGACCGCGAGGCCGGCCGGTGATCACCCGCGAGGACGTGCTCGCCGCCCGGTCACGGGTGGGCGACCGGGTGCGGCGCACCCCGGTCCTGCGGGTGGGCGTGCCGACGCCCGGCGGTGAGTTCCCGGTCGCGCTCAAGCTCGAGCACCTGCAGCTGGGCGGCTCGTTCAAGATCCGCGGCAGCCTCAACGCCCTGCTGCACCGGCCCGCGGCACAGCGTGACGCGCCGGTGGTGATCGCGTCGGGCGGCAACGCCGGGATCGCGGCGGCGACGGCGTCGCGGATGCTGGGCGTGGCCTGCACGGTGGTCGTCCCCGCGTCCGCGCCCGTCGTCAAGGTCGAGCGGCTCCGGGCCCTCGGCGCCGAGGTGGTCCTCGACGGCGAGCGCTACACCGACGCGTACGCGCGGGCGACTGCGATCGCCGTCGAGCGCGGCGCCCAGCAACTGCATGCCTACGACCTGCCCGACGTGGTCGCGGGCGCCGGGGTGATCGGGCTCGAGCTGGCCGAGCAGGTGCCCGACGCGACCACCGTGCTGGTCGCGGTCGGTGGCGGCGGGCTGGCCGCCGGTATCGCAACGGCGCTGTCGGGGACCACGGCGGTCGTCGGGGTGGAGCCGACTGGTGCGCCCACCCTGCACCGCGCGCTCGCCGCGGGCCGGCCCGTGGACGTCCCGGTGGACAGCGTCGCCGCCGACGCGCTCGGGGCCACCCGGCTCGGCGACATCGCGATGGACGTCGCGCGTAGCACCGCGATGGTCTCGGTGCTGGTCGACGACGACGTCATCGTCGACGCCCGGAACCTGCTGTGGCGCGAGTACCGGCTGGCCGTCGAGCATTCGGCCGCCGCGCCGATCGCGGCCCTGCTCAGCGGCGCCTACGCGCCTGCCCCGGGCGAGCGGGTGGTCGCCGTGGTCTGCGGCGCGAACACCGACCCCACGACGCTGCCCGCGTGACCGCGCGGTCCTCGGACCCGACGGGCGACTAGCCCGGCCGGCCCGCGAGCCCGCGTTGTCGCCCGCCCGACCGGGCCCCGTGCACCTCTCGCGCGGCGGCCGGCGTCAGGGTCTCGGCGCGCTCGGGCGGGGCACCGTTGAAGTGCTGGTCGAGGACGGAGTGGGTCATCGGGAGCAGGCGCCGGATCGCGGCCAGCTCCACCCGTGGGGTGCTGGCGGCACGGACCGCGGTGCGCGCGAACGGGGTGACGGCCCGGTCCACGAGGACGGGCTGGTCGAAGCCGCCGAGCTCGCGCATCCACTTCGGCAGGGTCGCGATCGTCGCGGGCGCCATGGCCCGGCTCATCGCCCACAACGCGAGCCGGCCCTTCCCCGCCCGGGTGCGCAGCAGGTAGTGCATGCCCTCGAGCGCGCTTTCGGAGACGCACAACCGCGGCCGAACCGCGTCGAAGTACTCGTGGACCTCCGCGCGCGACCGTGGGACGTCCGCGGCCCGGCAGGTCTGCAGTTCGGCGGCGACGGCGCAGTCCGCCCAGTACTGCGTCTCCTCCACCTCGGTCAGCGGGCCGGGTCCGAACATCTCGTAGCACTTGAGCACCGAATGCCAGCCCGTGACGTGGATCCACAACTGGCTGTCGGGGTTGTTAGCGCTGTAGCGCTGGCCGCTGATCGGCTCGATGCCGGTGGCCTTGGCGTGCACCCGCATCAACAGTTCCGACGTCTCGATCGCGGAGCGGGTGTCGCCGACCGCGACGATCAGGAAGTAGGAGAGGGTGCCGTCGAGACGGCCGCGCGGATCCAGGTAGATCCCGCGGGCATCGGCGACCGCGGCCGTGAGGAACGGGTCGAAGTGCTCGAGGGTGACCGCGCGCTGGAATCCGAGCAGCGCGGTCGGGTGCGTCCACGCCTTCCAGGTCGGCGACCCCGGCCCGAAGAACCCGTGGTCCTCGCGGCGGCGCGACGGGTCGAACGGCCAGCCGCGGCCGGCCATCGTGCGGGGTTCGCTCATGGTGTTCTCCTGCCGAGGGCGGCCGCGGTGGTGCCGCCGGCCGGGAGTGAATACAACGCGACCGTAGCAATGGTCGATCGCAAATACAACGGATGCGTAGGATCGGCTCCCGTGACGACGCGACCCCAGTCGGCAACCCCGGCGGACCGGCCCCGGCGCAAGTACGCGCCGCGGCTACCCCCGGAGCAGCGCCGCGCGCAACTGCTTGACGCCGCCTTCGAGGTGACCCGCCGGTCCGGTCTGCATGACCTCAGCATGGAGGCCGTCGCGGACGCGGCGGGCGTGGGGAAGCCCGTGCTGTACACGGTCTTCCGCACCCGCGCGGACCTGGTCGAGGCGCTGCTGCAGCGTGAGCACGACCTCGCGATCGGGCAGGTTCTCGCGGCGATGCCGACTGACCTTCGGCCGTTGGGGCCGGCCGCGGCCTACGCGGGCACGGTCTCGGCGTTCGTGCACGTGGTGCTCGAGAACCCGACCCGGTGGCGGCTGATCCTCACCGCCCCCGACACCGCGCCCGGCGAGTACCGCGAGCACCTGCGCGCCGCCCGTGGCGCGGTGCTGGCGCAGGCCGAGGTGCTGGCCCGAGCCGGGATCGAGCTCGAGCCGGGACTTGTCGGCCTGGACCCGGTGCTACTTGCCCACACGA
The DNA here is from genome assembly GCF_056402135.1 of Rhodococcus sp. P4_C10. Classification (NCBI taxonomy): domain Bacteria; kingdom Bacillati; phylum Actinomycetota; class Actinomycetes; order Mycobacteriales; family Nocardiaceae; genus Rhodococcus; species Rhodococcus sp. P4_C10. Next base: position 20,399 of record NZ_JBFUHZ010000020.1, on the reverse strand, counting down.
TGCTCTCCTTCGCGGAGATGCTCGGCCGGCTCGCGGTCAGCGACCCCGACACCTACACCAGCGAGCGGCTCGAGACCTACGCCGCCGCCCTCGCCGCGTCGGTCACCGGCCGTCGCACCTGACTTCGGGACCTACCACACGGGTCAGACGGAAATTCCTCTCCGGGATCCGAATTCGGCTTCCTGTGGACAACCGGTTTCGTCATCCCCAGATTCGCTCCGGCGCACAATCTCGGCGCCGGTCGGGGCACCGTTGTGGCCGAGGGCCGCGTGGCCCGCCGAAGGCAAAGGGGCGGAACATGTACGAGACACACACGGCGGTGGTCGGCACCGTCATCACCAACCCGGTCAAGCGTCCGACGAACTCCGGGGAGGAGGTGCTCAGCTTCCGGATGGCGAGCAACGTCCGGCGCTGGGACCAGGCCACGGGGGACTGGACGGACGGCGGCACCCTGTACCTCACGGTGACCTGCTGGCGCCGGCTGGTCGCGGGGGTGGGGGCCTCGCTGATGAAGGGAGACCCCGTCATCGCGTACGGGCAGCTGCGGACCAACGAGTACACCACCCGAGACGGGGTGGAGCGGGCCGACCTGGAGATGCGCGCCAGTGCGGTCGGCCCTGACCTGGCCCGGTGCATCGCCCGGCTCGAACGGGGACCGCGCGGCGTGAAGCCCGCGTCGGAGAGCGGTCAGGAAGCGGAGCCCGACGGCGGCACGGAGCGGCGCGCAGACGGGACCGGCATGCGACACGAAGCTGCCGATGGGGTCGAGATCGAGGCGGTCGCGGAGGCGAGTTGAGCTCGATATGCAGGTTGGACGCTGTAGAAAGGCCTACTGTTGGTCCGTCCGACTGCGTGGGCCGATCCGGCGAGCGGGAGACGATCGCGATGGAACGCACCAGAATTCACGCTCTGACCGTGCTACTCGTGACCCTCGCGGTCGCCTGGGTGGCGGTGCCCGCCGCCGTTCGTGCCGCTCCGGCGGCGCCGGGCGAAGTGCTCTCGAAACAGGAGATGCCCGCGGCCGTGGCGGTCCCCGGGGCGGCCCGGGCATACCGCCTGACCTACCGGACCACCGACCACTTCGGGGCGCCCGCCGTGAGCAGCGGGGCGGTGTACGTGCCGCCGGGCAACCCACCGGCGGGCGGTTGGCCGGTCATCTCGTACGCGCACGGCACCATCGGTGTCGCGGACGCCTGCGCGCCGTCCGTCGTCGGGCTGTACGAACCGGAGTCCCAGTACGTGGCGCGGTGGCTGGCCCGCGGATACGCGGTGGTGGCCACCGACTACATCGGGCTCGGCACCGACGGTCCGCTGCCCTACCTCGACGGACTGGCCGCTGCGTACTCGGTCATAGACATGGTGCGCGCCGCCCGCTCCGCGGTCGGTGACCTGTCGCCGCGGTGGCTGGTGGCCGGACTCTCGCAGGGCGGGCAGGCGGCGATGTTCACGGCGCACGAGGCCACCCGGTACGCGCCGGAGCTCGACTACCGCGGCGCCGTCGCGCTGGGTGTGCCGTCGAACCTGGAGCAGATATTTCCGCTCGCCGGGCCGGGGATCCCGAACTTCGGGGTTGCCGGGCTCACCGTGTTCCTGCTGTACACGGTGATGGGTCTCGGCGAGGTGCGTCCGGATCTGAACCTGGACGGGTATCTCTCGCCGCGTGGTCGGGACCTGGCAGCGAAGGCCGAGCAGGTGTGCACCGTTGACCTGCGACCGTCCATCGGCAACGCGTCGGTCGGAGACCTGTTCTCGAGGTCTCTGAACAACACCCAGGTCAGGCGCGCGTTCGCCGACTACCTGGCCGTCCCGACCGCCGGCTACGACAGGCCGGTCTTCCTCGGTCAGGGCCTCTCGGACCTGGTTGTGCCCTTCCCGCTGAACGTGAAGCTGGCCGCCGACCTCGCGCTGCGCGGCGCCCGGGTGGACTTCCGCACCTATCCCGGCACCGACCACGTCGGAACCCTCTCGGCATCCTTCGACGACTCGACGCGCTTCGTCGACCGGATACTGCGCTGAGCTCTCTGGCCGGCGCGTCCGAACGCGCCGGCCAGAGCGCGGCGGCGTCGCTGCCGGACGCGGCCGCCGTTGTGCGACCACAGTTTTGATTCTGTGGGCATGGATTCAGGTCGGGAACATAACCGCCCACTGCGCCTTCGAAGTGGGGTAGACAATGACCGTGGCGCAGACACCGACGAAGAGGCCGACCATCGAGACCACCCGTTTCCGCCGACTGGGCATCGTGACAGCCGCGGTGGCGGTGCTTGCGCTGACGGCTCCGACCGCGGTGTCGGCGGCCCCCGCTCCGGCCGGGGCGCCGGGGACGGTGGTGTCCGTCGAGACGCTGCCCGCCGACGCCCAGCTCGTCGGCGCCCACGACTCGGAGCGCCTCACCTACTGGACGGAGGGTCCGACCGGCGGGCCCGCGCTCAGCACCGGCGCCGTGTACCTGCCCGACGGCCCGACACCGGCCGGCGGCTGGCCGGTGGTCTCCTGGGCGCACGGCACCACCGGAGTCGCGGACGCCTGCGCCCCGTCGCACGGGGAGATCTCCGACTTTGCCCACACGTACCTCGGGACGTGGCTGGCGAAGGGCTTTGCGGTGGTGGCCTCGGACTTCGTCGGGCTCGGTACCGACGGAACACACGCGTACCTGCACGGCCGCAGCGAGGGACGCGCGGTCATCGACATGGTCCGCGCCGCCCGCGCGGTGACGCCGGAGCTGTCGCCCACGTGGGTGGCGGTCGGGCATTCGCAGGGCGGACACGCCGCCATGTTCGCCGCGCACGAGGCGACCCGGTACGCACCCGAACTCGACTACCGGGGAGCAGTCGCCACCGGGACCCCGGCGAACCTGGAGGAGCTGTTCCCGCTCGGCGGGCCGGGATTTCCGAACCTGGGGCTGAGCGGACTGCCCGCGTTTGCCGCCTACGTGGTCGACGGGCTGCGGGTGGCCCGGCCGGACATCCGCGTCGACGACTACCTCACCCCGATCGGTGCCGGGCTGGTCCGCAGGTCCGAGCAGCTGTGCTTCACCGAACTGCTGGCCGAGGCCGAGGCCGAGGCCGGGGACGTCGGGGTGGGCGAGATGCTGTCCCGGCCGCTCGGCGACGACACGTTCCGCACCGCGATCCGCGAGTACCTTTCGGTGCCCACCACGGGCTACGACCGGCCGGTGTTCGTCGGGCACGGATTGCAGGACACGACGGTGCCGTACCCGCTCGGCGCGAAGCTGGCCGCGGACCTGGCGCTGAACGGACAGGACGTGACGTTCCGGACCTATCCGGGCGCGCACCGGGTGTCGGCGTTGGAGTCGCTGCCGGACGTCACCGCGTTCGTGCGGGCCCTGATCTGACCTGCGGCGGGGSCGGKTCTCGGCCCCGCCCCGGGTGGATTGGGGCCCTGCCCCGCGTGGATTGGGGCGCCGCCACGGCGGGCGATACTCTGGTGCCCATGGCGGAGTTCATTTACACGATGAAGAAGGTGCGCAAGGCGCACGGCGACAAGGTCATCCTCGATGACGTCACGATGAGCTTCTACCCCGGCGCGAAGATCGGTGTGGTCGGGCCGAACGGTGCGGGTAAGTCCAGCATCCTCAAGATCATGGCCGGACTGGACCAGCCCGGCAACGGCGAGGCGTTCCTCGCGCCCGGCGCCACGGTCGGCATCCTCATGCAGGAGCCGGAGCTCGACGAGACCAAGACCGTCCGCCAGAACGTCGAGGACGGCCTGGGCGAGGTGATGGTCCAGCTCAAGCGGTACAACGAGATCGCCGAGCTGATGGCCACCGACTACTCCGACGAGCTGATGGAGGAGATGGGCGAGCTCCAGGAGAAGCTCGACCACGCCGACGCCTGGGAGATCGACTCCCAGCTCGAGCAGGCCATGGACGCCCTCCGCTGCCCGCCGCCGGAGGACATGGTCACCCACCTCTCCGGTGGCGAGAAGCGCCGCGTGGCGCTGTGCAAGCTGCTGCTGAGCAAGCCCGACCTGCTGCTCCTCGACGAGCCCACCAACCACCTCGACGCCGAGTCGGTGCTGTGGCTCGAGCAGCACCTCGCCGCCTACCCCGGCGCCATCCTCGCCGTCACCCACGACCGGTACTTCCTCGACCACGTCGCGCAGTGGATCTGTGAGGTCGACCGCGGCCGGCTCTACCCGTACGAGGGCAACTACTCCACCTACCTGGAGCAGAAGGCGCAGCGCCTCGAGGTGTCCGGCAAGAAGGACCAGAAGCTCCAGAAGCGGCTCAAGGAAGAGCTCGCCTGGGTGCGTTCGGGCGCCAAGGCCCGTCAGGCCAAGAACAAGGCCCGCCTCGACCGTTACGAGGAGATGGCCAACGAGGCCGAGAAGACCCGCAAGCTCGACTTCGACGAGATCCAGATCCCGGCCCCGCCGCGGCTGGGTGACGTGGTGGTCGAGGTGTCGAACCTGGACAAGGGCTTCGACGGCCGCGTCCTGATCAAGGACCTGTCGTTCACACTGCCGCGTAACGGCATCGTCGGCGTCATCGGCCCCAACGGTGTCGGTAAGACGACGCTGTTCAAGACCATCGTCGGTCTCGAGGAGCCGGACGCGGGCGAGGTGAAGATCGGTCAGACGGTCAAGCTCAGCTACGTCGACCAGAACCGCAGCGGCATCGACCCGAAGAAGACCGTCTGGGAGACGGTGTCCGACGGACTCGACTTCATCGTCGTCGGTCAGACCGAGTTCCCGTCCCGGGCGTACATCAGCTCGTTCGGCTTCAAGGGTCACGACCAGCAGAAGCCGGCCGGGGTGCTCTCCGGTGGTGAGCGCAACCGCCTGAACCTGGCGATGACGCTCAAGCAGGGCGGCAACCTGATCCTGCTCGACGAGCCGACCAACGACCTCGACGTCGAGACCCTCGGTTCGCTGGAGAACGCGCTCGAGGAGTTCCCGGGTTGCGCCGTGGTCATCTCGCACGACCGCTGGTTCCTGGACCGCACCTGCACCCACATCCTGGCGTGGGAAGGCGGATTCGGCGACAACGAGGCGGCCTGGTACTGGTACGAGGGCAACTTCGAGGGCTACGAGGCCAACAAGGTCGAGCGCCTCGGCCCCGACGCCGCTCGGCCGCACCGGGTCACGCACCGCAAGCTCACCCGAGACTGATCTGTGCCGAACAAGACGTACACCTGCGAGATCCAGGTGCGCTGGGGCGATTCCGACCGCCTCGGCCATGTGAACAACGTGCTCTTCGTCGAGTACGCACAGGAGGCGCGGGTCAAGTTCTTCCGCGACTGCATCTGGACCGCGGGCGTACAGGCCACCGCCACGGTGGTCCGCAAGATGGAGATCGAGTACCTGCGGCCGGTCACCGACGAGTCGGGTCCGCTCACGGCGGAGGTCTACATCCTGCACATCGGGAACAGTTCGTTCGAGGTCCGGCACGTCATGCGGGACCGGCACGGCCACACCTGCGCGGTCGCGGACAGCGTGCTGGTCGGCTTCGACCGTAAGACGGACAAGTCGACGCCGCTCGCCGACGCGGTCCGGACGGCGCTGGCCGAGTACGCGGTCGCGGCCGTCGTCGACTGACCCCGAGCCACCCCGGCGCAGCAGCAACGGCGTCCGTGTCGCCCCCCCCGGCCCCGCGGCTAGGCTCAGCGGAGCACACCTGTCACATCGACCAGGGAGTGGCCCGCGATGACCGTATCGGCAGATCGTTTCGACGAGCAGTGGGCGATGAGCCTGCCCGCGGCCCTCGTCTCCCACCTGGAGGAGGTGGCGGCCGCCTACTTCCGCAACACCGATTTCGCCTGGACCGGGGGCGTGGTCTCGGACGACGCGATGCGCGGGTTCCGCGAGCATCTGATGTTCGCGCGCCACCGCCGGCCGGGCCAGTCGCTGTCCCGGGTGTTCACCCCCGCGGTCGGGTCTCCGGCCGTGCAGATCGCCACCGATGACATGCCGATGCTGGTCGAGTCGGTGACCGCGTTGCTCACCAGGCTCGGCGTCACCGTCGTGGAGATCGTGCACCCCGTCCTGCGGGTGCGACGCGGCCCCGCCGGCGACCTCGAGGACGTCCTGGTCAACGGCGCGTCGGCCGCCGAGGAGGCGGGCTCCGACACCGGCACGGACGGGTCGCTGTGGTCGGAGTCGTGGATGCACCTGCAGTTGCACCCCGCCACGGACGCGGCCCTGCTCGGGCAGATCGGCGAGGCGGTCCACGACGTGTTGCTCGACGTCCGTCAGGTGATCGCGGACACCGATGCGATGCGCTACAGCCAGCTCGCGCTCGCCGAGGAACTCGAGGCCCACGCGGACCGCGGGGACTGCCGGTACCCGGAGGACGACGTCCGGGACTGCGCGGAGCTGCTGCACTGGCTCGCGGGCGGAAACTTCGCCCTGCTCGGCTACCGGCGCTACGAGTTCGAGGACACCACCGGCACCGTCCGCCCGCGGGCCCACATCGTCCCCGACAGCGGACTCGGAGTGCTCGGCTCCCACACCCTCACCGACCACGGCATCGACCTGCCCGCGCCGGTGCTCTGGCCGGAGCGCCCGCTGCTGATGTTCTCGCAGGGGCCCGCCCCGGCGACCGTGCACCGATCGGTGTACCCGTTCTTCGTCGCGGTCACCGCGCTGGGGGAGGACGGACGGACCGTCGGCGAACACCGCTTCCTCGGTGTGTTCACGGTCACCGCGCTGCACGAGAACATCCTCGACATCCCGGTGATCGCCCGGCGGGCCCACTCGGTGATCGAGCGGGCCGGCTTCGACCTGCACTCGTTCTCCGGTCAGGCGATGCTCGAGGTGATCCAGTCCTTCCCCCGCGCGGAACTGTTCGCCAGCGACGAGGACACGCTGTACGAGACGGTGCTGTCGGTGCTGGCCATCGGCGTGCGCCGGCAGGCTCGGTTGTTCCTGCGCGACGACCACTACGGACACTTCACCTCGGCGCTGGTGTACCTGTCCCGGGACCGGTACAACACCCGGGCCCGCCTGGCGATGCAGTCGATCCTGATGCGCGAGCTGCGCGGCGCCAGCCTCGAGTACAGCGTGCGGGTCACCGAGTCCGACCTCGCGATGGTGCACTTCACGATCCGCCGGACCATGGAAGACGGTGCGGCGGTGGATGTCTCGGCAAAGAACCGGGAACGCATCGAGGGCCTGCTCGCGGCGGCGACCCGGGCCTGGGACGACGATCTGATGGACGCGACGGTGGACGAGCCGCGAGTGACGACGCTGACCGCTCAGCGGTACGCCACGGCGCTGCCCGAGGGCTACAAGGAGGACTTCGACCAGGCCCGGGCCACCCACGACATCGTCCGACTCGAGGCGCTGACGGGGGACGCGATCGACCTGCAGCTCTACCGCCGGCGCAACGCCGCGCCCGGCCAGTGGCGGTTCACGCTGTACATCGCGGGCGGGGACGGGGTGTCCCTGAGTCAGGTGCTGCCGGTGCTCCAGTCCCTCGGCGTCGAGGTGATCGACGAGCGACCCTACGAGGTGACCCGGCCCGACGGAATACGGTGCTGGATCTACGATTTCGGTCTTTCCGCGGCCCCGGAACTGATCGACTCGTCGGTGGAGGAGGACCTGGACCGGGAACTCGACGAGGCCGACGACCTGGACGAGTCGGTGGCGGCCCGCGAGTTGCAGCGACGCTTCACCGAGGCGTTCACCTCGGTCTGGCAGGGTCGGTCCGAGCCGGACCGGTTCAACGAGTTGGTGCTGCGGTCGGGCCTCGAGTGGCGGCAGGCGGTGGTCCTGCGGGCATACGCAAAGTACCTGCGGCAGGCCAGGTTCCCGTACAGCCAGTTCCACATCGAGGGTGTGCTGGTCGACCACGCGCACACCACCAGACTGCTCAGCGATTTGTTCCGTGCGATCTTCGACCCCGACGCGGCGTCCGCGGACCGTGCCGAGACCCTGGTCGCCGAACTGCGGTCCCGGATCGACGCCGTCGTCAGCCTCGACGAGGACCGCATCCTGCGCGGCATGCTCGGGCTGGTCCTGGCGACGCTGCGCACCAACGCCTACGTCACCGACGCCGACGCCGCGTACCGGGACGTCCTGGTGTTCAAGCTCGATCCGAGCCAGATCGCCGACCTGCCCAGGCCGCGTCCGCGTTTCGAGGTGTTCGTCTACTCGCCGCGGGTCGAGGGCGTGCACCTGCGGTTCGGCCCGGTGGCCCGCGGCGGGCTGCGCTGGTCCGACCGTCGGGAGGACTTCCGCACCGAGGTGCTCGGGCTGGTCAAGGCGCAGGCGGTGAAGAACGCGGTGATCGTGCCCGTCGGCGCGAAGGGCGGGTTCGTGGTGAAGCGTCCGCCCGCGCCCACCGGGGACGCCGGGGCGGACCGGCAGGCGGCCCTCGCCGAGGGGCAGGCGTGCTACCGGCTGTTCGTCTCCGGACTGCTCGACGTCACCGACAACGTCGACCGGGCGAGCGGCGCGGTGCTGCCCGCACCGCGGGTGGTGCGGCGCGACGGCGACGACACCTACCTGGTGGTGGCGGCAGACAAGGGCACCGCGGCCTTCTCCGATCTCGCCAACGACGTTGCGGCGCAGTACGACTACTGGCTCGGCGACGCGTTCGCCTCGGGCGGCTCGGTCGGGTACGACCACAAGGCGATGGGCATCACCGCACGGGGCGCCTGGGAGTCGGTCAAGCGGCACTTCCGGGAGTTGGGGCTCGACACCGCCGCCGAGGACTTCACGGTGGCCGGCATCGGTGACATGAGCGGCGACGTGTTCGGGAACGGGATGCTGCTCAGCCGGCACATCCGCCTGGTCGCGGCGTTCGACCACCGGCACATCTTCCTGGACCCGAGCCCGGCGCCGGAGAGCTCCTTCGCCGAGCGGCAGCGGCTGTTCGGGTTGCCGCGGTCCTCGTGGGCGGACTACGACGCCTCGCTGATCGGTGCGGGCGGCGGGGTCTGGGAACGCACCCGCAAGTCGGTCCCGATCAGTGCCGAGGCGCGCGCGGTGCTCGGACTGGACGACGAGGTCGTCGAGCTGTCCCCGCCCGAGCTGGTGCGCGCGATCCTGCGGGCTCCGGTGGACCTGTTGTGGAACGGCGGTATCGGGACCTACGTGAAGGCGGCCGACGAGACCGACGCGCAGGTGGGGGACAAGTCGAACGACGGGGTCCGGGTCGACGGCGGCGAGCTGCGGGCGCGGGTGGTGGGTGAGGGCGGCAACCTCGGGTTCACCTCGCGCGGGCGCATCGAGTACGACCTGGCCGGCGGCCGGATCAACACCGACGCGGTGGACAACTCCGCCGGTGTGGACTGCTCCGACCACGAGGTGAACATCAAGATCCTGCTGGACGCGGCCGTGCACACCGGCGCGCTGCCGAGGCAGGAGCGCAACGAGCTGCTCGCCTCGATGACCGACGAGGTCACCCGGCTGGTGCTTGCCGACAACGTCCTGCAGAACGAGTTGATGGGGGCCTCTCGGGCGGACGCGCCGTTGATGCTCTCGGTGCACGAGCGCCTGATCGATCGGCTGGAGAGCAAGCGGGGCCTGGACCGGGAGCTCGAGGCGCTGCCCACGACCGCGGAGATCGCCCGACGCCGCACCGCCGGGATCGGTCTCACCTCACCGGAACTGGCCACCCTGCTGGCCCATGTGAAGCTCGAGCTCAAGGACGACCTGCTCGCCAGCGAGCTTCCCGACAGCGACACCTACGCCGGCCGCCTGCCCCGGTACTTCCCGGTCCCGTTGCGGGACCGGTTCGCCGCGCAGATCCGGGGGCACCGGCTGCGGCGGCAGATCGTGGCCACCCTGCTGGCCAACGAGACCGTCGACCGGGGCGGCATCAGTTACGTGTACCGGCTCCGTGAGGAGGCCGGGGCCAACAGCACCGACGCCACCCGCGCCTTCAGCGCCGCCGCCGAGATCTTCGACCTGCGTGCGGTGTGGGTCGAGATCGGCTCGGCGCCGGTCGATTCCACCGTCAGCGACGAGCTGACCCTGGAGTCGTGCCGGCTGCTCGACCGGGCCTCACGCTGGCTGCTGTCCAACCGTCCGCAGCCGGTGGCCGTCGGCGCCGAGATCAACCGGTACGCCGCGCGGGTGCGGGCGCTGACCCCGCGGATCGCGGGCTGGCTGACCGGGCACCACGTGACCTACCTCGACGCCCGGATGGCGGGAGTGATCGAGCGGGGCTGCCCGCACGAGCTGGCGGAGCGGGTGTACCGGCTGCTCGACGTGTTCCCGGTGCTCGACATCATTGATATCGCGGACATCACCGAACGTGAGCACGACGAGGTCGGGCAGCTGTACTACGCGCTCGACGAGCACCTCGGGATCGACGAACTGCTCACGGCCGTATCGGGTCTCGAACGCGGCGACCGGTGGCACTCGCTGGCCCGGCTGGCGTTGCGCGACGACCTGTACGGTTCGTTGCGGTCGCTGACCATGGACGTACTCGTCGCGGGCGAACCGGACGAGAGCGCGGCCGAGAAGATCGCGGACTGGGAGTCCACGAATTCGTCCCGGCTCGCCAGGGCACGGGCCGCGCTCACCGAGATCATCGAGTCTGGGACGCTGGACCTGGCGACGCTCTCGGTGGCGGCGCGTCAGGTACGGAGCATGGTGCGCGGAGCGGGCACCCGATCGGAAGGAACTCGATGACTGTCGAGGCTGTAGGCACCACGACGGAGGGAGCGGTGGGCTTCCACACGAAGGTCGGGGTGCGGTGGTCCGACATGGACGTTTTCCAGCACATCAACCACGCCCGCATGGTGACGCTGCTCGAGGAGGCTCGCATCCCCTGGCTGTTCGAGGAGGGGCGGCCGACGGTGTCACTGCGGGAGGGCGCGGTGATCGCGGACCTGCACGTGCGTTACCGCGGCCAGTTGCGGCACGACGACGGCCCGCTCGACGTGTTGATGTGGATCGAGTCGGTGCGCGCGGTCGACTTCACCATCGGGTACGAGGTGCGGGCGGGCGGTGCGGACCCGGCGTCGGCGCCGGCGATCGTGGCGTCCACCCAGATTGCGGCGTTCGACATCGACACCCAGCGCCTGCGTCGGCTCACGGCCGGCGAGCGCGGCTACCTGGAGAGCTGGAAGCGTGCATGAACGCGGCCTGACCGTCCCGGACCGGGGTGAGCGGGAGAACCTCGCGACCTTCCTCGCCCGGGCGATCAGGTTGGACGAGGCCGTGGTCGTGCGACTGCGCCAGCGCGGCGAGGATCTGTTGGAGGCCTGGGCGACAACGGGTTTCGATGCCCTCGCGGCGCGGGTGGTGTCCGGACGGGTCGCACCCGCAGACACCACGGCGGCCGGTGACACGCTGCTGCGCGCGCTGACCGAGGCGACGGGTGCCCACGTCGACCCGGGTTTCTCGATGGACTCGGCCTGGCAGGGTGCGTTGCCGCCGGTCGAGGGATTCGTGCACGTCGACGACGTGCCGGCGCGGGTGCTCGTGGAGTTGGCGCAGCAGGGCGTGGCGGTGGCCAAGGACTTCGGCAGCAGCCAGGGCCCGCCCGCGTCCCTGCTCGCGCAGGACGTACTCACCGTCGACGGCGCGGGGGAGCAGGTCGCGGTGTCGATGCGCACGGTGTTCGCATTGGCGGCAATGGGATTCATCCCGCACGCCGGTGCGGCGCCGCTGGCGTTGGACGCCGACCTGGCGCGGATCGACGCGGACGAGACGGTGCGGATCCGGGTGACCAAGAGCTGGCTCCGGCTCGATGCCCGCTTCGGTTCGGTGTTCGCCCGGCGCGGCGGATCGCTGCCGCTGACCGTCATCTGACCGCACCCCGACCGACCTGACCGGGCTCCCCGGCCCGGTCGGGTCCGGGGCCCGGCGTCTCAGACCAGCCAGACCGCCGCGTTCGGCGGGAGTTCGCCGGCCGTCAGCGGGACACTGGCGAGCAGTACCTCGCCCGGCGGCATCGGGATGGGCGCATCGGAGGCGTTGAGCGCGCAGATGAGTCCGCCGCGCCGACGGAACGCCAGGCAGCTGGGAGGGCTTCCGTACCAGTCGATCTCGGCTCCGCTGAACTCCGGGCGGGTGGCCCGCAGGTCCAGCGCGGTGCGGTAGAGCGTCAGCATCGATCCCAGGTCCTCGAGCTGGGCCTCGACGGTGAGCGGGGCCCACTCGGGCGGCATCGGGAGCCACGGCGAGGCGCCGGAGGTGAACCCGAACGGCGGTGCGCCGCCCTCCCAGGGCAGCGGCACCCGGCAGCCGTCCCGGCCGCGCTCGGTGTGCCCGGACCGCTCCCAGACCGGGTCCTGCAGTGCCGCGTCGGGCAGGTCCACGTTCGGCAGTCCCAGCTCCGCCCCGTTGTAGACGAACGTGGCACCCGGCAGCGCCAGTTCGACCAGTGCCATCGCCCGCGCCCGGTCCGTGCCGACCCGGCCGCCGCCGTAGCGGGTGACCTCGCGTTCGACGTCGTGGTTGGACAGCGTCCAGGTGGGCGTGCCGCCGACGCCGGCGACCGCGGCCATCGAGTTCTCGATCGCCGCCCGCACCGGCTCGGCGCCGAACTCGGCCTCGGCGAGCCGGAAGTTGAAGCCCAGGTGGAGCTCGTCCGGGCGGATGTACTGGCCGAACCGCTCGTTGTCGCGGACCCAGATCTCGCCGACGGCCACCGTGCCCGGGTACTCGTCCATCACCGTGCGGAGCCCGCGGTGGATCTCGTGGACGCCGGGGTTGTTGAACCGCGGATCGTCGTCGTCGTTGCGCATCAGCCGGTTGGTGTCCCAGTCGTGGTCCGGCAGGCCCTCGGGCTTGGCCATGCCGTGCGCGACGTCGATGCGGAAGCCGTCCACGCCGCGGTCCAGCCAGAACCGCAGGGTCTTCGCCAGGTCCTCCGCGACCTCCGGGTTGTCCCAGTTCAGGTCGGGCTGTTCGCGGGCGAAGATGTGCAGGTACCACTGGCCGGGCGAGCCGTCGGCCTCGGTGACCCGGGTCCAGGCCGGGCCGCCGAAGATGCTCGGCCAGTTGTTCGGCGGCTCGGCGCCGTCCGGGCCGCGGCCGTCGCGGAACAGGTAGCGGGCACGCTCCGGGCTGCCCGGGGAGGCCGCCAGCGCCGCCCGGAACCACGGGTGCTCGGAGCTGGTGTGGTTGGGCACCAGGTCCATGGTGACCTTGATCTTGCGGGCGTGCGCCTCCTCGACGAGCGCCGTCATGACGTCCAGGTCGCCGAACAGCGGGTCGATGTCGCGGGGGTCGGAGACGTCGTAGCCGTGGTCGGCCATCGGCGAGCGCATCACCGGGCTCAGCCAGAGGGCGTCGACACCGAGCAGTTCGAGGTAGCCGAGCCGCTCCCGGACGCCGCCCAGGTCACCGACCCCGTCGCCGTTCGAGTCGGAGAACGAGCGCGGGTAGATCTGGTAGAACACCGCATTCGTCCACCACGGTTCTGCCGCCTGCGGCGCGTTCTCCTCGGTGCTCACAGGTTCACATAGTGCCAAACACCCGCTGCCGCCACGACCCGAGCGGCACCGCGCGGGCGTAGTCGGTCAGATCGGCGCGTTCACCATCGACGCGGCCGCCATGTCCATGTAGTCGGTGAGGGCGCGGCGGTGCGCGTCGCCGAGGATCTCCGGCTCGATCGACGCGATCGCGACGTGCATGCACCGCAGCCAGGCGTCCCGCTCGATCGGGCCGATCCGGAACGGCTGGTGGCGCAGCCGCAGCCGCGGGTGGCCGCGCTCGTCGGAGTAGGTGCGCGGGCCGCCCCAGTACTGCTCGAGGAACAACCGCATGCGGCGTTCGGCGGGGCCGAGGTCCTCTTCCGGGTACAGCGGCCGGACGATCTCGTCCTTGGCCACCTCCTCGTAGAACCGGGCGGTGAGCCGGCGGAACGTCTCGGCACCGCCGACTGCGTCGTAGAAGCTCATCTCGGGTTCAGTCATGGCGTCACCATTGTGCCTGCCACCGGGTGCGGTGTCGAAGCCAGTGCCCATGGGTCGTAGCGCCGGCCTGTGGGGTGGGGTGGTGACGTGTGGATTGTGGTGGTGACGTGCCGCGCCGGTGACACGGTCGTTGCCCAGTGTTCACCCGATGTCCGGTGTCCGATGTCAAAAATGGGCGTGCGCACGGCCGTCATCCGTGGTCAACTTGGAGGCACTTGTTTCCGGAGGTCGCATGAAGCACCGACAGGGCGCACGCGCGCATCGACAACTCGAGCCCACCGCTTCCCGCATGTCACGGGGACCGGGGGCTTCTCCGCTGCAATTGATCAACGAGGGCGCCAGACCCTCGGACCTGGGCGAGGACGCGGTACCCGCCTGGGTGAAACGCCGGGTGCTGCTGCTCAACGCCACCTACGAACCGCTCACCGCACTGCCCGTCCGTCGGGCCGTCGTCCTGCTGGTCTGCGCCAAGGCCGACGCCGTCCACGAGGACCCGCTGGGCCAGGTCATCCACTCCGCCGAGTACTCGCTGCAGGTGCCGTCCGTGATCCGGCTGCGCACCTACGTGCGCGTCCCGTACCGGGCCCGGATCCCCTTGACCCGCGCCGCGCTGATGCACCGGGACCGCTTCCGCTGCGCCTACTGCGGCGACAAGGCCGAGACCATCGACCACGTGGTCCCGCGCAGCCGAGGCGGCGGCCATTCCTGGGAGAACTGCGTCGCGTGCTGCGCGCCGTGCAACCACCGCAAGGCCGACAAGCTGCTCAGCGAGCTCGGCTGGACGCTGCGAGCCACATTGGTGCCGCCGAAGGGGCAGCACTGGCGGTTGCTCGCGGACAACAAGGAGCTCGACCCGGTGTGGTTGCGCTACCTGGGTGAGGGCGCGGCGTAGGCGGCTCGCGCGGAGTTGGCCCCGACGGTACGAATTGCCGCCGACTGGGCTACCGTTTGCCTCGTGAGCATTCTTGAGACAGTGCTGATCTTCGTAGCGATCCCCGTGGTCATCACGGCGATCATCGCGGGACTGTCCTACCTTGCCAAGCCGGTGGCGGGCACGACGCCCGAGCACTACTCGCTGGACAAGGAATGGACGCACAAGCCGGTGTTGTGGTCCGCAGTCGACGAGGTGACCGTTGCCGGTCACCACGGTGGACATGCGGCCATCGAGGCCGGTTCCGCAGATCTGATCGGAGGTACGGCAAGTGGCAGGTGGTAACCGTTTCCCGGCAGTGATCGAGGCCGACCTCCCGGTGGGGTCCGTGTTGACCGCCAGTGGTCGCGTCTCGTCGGTGCACCGCATCGGCGAGCCGTACGACGACCTGCCGTTCACCGTGGACGAGCTGGTGGCGCTCGACGACGCCATGACCGACGCGACCCGCGCGACCAAGGTGCGTTTCAACGCGTACATCGGCCCGCTCGGCGACGACCCGGCGGCCGGCGCGGAGGAGCTGTTCCCGACGACGCCCGAGGCCGAGCGTTCGGTGCTCATCGCGGTGTCGCCGAACCAGCGCGCCGTGGAGATCCGTGCGGGCAGGGCCGTGGCAGACCGGGTCACCGACCGGGTCGCGCAGCTCGGCGTGACCGCGGCGGTCTCCTCGTTCGGCGAGGCCGACCTGGTCGACGGCCTGATCAGCGCGATCCGGGTGATGAGCGCGGCCATCGCCCGCCCGTAGTTCTATTAGCTAGAGGGGACGTTCAGTCCCCACCCCCCATGTGACCGAATGTCGCATTCATTCAGCTGAGCTGAACGAATGCGGCATTCGGTCACCGGCGTCTGTGGGGTCAGCCGGCGTCGAACGCCCGCGCCGCGAGCGACCGCACGATCCCGGCCCGGCCCTCGACCACCAGCCGCCGCAGCGCCGGCGGGTGCTCACCGGCGAGGAACTCGTCCGCCGCGCCGACCGCCGCCTCGCTGATCGCCCACGCCGGGTACAGACCGATCACCACCGTCTGCGCGACCTCACTCGAGCGTCGTTCCCACACGCCGGGGATGTCCGCGAAGTAGCGGGTCAGGTACGGCTCGAGCACCGCGTCCTGCCCCGGTCCGGCGAACCCGCCGATGATGGCGCGGGCGGTGATGTTCGGGACCGAGTCGTCGTCGACGACCGTCGCCCAGGCCAGCGCCTTGGCCTCCGCCTGCGGCCGCAACGCCCGCGCGGCGGCCGCATGACGTGACCCGGCCGCGGTCGGGTCACGCTGCGCCTCGGCGTCGATGAAGGGCGACGCCACCGACTCCGCGTCCACCTCGCCGGCCGCGGCCAGCGCGTGCACCAGCCGCCAGCGCAGGTCGGTGTCCACCGTCAGGCCCGGCAGGCCGAGGCCGGCCGGGTCCGCGTCGAGCAGTTCCGTCAGCACCTCGGTGTGCCAGGCGGACAGCTGCGCGCCGGTCAGCGCGTTGACGAACGCGAGCTGGTGGTCGGAGCCCGCCTCGGCCTCGCGGGCCAGTTCCAGCAGCCGGTTCGCGAAGCCGGGCCAGCCGGTCTCGGCGGCCCAGTCCGGCTCGGCGTAGCTGCTCAGCGCGGTGTGCGCCTGCATCAGCAGCCGCTGCACGACGCCGACCTCGGTCTCGGCGCCGATGCCGCGCTGTACCAGCGCCACGAAGTCCCGGGCCTTGAGCTCGGCCTGCCGGGTCATCTCCCAGGCCGCGGACCAGGCGAGGGTGCGGGGCAGGGGGTCGGCGATGTCGCCGATCCGCTCGATCAGGGTGGACAGCGACTCGGCGTCGAGGCGCACCGAGCAGTAGGTGAGGTCGTCGTCGTTGACCAGGATCAGCTTGCCGCGGGCGACGCCGACCAGCTCCGGCACCTCGGTGCGCGGGCCCTCGACGTCCAGCTCGATGCGTTCGGTCCGGACCAGCTTCCCGGTGTCCGAGTCGTCGTAGATGCCGACGGCCAGCCGGTGCACCCGGGTCTCGCCCGCACCCGGCGCGGCGCCGTCCTGCAGCACCGCGAACGAGGTGAACCGGCCCTGCTCGTCGACGGTGAACTCCGGCCGCAGGATGTTCAGGCCGGTGGTCTTGAGCCACTGCGCGCCCCACTCGGACAGGTCGCGGCCCGAGGACTTCTCGAGCGCCGCGAGCAGGTCGTCGAAGGTGGCGTTGCCGAAGGCGTGCTCGGCGAAGTAGGCGCGCAGGCCGGCCAGGAACGGCTCCAGGCCGACGTACGCGACCAGCTGCTTGAGCACGCTGGCGCCCTTGGCGTAGGTGATGCCGTCGAAGTTCACCTCCACGGCGGCCAGGTCCGGGATGTCGGCGGCGATCGGGTGCGTAGAGGGCAGCTGGTCCTGCCGGTACGCCCAGGACTTCTCCACGTTCGCGAAGGTCGTCCAGGCGTTGGTGTACTCGGTGGCCTCGCTCTGGCACAGCACCGAGGCGAACGTCGCGAACGACTCGTTGAGCCACAGGTCGTCCCACCAGGTCATGGTCACCAGGTCGCCGAACCACATGTGCGCCATCTCGTGCAGCACCGTCTCCGCGCGCCGTTCGTAGGACGCCCGGGTGACCTTGGACCGGAAGACGTAGTCCTCCAGGAAGGTCACCGCGCCGGCGTTCTCCATCGCGCCCGCGTTGAACTCGGGCACGAACAGCTGGTCGTACTTGCCGAACGCGTACGGCACCCCGAAGTTGCGGTGGTAGAACTCGAAACCCTGCTTGGTCTCGGTGAACAACCGCTCGGCGTCCATGTGCTCGGCGAGCGAGGCGCGGCAGTAGATGCCCAGCGGGACGTGGCCGTGCTCGTCGGAGTAGCTGTCGCTCCACTGCGCGTACGGGCCGGCGATCAGGGCGACCAGGTAGGTGCTCATCCTCGGCGTGGTGCGGAAGTGGTGCTCGCCGGGTGTCGCGGCCAGGGTCTCGACCACGGCGGAGTTGGAGATCACCTGCCACTCGGTGGGCGCGGTGACCCGAACGTCGAAGGTGGCCTTGAGGTCCGGCTGGTCGAAGCAGGCGAACATCCGCTTGGCGTCGGCCGTCTCGAACTGCGAGTACAGGTAGACGGACTGGTCGGTGGGGTCGACGAAGCGGTGCAGGCCCTCACCGGTGTGCGAGTAGACGCAGTCGGCCTCCACGGTCAGCTCGTTGCGCTCGGCCAGGTCCGTCAACGTGATGCCGGTGGACTCGTCGTACCCGCTCACGTCCACCGCGCGCCCGTTGAGGGTGGCGCCGCGCACGGTCTGGGCGATGAGGTCCACGAACGTCGAGCCGCCGGCCTTCGCGCCGAACGTGACCGTGGTGCGGGAGCGGAAGGTGTGCTCGCCCGGGGCCCCGTTGCCGTCGGTCAGGTCCAGCTCGATGCGGTAGTTGTCGACCGTCAACAGCTCCGCGCGCTGCGCTGCCTGGTCGCGGGTCAGGTTCGGTGGGGCCACGTCGGACGCTCCTCGGGGTCGGGAAAGGTGTACGCCTCCATCCCATCACGACGCGCCGGACCCCACGACCGCTCGCGCCGACTCTCAGGCGGCGACCTCGGTGAGCGGCACGTTCGGATCGGACAGCGCCACCGGGTCGACCGGCATCCGGCCGAGGATCAGGGCCCGTACCACGTCGCCGACATCCCAGACGTTGACGTTCATCGCGGCCAGGACCCGGTGGTCGCCGTCGAGCCAGAACGCGACGAACTCGCGTCGGGCGACGTCGCCGCGCACCACGATCCGGGCGTAGTGGGGTGCGTAGCCGACGTACTCCATGCCGAGGTCGTACTGGTCGGTGAAGAAATACGGCAGGTTCGTGTAGTCGGTGGGGTGACCGAGCATGGTCGCCGCGGCCGCCGCCGGCTGGTTGAGCGCATTGGCCCAGTGCTCCACGCGGATTCGGGTGTCGAGCACCGGGTGGAAGTGCGCGGCGATGTCGCCGACCGCGACGATGTCCGGGTCGCTGGTCCGCAGCGCGGAGTCGACGACCACGCCGCCGTCCATCGTCAGTCCGGCCGACTCGGCCAGTTCGATGTTCGGTTGCGCGCCCACGGCGACGAGGACCGCGTCGGCGGCCAGCACGTCACCGGAGGCCAGCCGTACGCCCGTGGCCCGGCCGTCGGCGGTGGTGATCTCCTCGACCCGGGCCTGGAACCGGAGGTCGACGCCGTGCTCGCGGTGCATCTCGGCGAACACGGTGCCCATCTCGGCGCCCAGGGCGGCGAGCAACGGCAGTTCGGCCGCCTCGAGGACGGTGACGATCACGCCACGGTCGCGGGCGACGGCGGTGACCTCGAGCCCGATCCAGCCCGCACCGATCACCACCAGCCGTGCGCCGGGGGACAGGGCGTCGAGCAGGGCGTCGGACTCCTCGACGGTGCGCAGGAAGTGGACTCCGTCGGCGTCGGCGCCCGGGATCGGGGGGCGCCGGGAGCGGGACCCGGTGGCCAGCGCGAGCTTGTCGTAACCCAGCGTCGAGCCGTCGGGGAGGGTGACCAGGTGGGCGTCGCGGTCCAGGGCGGTGGCCGTGGTGCCGAGCCGCAGGTCGACGTGGTGGTCGCGGTACCAGTCGCCGTGGTGGACGGTGAACTCCGCGAGCGACTTCTTGCCCGCCATGTGTTCCTTGGACAGCGGCGGACGTTCGTAGGGGAGGTGGTCCTCCTCGCTCAGCAGCACGATCGACCCGTCGAAGTCCTTCTCACGGAGGGCTTCCGCCGTCTTCGCGCCGGCCAGGCCGCCGCCGACGATGACAAATGTGCGGTTCGATGACATCGCGTCACGCTCCGTTTCCCCAGGTGCTGGCGAACGATCGGATCCGAACGGGCCTTCGTCCCGACCCTACTGCCCGTGGGCGGCCCGTGGACCGAGAGCGGCGCACCCGGTGGTGCGGGAAGGAATCGGGGCCGTGGCAGGTTGGCATGGCAGGAGACCCGTGTCTCGAGTTCGTACCGACCCGCGTCGGGGTGGTTCGCCCCGACGATGCAGATGACAGGAGACCAGCCCGTGACCGCCAAGGACACCGCCGACTTTTGGTTCGACCCGCTCTGCCCGTGGTGCTGGATCACCTCGCGCTGGATCCTCGAGGTCGAGAAGGTCCGCGACATCGACGCCAACTTCCACGTGATGAGCCTGGCCGTGCTCAACGAGGGCCGCGACCTGCCCGAGGAGTACCAGGAACTGATGGTGCGCGCGTGGGGGCCGGTCCGGGTGGCGATCGCCGCGGCCCGCGACCACGGCGACAAAGTGCTGCTGCCGCTGTACACGGCGATGGGCACGCGCATCCACGACCAGGGCAACAAGGATCTGCCCGTCGTCATCGCGGAGGCCCTCGAGGAGGTCGGCCTGCCCGCGGAACTGGCCGCGGCGGCCGAGTCGGGCGACTACGACGAGGAACTGCGCGCCAGCCACAAGGCGGGCATGGACGCCGTCGGCCCCGACGTCGGCACCCCGACCATCCACGTCAACGGCGTCGCGTTCTTCGGGCCCGTGCTCTCGCGCATCCCGCGCGGCGAGGACGCGGGCAAGGTCTGGGACGGCACCGTCGCGCTGGCGTCGTACCCGCACTTCTTCGAGCTCAAGCGCACCCGGACCGAGGACCCCTCCTTCGACTAGGTGCTGCACACTCGTGCGCGGTTGACGGGTCGTTCGGACCAGTCA